>JAQCFT010000079.1 GCA_027619545.1 Verrucomicrobiota bacterium | reverse complement strand
CGTCCTGAGGTTGAGAAGTGATGTTGATCCAGGCACCGGTAGGATCGCCGAGACCACCACCCACAGCGGAACCCGTGATTGGCGCCAATTCAGCAGCAGGGGTGTCGTCACCTTCGCGACGCCATGCCACCTGGAACCAGTCGCCACCGCCACCTTCTTTGAGCACCATGGCGAAACCATATTTTGTGCCAGCAGTCAAAGGAATTGGCGTCACAGTTGTGGCATCGTCTTCACCTGGCTCATAGAAGCCGTTACAGCATCCGGTTTCGAATGCGATTGGGAAGTCGGAAGTAGGATCTGGGATATCAGCTCCGCCATCGTTCAAGAAGAACTCGGAAGCATCGTCCGAACGAATGAAGAAGTGGTAATCCCCGGAAACTGGAGGAGTCAAGGTTCCGGTAACCAAACCACCATAGTTGTCAGCAATACCACCAGGAGTGAAGTCCAAACCATTGATGAACACGGTGCGTGTTGGATTGTCTGGGAAATCAGGGGTATCGAAGATCAAGGTTGGAGTATCCGTTCCACCAATTCCTTCGAAAACAAGCATGTTCTGGAATGCTTCCACTTCGACAACGTCGATGGTGGTTGCTGTCACTTCGTTGGTAGCCTCTTCGGAAAGAGTACCATCGATGCTCATGGTGTAAACTTTGTACTTGTAGGTAGTGTTAGGGCTCACACCGAAGTCGTCAAAGGTGGTGTCTGTCACTTGACCAGACAACTGAACACCATCACGCTCGACTTTGTAAGCAACCAAGTCAGGAGTGTTGGCTTCTTCCCAAGACAAACGTACGAAACCAGCGCCTTCGAGGTCCACAGCCAGGTCGCCTGGCTTGGGAGGAGCGCCACCGCCGGTGATGGCGGTTGTGGTCAAGTGCAGGTTGTCGAAGTGAGTGTGCTCATTAGCACCACCGGTTCGACCAGCGAGAACCAAACGGCTCTTGGTGGGGAAGTAGTCGAGTTCGAACGCGTCGAGCACTTTGTTTCCTTTGAATTCCACCGTGAGCTTGGCGAGTTCACCACCTGTAGGAGCGGTCACTTCCACAGAGAATGGCTGCCAGCACAAGTCGGCCCAGGATTCAGGATCGCGAGGATCTCCACCGTCGGCCCAATAATCAGGATTACGAGGACCGGTCTGAAGACTGGTGATGTCATCACATTCACCGTGGCGAGTAGGCAAACCTTCACGAGTGATGGTCACGTTGTCCACACGGACAATAATACCTTCAATGTCACCACCGTCAGGCAGTGTGTTACCCTGCCAGGTATCGAAGCTGACTGCGACACCAGTGGTTGTTCCACCTTCGGCAATGCCGCCTGCGAAACTACCCTGATCACCGATGGCTCCATTGGTGTTCAAGTCTTCAATCACAGGATCGGTTCCGTTGTCGCGAGCCAAGCTCACACTGAAACCATCCGCAGCACGATCACCGGTACTGTTACCGATACGTGCATCACCTGACAATTTGAAACCGGCAACGATTTCGTTGTCGGCGTCAATGCTTGGGAATGCTACGAAGCCTGTCTGGCCACCTTCGGGGTATGTAACCGCCAAGAAGCCACCGTCATTTCCGCCCTCTTCGACCCAAATAGCGTCGTTGTTACCGGACAGAACAATTCCGTCGTCTACGGGATCACTATTGAAATCCCATGTGACATCGCCAGCGTTTGCAACACCACTGAGGCCGATGACGGCCGCAGAGAGCGAAGCAAACCCCAACTTACTACGTGTGAATAAGTTATATTTATTTTTACTCATATCGTTCTTGATTTGCATTTAATTACAACACTGCAAAACCACATAATGCTTCGGCTTCCGAACCAAGGCACGTATTAATGGATGAGAGAGTTTTTACCAAGAATGGCAGTTCTGTGACAAGTCAAAATGTGAAGAACGTGCCCTAATCAGGTCGATGATGCTGGATGTGTTTCGATTGGATGCTCAATTGGGCAAGCTTAAAAGACTCACTCATTGCGGAGCAGAACCAGGTGTCATCGCTTCCACCTTGCCCAACGCTTCGATTGCCTCGGCATTGTCCGGATCCAACCTAAGCACTTGATTGAGATGATAACGAACCCGACCCCAATCCTTACCGGGAGCCAGAAAACGAGCCATGTTCAAATGAGCGGGGACACTGTTGGTGGACACAGTCAAAGCCTGCTCAAGGCGGTGAATGGCTTCGTCGTTTTTTTTCATCAGATTTAACGCAATCGCCCAGTTGACATGAACGTTAACGTCCTTTGGATTCAACTCAATGGCCCTTTGAAATGACTCACTGGCATCCTGATACTTGTTCTGCCGCCCGAGGCAAAGCCCCAGTTCGGAATGCACTTGAGGAATGTATGGACGCAACTCAATTGCCTCCCGCAGATAACGTTCCGCCAGCCCTACAGTCACCTCGGACGTTTTAAGCAAGGTCCCCAACTCATATCGAGCCATGAAATGGTGAGGCACAAGTTCGATCACCTTTTTCCATTGGATCACAGCATTTTCACGATCACCCACGGCTTTTAAGAACCGCGCAAGCTGATCATACAGCAACCAATTTCCGGGGTCGTTTTGAATCGTAGCCAGGTAGAGATCGGACATGGCTTTCAACTTTTCCTGATCAGGCTCCATGCGAAGCAACCGAATTTCCTCCGCCATGACAGTGTTCACTTCAGCGCGGTTGGACTGCCCTGTGAAAGGCGGGACGTTGAGCCTGGAGAACATAGTGCTTGTCATCTGATACTGCCCCCAGCGGGTCAAGCCCATTCGCCGGGCACATTGTTCGGCACCCAACCACGCAACAGCCTGCTTCGTTCCGCCTCCGCTTTGCATCGCCAGGACGGTTGCAACATTTTCTGCATAAAGCTTTGCCAGCAAATAATTCCCCAAAAACTTGAGATGCACATGGTCCCAAAAAAGATCATTACCCGGCAGACCGTAATCCGAGTGTTCCGCGAACACTTGAACGGCATCCAAAAAATGCGTTCCGGCGGAGATTTGACCTTTGGAGGCGTCGCGTATGATCTGATTCAATCGATCATCGGCTCGAAACCGCAGCAAATCGAGTTCTCTGGCGAGCAGGAAATGTGTGGGAGCCTCTTCAGGGGTGCCGATTTGAATCAGGCATTGCCCCAATTGAAACTGCAGATCCGCATGCTCCGAAAACAGGGATTCAGCTTCCTGAAAGTGGAGAAAAGCCTCAGACAAAAGTCCGGCCTTTTTCAGTTGCACACCTTGATCGTAATGCGCCTGCCAAGCTTGCTTATCTTCATCCGACAGACTGGATGGAACACTCGACGCGAAAGGCGCCGAATCTCTGAGATTGCAGGGCACCGTACTGATGAAAACCGGAACACCGGAACGTCTGGGAAGTGAAACCAGATCGCGTACCTGAGACTGAAAATGATCATACACGGCCTGCAAACGCGGGTCATCACGGCTGACCTGCTTTTCCTGAAACATGGCCATGCCACCCCAGGCATTCGCAGAGGAACCGGTCGCAAACGTAGTGGCCAGGTGATCCACCAGCTGGCCCAGTCGGAACTTTTTCAGCGCCAGCCCCCATTTCAACGTGGTTAAGTTAGGTGAATGATCACCGAAAACCGTTCCTGGGCCGAAAGGGCCGACGACTTCATTATTGCCCATGTAAATCACCAGAAAATCAGCGTCCTTTTCGACGCATTCATGTGCCAGTGGCAGGATCAGGTGTGAATTAATGGCGGTTAGGGCGGTATTGATCACTTCAAATTCCTTGTTCGGGAACCGATCCCTCAACAATACCCTGAGCAGCTGAGCCAGGCCAAAAGCAGGTTCAGGATCTCCCATGGCTGCGGATTCGCCCAACACGAAAATTCGAACGACATTTTCGGCCTTCTTGACCGGGAACATCACGGGCCGAGGGGATCGGGCCTGTGTCCTGGGCATGAAGCGATAGAGAAAACCAGGATTTTCAGTCCAATATTCAGTGTTGTTAAAAACCCGCTTTTGAAAAAAATAGGGGTGATCTCCAAATCCGATCAATCGCAGGGTACCTTCCAGACCACCCAACACACATCCGGAAACCAAAAGCATGGCCAACAGGCGAAAGGCCCATTTTTTGAAAGGACTCGGGACCGAAACGGAGATTGGATGATTTTCACCGCCTGTTGTTTGCTGATTGGATGTGTTATTTTCCATGAACGGGTAAGAATTTAACGAACTGCCGGATCATTCAAACACACAAAACCAACGATTGAAAAGCCAAAGCGCACACCATGTACCGCCATACATCTTGTCCATTCGGTTGGAAAACTACAATCCAAGCACTCCTTCATTCTTGATAAGAAGGCGTTGAGGCAGGGTGACCGTGAGGATTTCTCCCGCACGATTGATGGTGACCGATACACTTGGTTCATCATCAAGGGAGTGCTCCATGCGGTAGACGCGCATTCTGGAATGTGCAATGGTCAACCAATCCGAAAAGGCTTTCCAGTTATCCCCCCAGCTTACCAATCCCAAGGCCGGATTGTTTACATCCCCGACAAGGGCCTTGGCCTGAGCCAGCAGGGGTGCCGCCAAGCCGACCAATAGGGGATTCTCCGGCAGCCACTGCTCAAGGAGTGCTTCAGGACGCTTCAATTGCTCGAAGGTAATCACGCTGTCCCATTTTGAAGCACCCTGTTCAAGCTCAAAACTCACCGTGCCTTCAGACTGTTTCGAATGCACATGAAACCACTGATCCCTGAACCCCACTTTGGCGTCGAGCGAAGTCCACTTCCAATCGGGAGTAAGATTCACGTTCAACATATAACGTATACGCCTGGTCTGTTCCTGCCATTGGAGGTGTCCGTCGAGATTGATGGCAAATGATTTGATTTTCTTGATCAACCCCGACATTTCAGCGGCTTCGAGGTCGACTTCGTCACCGGTATCGGGTTCATGTTCGATCTCGCTGAGCTGGCTCACCATCCAGCGACAACTGCCCACTCGTTCATTCTGATAATAGATCTCCAGCTCCGAGGGATCGGGTGTTTCGAGTATTTTGGCAACCACATTGTCGACTGGCAGAGTGGTACCGGTCGATCCGCCGCCGTATTCCGAGCGCCAGAGCAGCACATTCATCCCCACCCAGAAACAGCCAGCGAGGATCAAGCAGACACGGTTCATCGCGAGGCGGTTGCCGTTGGATAAGGGATGTTCAGCACCTGTCCAATCTGGAGCTTGGTCGAGTCAATACCCGGGTTGACATCGGCAATTACCTTGGGTGTGACTCCGTATTTGCGGGAAAGTTTGTAAAAACTGTCATTAGCCCGCACCATGTGTTTGCGGTATGTGGGGGTGGTGGATACCGGCGTGAGATCCGTTTGCGAAGACTCTATTGCCGATACTCTTTCGACAGCAGGTTTGGAAAGCTGATTCGTGCGCTCGTTGCCGTTGACGGAACCAACAGTTTGTCGGCGTTGACCGGCATTTTCCTGAGCCGTTTTGAGGTCGTTGCTTTGAGCGGCCAGGACACTGCGCATCTGGCGCAACTGTCCTTCCAGACTCTGAACTTTCTCTTCAAGATCCTCTTTTGTTTCAACCAGATTACGAATTCTTGTCTCGGTGTTTTGATTAAGGGGTCCCAGATGAATCGAGGAGGCAAAATCCATTTCGCATCGGGTCAAATGATCCTTGATCTGTCCAGCCATCAGATGATCCGGCCGAAGCTCAAGCATTTTCCGAAAATGATAGATGGCGGAAACGTAGTTGTGAAGGTGCTCGTAGTGAAGCAAACCCAATTCGAGATGCGCGGCTGCGTTTTTGGGGTTCACCTCCAGAGCACGCTCAAAACCGATCGCAGCTTCCTCGTAATCCCCGGCAAAAAGCTTCTCTTTGGCATCCATATAATAGGCTTCCCGCTCCTCGTCCACTCTGGCAACCGACATGGGTTGACATCCGGAAAACGCAAAGCAGAAAACAAGCAAAAGGATGGAGATGCCACTCGAAACACGATTCATGGAAATAGTTTACTCAGATTCGAGAAGAACGCAAATAATCGAGGAGGGATTCACAAAAAAAACGGTGAAAAAACGACCAATCAACTCGCTCCTGCTCATTTGGCATGGTTCAACATAAACCGAACCACCCGATCCGGCTCCGGGTGTGTGAAGTGATGGCCGTGGGATGGCTCCGTCCCAAAAGGTACACGAATCAATTCCATCCCGTGCCCCAATGCCTCCAGCCTGGTCTTTAAGACCAGGGTGTTTTCAGAAGGAGGAACGACGGTGTCATTCTCAGAAATCACATGCATGACGGGAATCCGGGCGCCTGCTATCACGGCGGCTTTTTCAAACGTCTCGGGCTCGAAAGTGTCCATCTGATCCGACTTCAACTGGTTCACTTCCATGAAACGATTCCAATCCCCCGGCGATCCGATCCCACTTCCCCTGCCCCCAGGCCAACTGCGAGGATCACACACCGGGGTGTCACAATAGATGGCGCTGACTGATTCCGGATGACGGGCGGCCCAATGGTAAACAAATAAACCACCGCGACTGACTCCTTCCAGCACGGGAGTGGGCGAAAGCTGATGATCCTGCGTCAACCGAGTATATAAGGCATCGCCAATCTCCATGGCGCGTGCGTTACCGTAAAGTCCGGCCACATCCACATAGGCGACGTGAAAACCGTGACCGATCATCTGGAGATCCATTTCGGCATGAAACCCCGGAAAACGAGCCCGCCAGATCCATGGCCTGTTTGGAGCCGCTTTCAAGGGACGAACCACCCAGGCTGATTGCCCAGCCACCATAAAATGATGTCGCCGATATCCGTGCCAATGGTCCACCTTTTCTTCAGGCCACTGATCTTGATAACCTTTTCGCACCGCTTGAGTCACGTTCCGAGCGATGGCAAGGTAGCCCTCCACATTGGGATGCACTCCGTCTTCTTTGGTCAGCAACTCGGGCTGACCGTGTAATACCGGTCCCAAATCCAGAAAATGAACACGCGGATGATCGAATGTTTCCACGGTTCGCCTCAAAACCGCTCGAAGTTGTTCCAATCTAGGCCGACGCTCCTCCAAATTGGCCCGTCGATCCTCGCTGAGGTCCGGGGTTTCAAGGACCATGGAGGTCGGACCACACAGCCAAATCTGAGGTTGAGCCGGCAGCGCCAGCAGTGTTGCAAGCAACTCCAGACAATCCGGTTCGAAACGCCGGATCCTTGACCAATTGCCGCGGTTTCCGTCGACCGTGTCGTTGGTCCCCAAGGAGATAATGACGCCATGAGGGTTGAAAGATGTTACCTCGTCCAGCTTGGACCAGATATTGGGACGCCCCGAGCGCAGCAGCGTGGCGCCACCTACCCCAAAGTTACCCACCTCATACCGGTCTCCCAGAAGCTCCTGCAGACGAGATGGATACGATTGCGTCTCCTCATCAACACGCGCACCCTGGGTAATACTGTCCCCCAGGCACGCAATCCGAACACGCTGTGCATCCGCAGCTTGTGATTCGTCTCCGGTCAAGCCAAACAGGCAAACCAGAAATCCGCACCATAGAGCGGGCATCCGAAGGAATTTTCGATTTTCTAAAAATTGATATGGCATGGCGTCTGCATGTTCTCTGTTTTGCAAAATCAGGAGTAAGATGATTATGAAATACAACAACCAACTGTCGAGAAAACTCGCCGCCCTGCTGATGAGCATGGGTGTCGGCGTATCTGCATGGGCTCAGGAAGAGCAAACGGCTCCACCCGCAGCCCGCATTACCAGTCCTGGCAACGGAGTCGTTCTGGAAGGACCGCGTGACCTGACCATCTTCGCGGAGGTGGATCGAGTCGGACAAGCCAGTGTCAGCATGGAATTTGTGGGAGACGGGACCTCTCTGGGAACCGTGGATGAACCGCTCAACCTGATTCCCCCTCAATTATTGACACCCGAAACCCCCATCGGCCCTTTTCGCTTCGACTGGGAAAACCTGCGCGGCGGAAACCACACCGTCCAAGTCACCGCACGGGATGAAAACGGCACGGAATCCATATCCGAACTCGTTTCCTTCACCATCGTCGAAAGCATCCCGGTCAACGTTGTGACCGTTTCCGCCACCGATCCGGAAGCAAGTGAACCCAAAGATGGCGATACTTTGATCGACACGGCGGAGTTCACCATTACACGCACAGGCTCGGTAGATCATGAACTGGATGTCTATTTCCGAACAGAAGGCGCCGCGGAAGCCGGACTGGATTATCTGCCCATGTCCAATGTTGTCACCATTCCAGCGGGTGAACGGTCCACAGTAGTCCTGCTCGAACCGTTGGACGACCAGGATCCCGAGGGTGATGAGTCAGTGTTGGTGATCCTGGAACCGTCACCTTGCGCAGACATCTTTCCAATGCCGCAGGATTGTTACGAAGTGGGACGCCTGAGTGTGGCTGAAGCGGTCATCCGTGATGGCGAAAACCCCATCCCGAACCTTCCCCCAAAAATCGCCATGATCTCTCCCTTGCCGGGAGAAACATTCCTTGATCCCGCCAGTGTCTGGTTGATCGCACAGGCTGAGGATGCGGATGGCCAAATCGAACGTGTGGAGTTCTTCGAAGGAACCGAGCTGATCATATCCGGCAACTTCGGACAACCCAACCTCTACAAGCAGTTCTGGCAAAACCTAGGCCCGGGCCGCTATGAAATCGTGGCACGTGCCTACGATCATGAAGGAGCCTATACCGATTCACAACCCCATGTGTTCCACGTTCTGTCAAAAGAAGAACCCTCCATCGTCTCCGTCCACGCTGAAGATCCCGAAGCCACCGAACCCACGTTGATGGCAAATGTGGATCTCGATTCCGATAATGAAGGAGATAAAGGCGAGAAAAATGGCGATGATCGAGGAAAGAACGGCAACGGACAGGGCAACGCCAATCGCCCGGAGAACCCAGCCCCTCAAAACAAGGTAAAACCAAGGTCCCTCACCCTGGCGGAAGCAGCAGTGGGCGGTGATCCCGGCTTCTTCGTCATCAGCCGTGAAGGCCCCATGGACCATGCCATCGAAGTCGCCTACCGGTTGAGCGGCCGTGCACAGAATGGCAAAGATTATGCCGAACTGGAACATTCGATCCTGATGGATAAAGGCGTTGCCAGCGTCCGCGTCGAGATCAAACCTCTAGCCGACCCACTCCGCGAAGGCCCTGAAAATGTCATTCTGACCTTGATTCCCAGAGAATGTGAATTGGATCGTGATGATGCCCACAAGTGCTACGCCCTGGGGGAATCGCACCAGGCGGAAGTAACCATTTTGGACGGCACCGGCGAGGACGGAGAAACATTGCCCGCCTCACTGGCCATCCTTTCACCACGCAACGGATCAGTATTCCCGTCCAATCACAATATCAATGTCGTGGTCAAACTGGAGGAAGGTAAAAACGATGTCGATTCAGTCGTACTCTACTCGGGCGATGAACCCGTTGCAAAACTGGAACGCAACGGCCGGGGCAAGAGCCCGATCTGGTCCACCAAACTGAGCAATCTGACCACCGGTCGACACAATCTGACAGCAGTGGCGAGCAACAAAAACGGCGAAAGCGCCCGCTCGGAATCCATCACAGTATCCGTCCAGGGTGCCACACGGGCTCCATTGGTGGAAGTATTCGCCACCGACCCCATTGCCACCGAGGGATTCCGTCAAAAGAACGACGGAGAGGACAACCGTCCGGAAAAAGTCAATGCAGCCACCTGGATGTTACGCCGGTCCGGCAACAAGGACGTGGCGCTGAATGTTGCATATCGATTGAGTGGCACCGCCACCAGCGGTGACGACTTCACCCCCCTGTCCGGCACCATCGAAATCCCGGCAGGTGTGAACAACGTCCGACTGCAACTCGTTCCCAAGGACGACAACCAGACCGAACCCACCGAAACAGTGGTTCTCGAGTTGCTGCCGGCAATCTGTATCGCCATCTTCCCTCCGCCCGCCGATTGCTATCAACTGGGCCAGCACACCACTGCAAAGGTGGAGATTCGCGACAATGATCAAGACGACAACCCTGCCCCCGTCGTGAAAATCGAATCACCCGATAACGGAGACGCCTTCAGAGCTCCCGCTGAAATCAGGATTGAAGTGGAAGCCAAGGATCAAAACGGATGGACCTCCCAGGCAGCCTTCTTTGCCAACGGCAGAAAAATAGGCGAACAGTTTCTCACGTTTATTCGCCCTCCGGAAGACGGAGAAGACCAACACTACTCACTGGTCTGGTCGGATGTGCCGGTTGGCAAATATGAATTGCATGCCGAAGTCACCGATGATGAAGGTAAAATCGGACGCTCCCGCCCCGTAATCGTCCAGGTCCGCGACAAATCGGACAGCGACGATGGCAACAATGGCAACAATGGAAATGGAAATGGAAATGGCAACGGCAACGGCAACGGTAATGGAAACGGTAATGGAAACGGTAATGGAAACGGCGGAAACACCGACGGCCTGACGCTCGTCCAAGTCAAAGTCGATGACGGCAAAGCCTCAGAAACGGGCGCCGGTGAAGACCCAAATCCCGGTTCCTTCCTCATCTGGCGTCAGGGTGACCTTTCCAACGCTCTGGCTGTGCATTATCAAATGCGCGGAGCAGGTGTAAACGGTCTGGACTACGAACACCTGAGCGGCATGGTCACCATCCCGGAAGGCATGAGCGAAGTGCAGGTGTCCGTCATTCCTCTGGAAGACAATGACGTGGAAGGAGTGGAACAGGTCGTACTGCTCCTGGAAGACATCCAGTGCATCGCCATCTTCCCACCCTCACCGGATTGTTACCAAGTGGGACGTCAGGATGCGGCACGTCTGAATATTTTCGACAATGATCGGGATCGCAACATTGCGCCGAAGGTGAGCATGATCACACCGTTCAACAACGAAAAATTCCAGGCCCCTGCCAGCATTCAATTGACCGGTGAAGCGGTCGATGCTGACGGATGGATCGGAGCGTTCAGATTCCTTGCCAACGACGAAGTGGTCCATGAAGGAACGATCAACTTCATCGTGGCGCCTGATCCCGGTCAAAGTCAGACCTTTGATTTCCTCTGGGAAAATGTGGCAGCCGGCAAGTATGACATCGCACTGGAAGTCACCGACAACGACGGAGCCACCCTCATGTCGCGCCGAACCAAAGTGGAAGTCATCGGAGACAATGAAAAACCGGAAGTCACCGTGTTCGCCAAGGATGCCTTCGCATCGGAAGCCACCGGTAACGGCAATGGCAACGGCAGTCCCAACGGCAACACCGCCAAGTTCCGCATTCGCCGCACCGGCAAAACGGACACCGAGTTGAAGGTTGCTTACCGCATGGAAGGCACCGCGGAAAACGGACTGGACTACACACTCCTGGAAGGTTCCGTCATCATCGAAGCCCAAAAGCGCTGGGCTACTCTGGAACTGTCGCCCATCCTGGATGACATGGAAGAAGGTCTGGAAACCGCCATTCTGGTACTGGAACCTGTCGAAACTTACAACATAGGACGGGCCGGCGCCGCCACGGTGGTGATCAGTGACAATAATCCCGGCCGCAAGGGTGTATCGATTCTGGATGACGGTAGCATTCACCTGCGTCTGCCTGCAGTGCCAGGTGAAGGTTATGTCATGGAAGTATCGGACAACCTGGAAGAATGGGAAGTGATTGGCACTGGTGTCAGTGAAGAAGACGCACTGGACATCGTAGCCGACAAGCCCGGTCAACGCAGAGGACAATACTACCGGGTCCGCAAAGCACCTGAAGGTTTGCCCAACGAGGAATAAAAGTTTCTCCCTCAGTCCATAAAAACCAAAGCCAAGCCAGATGCCGGCGGGAACCCTTCCCGCCGGCATTTTTGTTGGGGGACAGGTAGAACGTGGCGTCTTGGCACGCAATCCTCATGGCCTCCATTCTCTGTTTTTCACCTCTCAAGGAAAACCCCTTGGCATCCAACAACCCAACATCCGCGCAGTTGGCGGTAGCGGGCGGACCGGGACGGTCCGATCTACCCGCAGTTCACTCAAGGTAGTGCGTGCCGTCCCTGGCGCGCCCTTGTGGCATACGAATTCCAATCAACTTCCGCTTTGGGAAGCCTGCGGTTTTCAATGACCTGCGTCCTTGGTCAACGCGCCCAGTGATATTGGGGTTCGAAGGCGGTTGGGTTTTCCTTGGGGTAGCTTATTTAAGCAGCGATGCCACAAGGTGCGGACCGGGACGGTCCGATCTACCTGACCGGGACGGTCCCATCTACCCGACGGGAAGGTTCGATCTTTCTCACCATTCAATTATTGCTGATCTGTAACGCATCCTCCATTTACCTGCCGCAAAGAATTACGAAATTAGGTGGACAAAAAATCACACATAGACCATATAACTCACCGCGTGTCCAATGGATGCAAAGACAATGAAACTTACCCAACTCTTATCAGGACTCGTCCCGAGCCAAACGGATTCCATCCGTTTCTGAACACATGAAGCTTTCCACTCCATGGTTTCGACAGATTGAAGCCGAACATTACACATGTACACTGGCACAATCCACCGATGATCTGGAACAGGCTCAGAGGCTTCGTTTCGAGGTCTTTAATCTGGAATTAAAAGAAGGATTATCAAGTGCTTACGAAACAGGGCTCGATGCGGACCCTTTTGACAGCGTCTGCGATCACCTGATCGTCCGGCATAAGGCAAGCCAACAGGTCATCGGCACCTACCGACTTCAATCCGGTACAACAGCAGCCCAAAACCTGGGCTATTACAGCGAGCAGGAATTCGACTTCACGCCTTATGAAGCGATTCGGCATCAGGTGTTGGAATTGGGCAGGGCCTGCGTGCACAAATCCCACCGAAACCTGTCAAGCCTGAGCCTGCTGTGGAAGGGGATTGCCTGCTACGCGCGTGTGCATGACCTGTGCCACCTGATTGGGTGCAGCTCACTGACTTCCCAGAATCCGGCAGAAGGGCTGGAGGTTTATCGGATGCTGAGCGAGCGATTTCACGCCCCCCGCCATCTCTCCACCTATCCGCATCCTGAATTTGCCTGCGTGTCCAAGGAAGCATTGACCGCAAGACCGGACATCCCGAAATTATTGCGGGCTTATCTGACGGTGGGAGCGCGTATTTGCGGGCCTCCCGCCCTCGACCAATCCTTCGGGACGATTGATTTCCTGACACTTCTGAATCTCCGGGATCTGTCGCCAAGAAATCTGAAACGTTATTTCTAGTTGTCTCTTGCTCCCTCTTCACGCTTACTCGGGAAGTGCGAGAGGGATCGAATCATTCCACCAACATTGTGACCGGATTGGTCGTGGCTGTTTTCCTGTGGGGAGGCAACAACGTTGCGACGAAGTATCTGGTCGACCGGTGGCCCCCGGTCTGGACCAGTTGCACACGATTCCTCATTTCGGGCGCACTGCTGCTCCTGCTGGCCCGCTACACCAGATGGTTTGGAGCTTATCAACCTGTCAGCTCCGATCTGAACCGAGCCCTCTGGTGGAAAGGTAGCCTGATTTTTACCGCCTACATCCTGAGTTTCATCTGGGCGCTCCGATACAGCACGGCAGCCAATATGGGATTGCTGTTCGCCACGTCTCCAGTCTGGGCACTGTTATGGGAGATCAAACAGGTGGAGCGACTGGAATTAATCAAGCGCTTTGCCGCAGCCTTCCTGACCTTGTGCGGCGTTGCCATCCTGTTTAAATCCACTCCGACTGACCAAGGCTCCAACTGGATCGGCAACGGACTGGGATTGTTGGCATCCGTTCTCTGGACAGTTTACAGCCGGGTTTGCCGAGGCTTCGGGCATCGACTGTCTAGTGCCCAGATCAACGGGCACAACTTCGTAAGAACTTTCGTCTGGCTGTTGCCCTTTGCCATTTACGACCAATGCACCCAGGACATTCCGATGCAGATCAAACTATGGTCCGCACAGATTTACTCCATCATCGCGGCAGGCGTAATTGCATTCGCCCTGTGGACCAACGCCCTCAAGCAATGGCCAACCAGCCGGGTGATGCTGTTCGTGAATTTGATCCCGTTGACCACGGTCTTATGCGGCTGGATTTTTCTGAATGAGACCGTGACCGCCACCTTCTGGGGAGCGATGCTGTTTGTAATGACCGGTGTGCTTTTGGGGCTGGCCGATCTTAAATGGATCAAGCGCAGCCGGCTTTCAACTTGAGAGAACCGACATCATCAGGCAAGGTACCCGCAGAGTGTATTCCGAAGAGCCAAGCAATATGAAAACCACCCCGGACATTCAATTCATTCAAGAGAGCATCACCCTGAAAATGCGGCAAGCCGGCATTGCCACCTCTCGAATCGAAACATACCTTGCTTCCGTTGCACAAGTTGCAACGGGGAACTCGGGTTTCATTCCCGAAGACTCGATCGCACCTGCGCGGGATTTGATTCGACTGGAAGATCTTGAGAACGCTTCACAGCTGGATACTGAACGGCTGCATCAATTGGTCTGCATCAAGCTGAATGGGGGACTCGGAACCGGCATGGGACTGGATCGCGCCAAATCTCTCATGCAGGTGAAAGGTGAGGAAACCTTTCTCGATTTCATTGCCCGGCAGGCCCTGGAGCTTAGGGGAAAATCCAAATCGGACCGGCCGGCCTTTTACCTGATGAACAGTTTCAGCACCCGCCGGGACACATTACACTATCTTGAGAAATTTCCCGAACTGAGCAATGGAGATCAGAAACTGGATTTTCTTCAGGGAATGGTGCCCAAGCTGGACGCAGAAACCCTTGAACCGGTGGCTCATGAATCAAACCCGGATTTGGAGTGGTGCCCTCCGGGGCATGGTGACCTTTACACATCACTCATGGCCGAAGGCCTGTTGGAAAGCTTGCTGGAGCGGGGTATCATCTATGCCTTCGTTTCCAATTCAGACAATCTTGGTGCCACCATTCACCCAGGATTACTGGCACACTTCGCCGAGTCAGGAAACGCCTTCATGATGGAAGTGGCGCGCCGCACAACTTCCGACAGGAAGGGCGGCCACCTGGCCCAACGCAAATCCGACGGACACCTGATCCTCCGGGAGTCTGCGCAGTGCCCTGAGAATGATATCGCTTCATTTCAAGACATCGATCGACACCGTTACTTCAACACGAACAATCTATGGATCCGACTCGATAGATTGAAAGAAGCACTGGATCAGCAAGAAGGCGTATTCCAGTTGCCACTGATCCAAAACAAAAAAACCGTGGATCCAAAGGATCCCAATTCCCAAAAAGTCCTCCAGTTGGAATCGGCCATGGGCGCCGCCATCGCCTGCTTCGATCAGACCTGCGCGATAGAAGTTGATCGAACAAGATTTTCTCCGGTCAAAACAACTTCGGATCTGTTGGCACTTCGTTCGGACGCCTATACCATCACCGCGAATCACTGCCTGATTCTGGATGCCACACGGGCAGGCATTCCTCCACTGGTCAAACTGGATCCTTCACACTACAAGACCATTCAGGACTTTGACAAACGCTTCGGCCGGGCGGTTCCATCGTTGGTGGATTGCGACTCCCTGACCGTCAGCGGCCCCCTCACTTTCGAAGAAGGAGTGATCCTGAGAGGGCATGTTCATTTCCAAAACAATTCAGGAAAAGAACAGTTGGTCCCCACTGGTGTTTATGAAAACGTCGAAAGGACGTGCGAATGACACCCTCACGCCAAAACTCACCCGAAACCATCATCACACACCTGAGCAAAACAGCTTCGAAGTGACATCCGCATAAGCGAATACTTCCCACGAAATCAGGAGGGCAATGCTTGAAACCTGAGGAAGTGGGTGAAACACTCACGCCGGAGGGAACCTACGATGATGGTGATCCGTTTTGAGCAACCCGATCCTGGAGTTCAAAAACAGAAAGCCCCTCCCGGAAACCCCTCTCATTAAAAAGCGAACGGGCCGCTTTAAGCGTTGCAGAACGGTGTCAAAAAAGCTAATCATAACTTCGCATATAAACGGATGAGATGAGCCGCC
>JAQCFT010000078.1 GCA_027619545.1 Verrucomicrobiota bacterium | reverse complement strand
AAAGATAACCCGCTTGGCCCGGGCGGGGACGTGGGTGGTCAATGGGCCCAGAGGATTTTCAATTTGATGGGTGCCAGCGCGCAAATCGGCACGCATGCCAGAAAATGCCAGCCCACCAAAACCGCAGGCAACAGATTGCAACATACGACGCCGGGTAACGGGCGACTGCCGAAATGGCGAAGAATCGTTCTTTCGGAAAAATGGCGTACTCATGGTTGAGCGCATTATAAAACCGATCGGGAGATAAGAGTCGAGGGAGAATTTCAGGGAATATACAATTTGAATGAACGAACATTCAAGGAAAGTCGCCCCATTCGAGCTATGGTTGCCTTGCCAATTCGAGGCATGATTTAACCAAATCCTCATCGAAAGGTTTCTGCAAAAATCCGGCAGGCAACTCCCCCCCCTTAAAAGACTCTTCAACCTGTTCTTCGACGTAACCACTCATCACGACAACGGGAATGTCCGGATCATAAGCATGCAATGCTCCAAATGTCGCCGCGCCATCCCACCCCGGCATCACCAGGTCAAGAAATACGATGCGCAGATCTTTGGCGTGTTCCTTGTAGAGCTCAAAGCCGGTTTCCCCGTCTTCAGCAACCAAAACCTCATCAAAACCCAGCTTGCCAAGCAGGCGCTTCAAAGCCCTTCGAATCATGACAAGATCATCGATCACCAATACTTTGCCTTTACCCGGGAGTCTTGATGGATGGATCGCCTCTTTGCTCTGAGCTTTGCCGGGATGGGGCTTTGGGGTCGGAATCATCGACACTTTCTTTTCGGAGGTCGCTTGATGAGGTAACAACACAGTAAAAGTGGTCCCGACACCGCTCTCGGATTGCACCTTCAGAGCCCCGTGATGCGCTGTGAAAATGCCCCGGACTGTTGGCAACCCCAATCCTCTGCCGGTAAATTTCGTTGAGAAAAACGGATCAAAAATATGCTCCAACTGCTTGGGTGTCATCCCGCACCCATTATCACTAATGGAAACAGAAGCGTATATGCCGGGTTTCAGTCGATACCCGAGTCGCAGCTCTCCGATCTCATCTTCCTTCAGTGTTTCTTCCTTCAGTTTGATGGTGATTTTTCCGCCACTTGAACCGATGGATTCGGCTGCATTCAACATGAGGTCGACAAGTATTTGCCTAATCTTGACAGCATCCCCCATCACGACGTGCTTTCCGTCATCGTTGGTCAATTCAATCTGTATGTTGCGATGGATGGATCGTCCGAGAAATTTCACCACATCCCGGGCAAGATCACACAACTCCACCGCTACGAATTCATAATCCGTTTTGCCGGCATAGGTCAGCATCTGCAAACACAGATCCGCAGCCTGACGCGCAGATGCGCGGATTTCACCAAGAGATTCCGCTGCCTGAGGACAGGCCTGAATTTCTCTTTGTGCCATCCCCACATTCGCCAGAATCCCAGTCAGCAAATTATTGAACTCATGGGCAATGCCTCCGGCGAGAACACCCAGACTTTCAAACTTGTCAGCTTCCTGAAGTTTACGCTCGATACGACGTGTATCGGTGGTATCACGAATGATGGAAGCAATGGATTCAATTTTCCCGTCACGTGTGTGGATGGGAAAGACGCTGATGGACACTTCGGTGACCGCGCCGTTCTTGCAAAGCCGCTGCGTGTGATAATTCGTCAGGGATTTACCGGATTGAATGATGTTGACGATGCTATCTTCCTCACCACGTCTGGAGTCGGGAATCAGCTCCCTCACATTCTTTCCAATAATTTCTTCCTTGGAATACTGAAGAATCTTGGTGGCTCCGGCATTCCAGCTTGTAATCCTCCCGTTCAGATCTTTGGTCAGGATTCCATCAATCGAGTTTTCAACTATGGCTGTCAATAAGGCATCTCTCTTGAAACCTGAAAGTTGTTCGGTGATGTCACGATTGATGCCGACCATGGAAATGTTGTTGCCATTGGCGTCCTTTTTGATGGTTTCGACCGCCATGACCGTACGGATGGATCCGTCGCTCCTGCGCTTGATGCGGAACACGCGTTCCACACTTTCCCCATTTTCCCTAATGTTCTTTAAGATTTCTTCCTGCTTCGGCAAATCTTCAGGAAGCACGCTTTGACTCCAGTCCTGGTACCGAACAAAACTGTCAGGCGTTTGAGAAATTCCGTAGATGGAAAACATTTCCGCATTCCAATGAACCTTTCCGGAGTCAAGATACCACTCCCAGATGCCGACCTTCGCCGTTTCGGTGGCAATCTTCAAACGCTCGGCATTCAATCGTGCCGCTGTTTCCGTGTGGTCAAGTTGGCTGATTTCAGTGAAACTGAGCAAGACTCCCAACATTTCACCATCCTTGGCCCGGTATGGGAAGACGCGCCTCAGGTAAACCTTGCCATTGGAAATGGTGACTTTCTTTTCCCTGATCTTTTTACCTGCTTGCAACGCCAAGGTCGCTACTTCAAGTGAATCGTCCTGAGGAATTCGGGCGGCAATTTTAAAGAAATCGTTTCCGATATCCCTTTCTTCAATGGTGTAGATTTCCAATGCCTGACTGGAAAAAAAGCGAATCTTGAGCTTCGTATCCAACAATAAAAAACCAAGCTCGGCGGCATCCATCATGCCGAGAAGATTGGGATCTGCCTTCCATCCCGTCAAACTCGCCTGAGAGACCTCACCCCTGTTCTCATGGTTATCCACTTCCATTGATTCGTTTCCATCGGTATTCTTTGGATTACCTGTAATTGTTCAATCAAAAAAAGCTGCTGCCCGCTCCTAATCATTGCCGGAAGCCTCAACTCGATTTGTCAGCAACGGCAACGGCACGTTCTCATAATGCGTGCTGCCGTCCCCCAACAGCGTGGTGGCTTTGCCCAGGTAGGTCGTTGTGTATTGATAGCGTTTCGGCTGGGACCGATCATGCCAAAACCATTTTTCACTGGCCAGACGGCTGGATGAAAGCAGGAGATCGGTCCGCTGCCCTAACGATTTTCCATTCCAGTAAAAACTGAAATCACTCTGGCCGGAAGCAAACTTCCGCCGATCGCTCGGACAATGCATCACTTTTTCTTCGGGCCCTGTGGATATGGCCTGCGCAATAATGCGCATCGGCTGCCCCAAAGGTAGAGGCTGACCTGGCATCATGCCCTGAGCCATCGGCAGCAGACCGCCATTCTCAGAGGCATGAGCCATCACCAGCAAGTGCACCTGCCTCAAATTATGACGGCATACCGTCCTGCGAGCATGTTCCATTGCATTCCCTGCCGCAGGTAACAACATGGCGGCCAGAATGGCGATGATCGCCATCACTACCAGGATTTCAATCATGGTCATCCCCCCGAGTCCCGCCTTTTGACCGGTCTTTGGCATCATCCTTGTGTTCATGATCTTCTCGTTGTTTGTGATAAACCAAGATGCAACTTCACGCAAATCAGATTGAAGTCAGCATATTCAATGCCTGTTTTCACGAAAATGATCCAAGATGACTGTGAAAGTCCCGTTATAACGAACAAATCACCACACCCTGCGTTGAAAAACACATCCACGAAATCAAAGCTCACGCCTTTTAAAACCGTGGTGGCTTTTTCTTCCAAAAATCAGGCTGGTATATATCGCCCAAACCATGAACAATGCCCCCCAATCACCATGGAAAATTCTTTTACAGAGGCACTGAGCCATACCAATTTCAGCACATTGGACTGGATTTTGGTGGTACTTTATTTGTCCATCTCGGTCTTGATCGGGTTGTTTGTGAAGAAATACGTCCGAAACATGACGACTTACCTGGGCGCAGGCCGAGCCATAGGCACCTGTTTGGGGATCGCCACCATGACCGGGACGGAGATGGGTTTGATCACGGTGATGTACAGTTCACAGAAGGGGTTTACAGGAGGTTTTGCCGCGTTTCACATCGCTCTCGCGGCGGCAATCGTAACGTTCATTGTCGGAGCCACCGGATTTATTGTCTGCCGATTGCGCGACCTGAAAGTCCTTACAATCCCTGAGTTTTATGAAAGACGGTTTGATCGCAAGACACGTATCCTTGGAGGAGTGATGCTGGCGTTTGGCGGCATCCTGAATATGGGGCTTTTCCTCAAGGTGGGATCCATGTTTGTGGTGGGCATTACTGGCATGTCGCAGGACAGCCGGGCGTTACCTGCCGTCATGACGGTGCTGCTGGCATTGGTGCTCGTTTACACCGTCATGGGTGGCATGATTTCCGTGATCGTTACGGATTACATTCAATTCGTCGTTCTGTCTTTCGGCATCCTGGCGGCAACCGTTGTGTGCCTGAACCAACTGGGATGGGAAAACATTGTCAACACGGTGCAGGAATTAAAAGGTGAAGAAGGTTTCAATCCGCTGATGGAAGGCAGCGGGTTTGGGTGGTCTTATGTGGCATGGATGTTTTTCACCGCAGGACTGGTCAGTTGCGCCATCTGGCCCACAGCGGTCGCACGCGCACTGGCCATGGAAAGCACCAAGGCGGTCAAGAAACAATACATGTGGTCCTCCCTCTCCTTCATGATCCGGTTTATCATTCCATATTTCTGGGGCATCTGTGCGTTGGTATATTTCACAACCAGCGCACCTGATCTGCAGGAACTTTTCCTTCCGACCGATCCGAATGTGGAACCCGTCAACAATCTCTACGCCATGCCGATCTTTCTCGGACGCGTTTTACCCGTCGGGCTCATCGGCATCATCACCGCCGCCATGATCGCAGCCTTCATGTCCACTCATGACAGCTATCTGCTCTGCTGGAGTTCGGTCATCACCCAGGACATCATCGCGCCCATCCGGGGCAAGAATTTTTCAACCGCCAGCCGCATCAAGTGGACGCGCATTCTGATTGTGGTCATTGGGTTGTACATCCTTTATTGGGGCCTCATCTATGAGGGAGGCGACGACATCTGGGATTACATGGCAGTTACAGGGGCCATATATTTCACCGGGGCATTTTCACTTCTGATTGGCGGGCTATACTGGAAAGGAGCCAGCTCCACAGGGGCTTTTCTCGCTTTGCTGAGCGGAATGACGGCATTGCTGGGACTGGACCCCGTGCAACGTTTGGTTGGACTCAAGTGGGTGGATCCTAAAACGAACGAAGATGTTCAATACCTCAGCGGAGATGAAGTCGGGTTGATGACAGTGGCTTTCACCATGGTCGTGTTTGTCGCAGGCTCGCTACTCTTTCCCGACAAACCCAAAACACAATCAACCAAACCAATCGAAGCTTAACTCTTTAATCCAGACAAAATGAATATGTGGAAAACGCTTTGGACAATACTCTTTTTTGGTTCGATCACCCTTTTTGCCGGAATGGCTGTCTGGGTCACGATCGGTGGTTTTCGAGACATCAAAACCCTGTTTCAGCGTCTCAGCGAAGATCAAAGTGTCGATGAGGAATGAAGCGCGCTCATTCGACCTCCCCCCTGCCCAGCACCTGGACCAAAGCAAATCCATTTCGGCAAAAAAAGATGGTCTTTCATGTTAAAAGCAACCAGAATGAGCCATCAAAGATGAAAACATCACTTTCCCGTCTCCCTCAAAACCGCGGTTTCACCTTAATCGAACTACTGGTCGTTATCGCCATCATCGCCATCCTGGCAGGCATGCTGCTGCCCGCCTTATCCAAGGCGAAAGAGAAAGTCCGACGGATTAGTTGCCTGAACAACCTCAAACAAATGGGGCTGGGCTCCATGATGTATTCCCAGGACAACGACAAAGGCTGGCTGGCGGGCACCCCAACGGATGGCAGCGATGATCTGTCATGGTTGAACCCCGAATACATCCCCTCGGCAAACGCCAAATCCGTTTTTGTCTGCCCATCCACCCAGAATTACATCGGAACAAACACGGTCAGAGTCGGAGGCAGAACCGTCCTGGAAGATTTGCGACGTCAGGCTGATTACAAACGCATGCAAAGCTCACGCACTCGCGAAAACGATCTGCGTGGTGTGAGCTATGAAATCAATGCGTTCATGAACTTCACGACTCGTAAAACGGACCGGACGGTTTTGAGCTGGGTGCATAAAAGTCGCGCCTTTGATTTACGTGGTCAGGTCGTCGGTCCAACGGACATCTACCTGATCTTTGACGGAGACGGACAGGGCCCAGGCGCACAAAACAATTTTCCCGACCCGAACGATAATCACGGGGACGCAGGCACTAATTTCCAGATGTGCGACGGCAGTGCCAAATGGGTCAACAAAGACAAATACCTTTACACCTACGAACTTTCCCAGGACGAGAACCGGTCAAACCCCTGAACCGGCTGCAAGAAGGAATGGTCGGGGCGGGGAGATTCGAACTCCCGACCTCCTGGTCCCGATCCAGGCGCGCTAGCCGGGCTGCGCTACGCCCCGTACCACGCCCCAATTCTGCATAGGCCATTTCTCCAATGCAATGCGTTTTTTGAAAGTTGGCGATTGAACTTGATCTTTCAATGGGAATCAAGATGGTTTACCTGATGAATGAGTTGGATCACTGGGAAACCTGCTACCAAAACAAAGAAACACCCTGGGACAAAGGCGAAGCCTCCCCGGGATTGGTGGATTTTTTGGTCGACAACTCGGAACTGAAAAAAGGGACCGTTTGCGTGCCCGGCTGTGGAATCGGACATGACGTGCTGGCTTGGGCATCCAAAGGCTTTGAGGCCAGCGGCGTCGATATCGCTCCGTCCGCAGTCGAACGGGCACGTGAACACGCTTCCGGCAAAGCTCATGCATGCAGCTTTCATCTTGGTAACTTTCTGAACGAATCTCCGGAATCACCTTTTGACTGGGTCTTCGAGCATACGTTCTACTGCGCCATTCAACCCGATCAGCGGAACGACTATCTCCAGGCTATGTTGCGGTGGATCAAACCTGGGGGCTCCCTGCTGGCCGTACATTACCTGATCCCCGACGAGGATGGACCACCTTTCGGAACAACCCGTGACGAGGTGTTCCAAAGGTTCTCCCCACATTTTGAATTGAAAAAGGAATGGGTTCCGCGATCCTATCCCAATCGCACCGGACTGGAACGTATGTTCTGGTGGTGCAAACCTCTCTAACCATTTATGCCCAAACGCAAACGAAACGGCATCACCTCTCTGGCTGATGATATCATCAGACAATGCGATGCCAAAAACCCAGCCGACCGACTACTGAGGGACGCACTTCGCAAAGAAAAGGAAATGCTGCCCCGCCACAAGACAGCAGTGGTCGAACGGGTCTACACCTACTTTCGATGGAAAGGATGCCTGAATCCGTCCAACACTTTAAACCGCCAGATCCGAATGGCACGCGAACTGGACGAAGCATTTCGCTCACACGCTGGCAAGATCAAATCCGAGGTCCTCAAAAAAACGGTCCCGGACTGGTGCTATGACACCATGAAAGTCACCCGCGAATGGCTGGTCCAGATCCAGCGACCATCCACCCTGTGGCTGCGCGCCCCCAAAGCCAAGGGCAAGCGTGTAGAACAACTTTTCAAGAAGGATATTCAGCCTGCAGGAGAAGGATGCTGGCGTAATTCCTTCCGTTATTTCGGTCGGGAGGACCTTTACCAGACCGGTTCTTTCCAGCACGGCAGTTTTGAAATACAAGACCTTGCCTCTCAATTCGTCGGTAATTTCTGTCAGGTGGAACCATCCGAACACTGGTGGGACATGTGCGCGGGCGAAGGAGGTAAAATGCTGCACTTGGCCGATCTGCTGGAGCAGAAAGGATGTGTCTGGGCCACCGATCGATCGGCATGGCGGCTTCAGAAACTGAAACGCCGCGCCGCCAGAGCCAAGGTGTTCAACTATCAATCCTCCCAGTGGGACGGTAATTCCAAGATACCCTTCAAAAAGAAATTCGACGGTGTGCTCGTCGACGCACCGTGCAGCGGACTGGGCACCTGGCAGCGCAACCCGCATGCCCGATGGACCACCACCCTGGAAGACGTGAAGGAGCTGGCCGAAGTTCAGTTTAGCCTGCTCGAATCCGCCATCACCCGCCTCAAACCCGGCGGAAAACTGGTTTATTCCGTCTGCACCCTGACCAAACAGGAAACGGCACGCGTCGTACGTCGCATCGAACAGGCCCACCCGGAACTGGAACCCTGGCCGTGGAACGGATCTCGACCGAATCTGCCGGAGTTCTGTGAACTCGATCTGGGCAAGCCCATTCACGGATTCACCATCCAACCCCACATCTGGAAATCCAACGGCATGTTCGTCGCCAGGTGGAAACTGAAAACAACAACCACTTGATGCAAGACGAGGTATAGGGTTTACCAAACTTATCCGGAAAGGTATAAGTTGCAGGATGACCAGAAAACCACATCCAGGTGGTATCCGCCGGCGGCAATCACATCCCTGGCAATGTTTGCACCTCGGGCTTGCCATCGTGTTGGGATTCGTGTGCGCACCTGCAGAACACTTTCTACACGCCAAAACAAACAAACCCATCCTGCACGGACGACACTGGATGGCGATCACAGGCAAACCCCTCGCAGCGAGCGCCGGAGCACAGATCTTCGCGCAAGGCGGAAACGCCATTGATGCCACGTGCGCCATGCTGGCCGCTTCTTGCACGATGCATGACGCCCTGAGTTGGGGGGGCGAAACTCAGGCTCTGGTCTATCATCCCATCGAAAAAAAGGTCATCGGAATCAACGCGCTCGGCGTCGCCCCCACGGGTGCCACGGCGGATTTTTTCCTCGCCCGAGGCATGCGATATCCCCCGGGAGAAGGCCCTCTTGCCGCCGTCACGCCGGGAACACCCGGCGGTTTGATGGTGATGTTGGCTGAGTACGGCACGATGTCATTGGAACAGGTGTTGAAACCCGCCATCCAAATGGCGGAAGGATACCCAATGGAAGCCGGGACGTCCGAATGGATCGAAAGCTCAAAAGATTCACTCAAGCAGTGGCCCTACTCCAAAGACATTTTTCTCCCGCATGAAGGAGAATATTACGAAGCACCCAGACCCGGAGAAATCTTCCGCCAGCCCGACCTGAAAGCAACACTGGAAAAACTGGTGTTCGCCGAAAAGAAGGCACTGGCAAGAGGTGCGACACGCAAGGAAGCTGTCATGGCGGCCAATGATCGTTTTTATCGTGGGGACATCGCAGAAGAATTCGTCCGCGGCTCCCGCGAACAAGGAGGTCTCCACACCGCGGCAGACCTGGCAAACTGGGAAGTCCACATCGAGGAACCCGTCATGTCCACTTACCATGATGTGGAAGTTTACAAACTGACCTCCTGGGTTCAAGGCCCCTGCATGTTGCAAATACTGAACATGCTCGAGCCACTGGATCTGAAATCCATGGGGTTGAATTCGGCGCGGTACATCCATACCCTTTACCAAGTCATGAACCTGGCGTTTGCAGACCGTGACTTTTACTACGGCGACCCTTACTTTCCCCCGGATGAGCCTCTGGAAACATTGTTATCGAAAGATTATGCACGGTTTCGACTCCGAGAGATCAATCCAATGCGCAATGACCCCTTTGCAGGTCCCGGGGATCCGTATGGATTCAACAATAAACCAAACCCATTCCAACGCGAACTGGACCACTGGCGTAATCAAAGCCCGTTCCAGCGACCTCGTGCTTCCGCGGATTATTGGGACCAGTACCATCGCGACTTCCGCGCAGGGACAACCTCCATTCAAGCGGCGGACAAGGATGGGTGGGTGGTTTCCGTCACCCCCAGCGGCGGTTGGATGCCGGCTTGCATCGCCGGGCGCACCGGTATTGGCATGAGCCAGCGCATGCAGAGTTTTGTGCTTCTCCCGGAAGACGGACCTTACAACGTCCTTGAACCCGGCAAACGCCCTCGCGCCACCCTCACCCCAACTATCGCCTTGAAAGGCAAAGAACCTTACCTGGCTTTTTCCGTTCAAGGCGGCGATACTCAGGAGCAGAATCTGGTGCAATTCCTCATCAACTTCATGGAATTCGGTATGAACGTTCAGGAAGCCTGCGAGTCTCCCAACATCACCAGCTACCAAATGCACGCTTCCTTTGGGGAACATGAATTCAAACCAGGCAAACTCACCTTGCAGGAAGACGTTCCCCCCTGGGTACGCAACGAGTTGAAAACCATGGGATATCGACTGGACTTCGACGAACGCACCTCGGGCCCCATCACCGCCATCTACTTCGACCGCAAACACGGCACGTTGTGGGGCGGCGCCAGTCACCATGGTGATGATTATGGAGTAGCCTGGTAACCCCACAAAAAAAGCTACAAAATTTAAACAAATCTTATTTTCCTAACCTTTTTTTTAGCTAGAAAAAGCTCAAAGCAGCCCACAAAAACACACTTATGACTCATATTGTGATAGTTACACAATACACGATTGTTTTAAACATTTTTGATACAAAAATTTGACACCAACTAAACAAGAGGCATGTTGAGTCCGTGCTAACAAACGCATGTAACAAGAACTGCAAATCAAAATAGAAATTATGCTGAAAAAACTAAAAACAATCGGAATCCTCACCATCGCCCTGGTCACTTCAACCGCTTTCGCCGGCAACACCAAAGCCAGCCCAGATATCGTGGATGTCGCAATAAAGGCTGGTTCATTCAAGACACTCGTAGCAGCCGTCCAAGCAGCTGGATTGGTGGACACACTGAAAGCCGAAGGCCCCTACACTGTGTTCGCCCCTACTGACGAAGCATTCGCCAAACTCCCGGAAGGCACGGTGGCATCACTGCTCAAGCCGGAAAACAAGCAGAAACTGACACAAATCCTCACCTACCACGTCATTCCAGCCAAAGTGATGGCAAAAGATGTCAAAGCAGGTCAGGTAAAAACAGTCAACGGAAAGGAAGTGAAGGTTAGTATCACCGATCATGGGGTAAGCATCAACCAGGCAAAGGTTATCAAAACAGATATCGAAGCAAGCAACGGGGTCATCCACGTCATTGACCACGTGATCCTCCCCTGAAATTAAACCAAAACTCAACCAACAAACCAACGGGGAAGACGCCTGCATACGCTGCAGGCGTCTTTTTATATGTTGCCCCCAAACGCTTTCTGCTTGAATAAGGAAAACATGACAGCAAAAGCCAAGACAGTATTGATCACCGGCGCAAACCGCGGCATCGGAGCCGCCATGGAAGGAGCATTTCATTCAAAGGGTTGGCAGGTCATTTCCTGCATGCGCAAACTCACAGACCAAGCGCGTCCAACAGAACCCGGGCAGAGGCTTTCAATAAGACTGGAAATGGACGTCACGCACCAAGCCCAAATTGATGAAGTCGCCAAATTTTTGAACGAAAACAATGTGACTCTGGACGTGCTGATCAACAATGCCGGCATCTTTCCTGAACCCACAGACATGTCCTTCCGAAATCTGGATTTGAATTGGTTCCATGAAGCCATGAACGTCAACTTAGTGGGAACCATTCGAGTCACAAAAACCCTACTTCCCCTGCTGGCGAAAAGCCAAAACCCACGAATCGTCAACCTTTCCTCCGGAGCCGGCTCCATCTCCCAACGGTCCGGGCGCAGGTATTGTTACGGTGCATCAAAGGCGGCTCTCAATCATTTCACACGCGGATTGGCCACCGAACTCAAACCTGAGGGAATCACGGTGGTGGCACTCAGTCCGGGTTGGGTCAAAACGGATATGGGAGGCAGCGAGGCCGATTTGGAGCCCGAAAGTGTGGGAACATCCATCGAACAAACCGTCCAATCTCTTACCTTACGACAAACCGGCCGGTTTCTGGACCGACTGGGCAACACCGGAACCTATTCATGGTAAACAAGCCCCCTCTTTCTGAATTTCAAAATTCCAACGCCAGGGTGTCCGAATACACCTACTTATCCTGTAAACCCACTTCATCCCGCAGAACCCACGACTGCGGAAACTACCCAAATTAACCCGCTCCAGTCTTGCCTGAACCAGCATCCCCGTGCATGCTGGTCCCCATGTCCGCCTATCAGGTCATCGCTCGAAAATACCGACCTCAACGCTTCGAAGAAGTTGTGGGCCAGGACCATGTCACGCGCACCTTGGGCCATGCCATCCAGAAAGGGCGCATCGCCCACGCCTATCTCTTTTGCGGCCCGCGGGGCACCGGAAAAACCACCCTGGCGCGCATTTTTGCAAAGTGCCTGAATTGCTCCGACGGCCCTCGAACCGACTGGCCGGAGGATGACCCAAGGTGTCAGGAAATTGCGGAAGGCAGATCCCTGGACGTCATGGAGATCGACGGCGCCAGCAATCGTGGTATCGAGGAAATTCGCGAATTACGCGATACTGTCCACTACGCCCCCGCCGTGTCACCTTATAAAATCTTCATCATTGATGAGGTCCACATGCTGACAAAGGAAGCTTTCAATGCCCTGCTCAAAACATTGGAGGAACCCCCGCCGCACGTGAAATTCATGTTCGCCACCACAGAGCCGGAAAAGGTGCTCCCGACGATTCTTTCCCGCTGCCAGCGCTTTGATTTGCGACGCATTGCCGCTCCGGAAATCATGGGACAATTGAAGAAAATCGCCGACCAGGAAGGTATCCAAATCGAACAAACCGCCCTCCAGGCCGTGGCGCGTGGAGCCGATGGCGGGATGCGGGACGCTCAGTCGACGTTGGATCAATTGATCAGTTTCTGCGGCGATCAAATTGAAGAATCTGATGTGCTTTCCATGTTCGGACTCACCTCCAGGGATCAAATCCTGCGACTGGCCGAAGCCATGATCCAGGGCAATAAACCAGCCCTGCTGAGCGAACTGAATGACCTGGCGCAAAACGGAAAAGACCTCGGACGCCTGTTGGGAGACCTGCAGGAATACTTCCGCCACCTGATGCTCATCAAGGTTTCCGGTGATCAGGCAGCACTTGAGAGCCTGTCCGAATCCGAACTTGCATCACTGCAGCAACACGCAAGCGGACTGAATGATCACCAGGTATTACGGCTGTTGGAGGCATTATCCGACACAGATTATCGGCTCAGGGAAGCCAGCGCAAAACGAATCGCAGTGGAAATAGGACTGATCCGGGCATCCGAATCCCTTCAGGAAAGAAGCATCGACGAAGTCATCGGAGCCCTGAATGCCATCCGCAACCAATCACCCGCTGGCGGGCAACCTGTCCCCGGTCAGGCCACCCCACCCAAGCCGTCACCAACTCCCATCGCAGTCGCCCCCAAAAGCTCCAGCACTCCACCTGGGACCCGCACACCACCAGATCAAGCTTCCCCGCACCCCAATCCGACAGCAGCGGAAAGAACGGTGGCATCGGCCCCAAAGCTGGCGCCAGTCCAAGCCGAAGAACCCCAACAAGCACCCGGGGACATCAACCTGCACACCCTGTGGAACAAACTTGTTCTGCATGTTGGCAAGGAAAACCCGTTTCTGCACAGCTATTTGGCGGACGGACACGCCTTGGAAGTCAAAGGCAAAGTCATCACCGTTGGTTATCCTCCGTCTCAGGTGGATCAGATGGAAATGGTCGACAACAAGAAAAACCATCAGGCCATCGAATCCTATTTGGAAACGCTGGGACACCCCGACTGCAAAGTCCGCTTCGTCAAATCCGACAATCTGCAACCAAAAGAAAAACAACCCCTACCAGCTCCAACAACAGCACGAACCAACGGAAAAGCGAATACTTCCGATCAACCGGGAGAAGAAGATATTCCGCCCGGAGCCCCCAAAGTGCCCATTGATCCCGAGGAATTCCTCAACGACCCGCTCATTCAAAAAGCGCTGGAAGTATTCAAGGCAAGAATGTTAAACGTCGAATCATCGACTTGAAATCCTCCAGCGCGCCGCATAAACTGTCCGCATTATGTCTAGTATCGGAAAACTCATGAAGCAAGCGAGCCGTATCCAACGTCAAATGGAACAAGCTCAGACGGATTTGGCAGATCGTACGGTGGATGCAACCAGCGGCGGCGGAGCGGTAAAAGTAACCGCTAAATGCGACGGGACCCTGAAAGCCATCACCATTGATCCCGAATCAGTTGACAAGGACGATATTTCCTTGCTCGAAGACCTCGTATTGACGGCTGCCAACAGCGCGTTGGAACAGGCCAAGGAAATTTCCAACGAAGAAATGGGTAAACTGACATCCGGACTCAAGATTCCTGGATTGATGTAACCAATAGGGGCAGTTCAACAAGCTACCCGGTCGAAAATAGGAAAACTGGCACCAGCCCGGAACAACGCCTTCAGGTTCGAATACTACCAAGCAAGCCGATAAGATGCTCACGTTACCACCAGCTGTACAAGAGCTGAAGTCGGCCCTGAACCGTTTGCCGGGCATTGGCCCGCGATCGGCTGAACGCATTGCCCTGCACTTGGTGCAATCCAAACAGGATGCCGTCGATCTGTTGATTCGCTCTGTCAAAGAGGCCAAAGAAAAGGTGTCCCTTTGTGAAACCTGCGGCGGCTTGACCGAAACCCAGCCCTGCCCGCTCTGTTCGAACAGTCAGCGTCAACAGGAATGCATCTGCGTGGTGGTCAAACCGACGGACATCCTCACGCTGGAGAAATCGCAGGCTTTCAAGGGACAGTATCACGTCCTCGGTGGCCAGATTTCACCGATGAATGGAGTGGGGCCCGAGGATCTGCGTATCGACTCACTCGAACATCGGATTCGGGAAAATCCGGTCGAAGAAGTCATTCTGGCGCTCGGTTCGGACGTGGAAGGAGACGCAACGTCCTACTACCTGGCGAAAAGATTGAGCGCATTGGACGTCAAAATCACTCGCATTGCACAAGGTTTGCCTGCCGGCAGCGAACTGGATTACGCCGATGAACTGACTTTAGGCAAAGCCATGCAAGGCAGAGCCGCACTCCCACATGACTGAAACGCACTCAAAAGCCGTTGTTTTCGACCTGGGCAAGGTATTGCTCCACTTTGACTTCGGCATCGCGGCCAAAAACCTTGCTCGCCACGCCGATGCCACGGCTGAGGAAATTCTGGCCCAGATCAACCAAACGCCGCACCTGCACGCTTATGAAAGGGGCGAAGTGTCCTCCGAGGCGTTCTATCGAAACATCGGCACACTTTGTGGATACCAAGAATCTTTCGAGGTCTTTCGGAACGATTTTGCCGACATATTCGAGGAGTGGGATGTCATGGTGGAATTCATGCGATCCCTAAAATCAGAACAGGTCCCCGTCATGGTTTTCTCGAACACCAATGAAATAGCGGTGTCCTTTATCCGGGAAACATTCCCTTTCTTCAGTGAGTTCGATCATCATTGTTATTCCTACGAACATGGCATGATGAAACCCACGTCGGCCTTGTACGAAAAGGTCGAACACATTTTGGGGCGCCAAGGCAGGGACCTCTTCTTTATCGACGACAAAGCAGAAAACGTGGAAGCAGCCATCGAACGCGGATGGTCGGGACAGATCCACGTCCGTCCTGAAGAAACCATCCCCGCCGTTAAACAATGGTTGAATAGTTGATTCATCACTGAGAAAGGCCTATCTTCCCCACATGTTTGAGGCAATCAAGACGTTTCTCGTGAACTTCGTCGGCAGTCCCCTTGGGAGCGTGCTGTTGTTCGTCGGCGTCTACCTGTTGCTGCAAATGGTCATTTTGCCCAGGCTTGGCATATCCACGTGAATGGCCGATAGTTGCTCGGTCGAGCAACCAGATTCACACCAGAACACTACACCCCCTGCCTCGGATCAAAGTCGCAAGCAGCCCTGACAGAAACGGCTCACAGCCCAGTCAGCTGTTCAGGGACGTTCCCTGCCCTTTCTTAATTTTTATGAAACTGACGTGTGACTTCGTGTGTTGAAATGGTTCACCCAACACACGAAGTCATACGTCCATATGAAAGCCCCCCTGGCCAAACAAGTCTGGCGATTCATCCTCACATGGTTCTGTCGTTTGGTCGCCATCTGGTTCATCGCGGCCATCGTGTTTGGCATCTATGCCTTGCTTTTCGCATGGCGGCCTCTCGATGACTACCAACCTCACGAAGGCAGCGCCGAATGGTACCAGAGGCTCATTCTGAGCGACCAACAGTATGGCGGG
>JAQCFT010000077.1 GCA_027619545.1 Verrucomicrobiota bacterium | reverse complement strand
CGAGATAATGTTGCACGATGGTTTTGTTCCAGTAGATGTCGTGCTGGTGGCCCAGGGCGGAGTAGAAAATGCGGCCTGTGCCGTAGTGTTTGATCCAGCTCAAGGCAAAATCGCCGTCGGTTAGATGCGCGCCTGATTTGTTTTTGAGGTTCACCTTGTGCTTGTCGATCCGAAACAGCACACGGAGGAGGGATCGATCATATTCCTTGAACTGATAGATCTCGTCTGTGATTTCAAAACGAGACCCATTGAAGCATTGGCAGAGAGGGTGATTGGAATCTTCAATGTGCAGTTGAATGGTGGACCCCGCATTCCACGGATGATTGTCAAACCGTGCTCCCATGATCTCGCCATATTCTGGCCAAAGCCGGAAACTGGCTACTCCGGCATGAATCACTGCCAGCCCCCTGCCTGTCGAAATGAAGCGCACCAGGTTTTGCTTGAGCCGGGTGTCGGTGGCTTCTGCTGCTTTTCGGTCGTTTGAATTCAATTCTCGTACATTTTCCGGCAGGAAGATTTCGTTGTTGGTGTTGTTGAAAAAGATGGCGTCGAACCCCTTCAATTTATCCCACTCGAACCAGGATAAATCTTCGGCTAAAGTCACCTCGAATGCTTTCGTTTTTTGTGCCATTGCCCTGACCAGTTCTCTTCCATAGGGGATGGAGGAGTGTTTGTATCCCCACGCTCTTGAGAACACGAGCAACTTGCGGGGTGAAAGCGGGTTTGTTGTGGCTGATACTGGAATGGCTTCCCAAATGTCCTGTTTCTCCTTTGGACTGGGTTCCTTGAGTTGGGCATGCAGGTCGAATGCGAGCAAACAGCAGACCGCCGCGATCAGGGTGCGCGTCTTTGTGTAGGTCTTCATTGTGGGGACTACTCCTTGCTATATTGTTCAAAAAGTGCGGCAATGTCCGCCTGTTCCGTGTCGCCCCGGTGGAGTATGAGCCGGTATCTCAACCTGATTGGCTGTTCTCTTGGTAGCGTGACGGGTTCGTTGCCCGGCCAGACCGGGTTCTGACAACTGCCGCTGTTTCGAATCGTCCATCCTTGAGGGTAACCGGGCGTGTCCGGGTGACAGAGAATGGCCTCGCCGGTGATCTTGCCGTCGTGATTGAAGTCAGCTGTGAAGTCCACCCAGGCCTGGGGAACAGATGGCTGCTGAAGGTTGGGTACGACAGGGCCGTCGGAACCGATGATTTTCAAGTCCTCGGGGAGGGGGATTCGGGATGAAAAACCGCCATATCCCTTGGTATCCGTCGATCCTCCGAGTCGAACGTTTTCCTCGAGCGCTTTGAGAGTGATGTCAAAATCGATCAAGCGTCGCTCCGCAGTGGACGCGTGCACCCGAATGGTGGCGTGCTCCTCCACGATGGGAATCATCTTGGCTTTGTCATCTGTCCATAGTGGAGATTCCCACAGGACGTCTGTATGGATGGCTGAGGAGGTAGCGTCTCCACTGACCCGGACATCTGTGACGTTCCATTCGAGTCCGCGTTGTTCCCAAGGATGTCCGATGCGTTTTTCTCCCACCCAGAGTTGTGTCCACGCCCAGAATACGGCGCGGTGATGCGGATGATCTTGGGGCATGTCATGGGACATGAGGTAACCGTCCAGATCGTAAACAGGATGCACATAGTGTCCTCGTTGATATCGCCCATCTTCGCGTCCGATCGGGTCTTTGATGTATTCGAGTACGGCTTGATCGTTCTCAGTAAAACGAAAACCCCCATCGGTTCGGTAAACATTGACTTTCGAAGGTGTGCTCAGGGAGATGAATGCTTGTGGGCCGCCGACAGATTTGACATTGGGTGGTGGATTGGGTGTGGTTCTTCTTGGCGCGGGCGTGGATTCTGGGGCAGGTGGTGCGGGTGTGTTTTTCAACAAGCGGTTCAGTGTGTAAACCATCCATTTGTTGATGAGTGGATGTCCGTCCTGGCTTTTCATATCCTTGATCTTGAGATCGTAGAGTCTCCACGCTTTCATGTCGCCAAGGTGCAGAGACACGGTTTTCCGATCTTTGGAGATGATCACGCTCGAAACCGGTTCGCGGGTTTGGGCATATTTTCCTGATCCATAGCGTTCATGGTAGTTGTAGAAGTAACTTTCGATGGTGTAATTCTCCGGATCCGAAGCTGTTTCAGGATTGATAGGCAGGGTGAAAGTAAGATCGAATCCGGACTCGGTGAGGTGCATCGCCTGGACTTCCAGCGGAGTGACACCATTCCACATCAGTCGTTGAAGTCCGCTGGCGCCGACCCAGGCTTCGTGTTTGTTTTGTCCGACCCAAAGGCTTCCGTCCTCAGGGTGGAAAGCGAGCCGGTTGTTTCCCAGATTCATCCCGGCATGGTCGAAGAATGGGATGCAGGCGCCTTGGAATTCGCCATCCACTTTTTCGAGCATGACACGGATCAACCCGTCGAAATTCATTTCACCAATGAACATCTGTCCTTCAAAAGGACCGAACCGGCCGCCTGTCGTATCGATGATCGGCTGAGTGGGGGAGGTGGACATCTCGCCGTGAGGGAAGATGACGGATGCCCGTGTCCGCATGCGGTCAAGGTCCGCTACGGGTATATCAAAAGGATGCCTGTTGATTTCCCCCCTCCAGACCAGGCTGTGAGGGTGTCCGTAAAAGCCTCCCTCGCGTACGTGGAACAATTTGCTGGAACCGACCCAATCGCCCTGGTTGTCAGCGACCCACAAATTGTCTTCAAGATCCAGCCCGAGCGAGTTTGGTTCGCGAAAGCCGTTGGCCCAGGGGATGGTCTGGCCGTCGGGAGTGACTTTCATGATCCATCCGCGATAGGGTGCGCTGGAGTTCATGCGTCCGTCGTGTCCGGCGCGACTGTAACTTCCCCGCACTTCGTCGGTGAGGAGGTTCCCGAAGGCCGAACCTGTGCCGAGTCCATAGTAGAGGTTGCCTTTCTTGTCCTTGACCGGACCGAAGTTGAATTCCGCGTAGTTGCCCGACATGCCGAAATCGTCCGATACGGTTTTGAAAAGGTCTGCTTTGCCGTCTTTGTTCCGGTCGACGAGCTGGGTGATCTCCGGACGTTGTGCAACGAGGATTTCGTGGTTGTTGAGCGGGAGGATCCCGAGAGGAGTGTGCAGGCCTTCAGCGAAAAGATCCCATTGACCCGTGTCGGGGTGGTAGAAAAATATTTTGCTCAGAGACAAAGCGCAAGCCAGGCGCCCATCGGGCATGAACGCGATGGCATCCGCACTGGTTTCGCCTTCGGGCAGAGGGATGGTTTCGAGATTGTAGTAATCGAGAACCGCCGGTTTTGGATCAATTTCCGCACCCGAAAGGACGGTGGACGTCAGCACCAGGATCAGGAAGTGTGTGATGGATTGGATGGGATTCATGATCTTTTGAAGTGGATTATGCGCTGATTATTTTTTTTCAGTTGGAACAACGATGATGTAGAATTCCTCTGCGTCTTTGCCGCTGAAAACAAATGCGTCCCCTTCGCGTTTGCCCGTCGAATCCAGCTGGGGTGATTGGTCAGGATCGATCGGAAAACGCAGTTCAACCGTTTGATCGGAAGTGGTGCGAAATCTTCGGACGAGTTTGTTTTCGGTTACGACAAGACGCTCCTTGAAGTGGATCCGATCCGCTTCGTATTCGAATTCGGGAATGCCGGCCTCATCCAGTGAGTAACCCTGAAACCGCACGTTCGATGGTCGAGTGGGAGAGTCGGCTCCAAGTAGGAACGGAAACTGATGATCTTCCCGGTAATAAACTATTCCCAAAAGTTTTGCAGGTTTGCGATAGACCTGTTCCATGAAATCTCCATGCCAGGCGTATCGGAAACAAACGGCTCCCGCGTCCCAACAATAGGAATGTCCGCCGGGCAGTTTTACCGCGATGGTTGCTGGTCCTGCGTCGGGCATGAATCCGCGTTTGACGATGGCCTGGTTTTCGTCGTGATGATGTTCAGCCATGGCGACCATGGGACCTGTGTTCATTTCCTTGGGCTCGGGGGAATCCGTCACCCGCATGGTGCCGTACATGATGAATCCATGACCGGGATAAGTGCACACGTAGGGATAGTCGTCTTTTTCCGAGGGGGCTTTGAAGGTGAGTGTAAAGGAATCATTGGAAGCCACGACTTCGGTGGACCATAACACATTGGGTGAATCGGGAACGAAATGTTTGGCAAGCGCCTGGGTGCCAAGCAGCATGGCTGCCTGGATGATTTCCATGCGTTTGCCAGGTTTCGTGATCACCAGATTGTGGAGCATGGTGTCTTTGTTTTCGAAAACGAGTCGCACATCTTCCCCGGGTTTCACATCAAACCGCTTTACATCGTAACGCAACCCGGGAAGTGTGCCAATCTTGATGACCGTTGGCTCCGCTTGCGTGGATGGAGATGTAAACATCAACAAAACGCCCAGCAGATACATTCGGGCGATGCTTTCGATGTGTCGTTTGAATGGATTCGATATCATGATGAGTGAGCTAAGCGGATGAGGTATGACGGATGGAACGCCGGTGTTATTCTACCACGTGGGAGACCCCTTTCGATAGTTCCCGAACCTTGGTTTCATCAACCTCGATGCCGAGGCCGGAGGCGGTTGGGATTTTCAAGGTGCCGTCTTCTACTTCGAATGGTTGTTTCAAAACATCGGCAGTCAGGAACTGAGGGCCGTTCAAGGCAGCCGGTTTGTCCAATCCATATGCCCCGTAAATACCGAGTGCCGCAGCCAGTGAAATATCCGGGTCCGTGAGACCGCTGCCGACCCACATGAGCCCTTCGGACCGAATTGTTTCAATCTGTTCTTTGCAGGAGAGCAAACCTCCACAGCGCGAGTGTTTCATCGCCACCCCGTCGATCATTTTCAGTCGAATGAATTCTTTGAGATCTGTCGGTGTGATGACTCCTTCGTCCATCAGGATGGGGAGGGCTCCCTGTTTCTTGAGAGCCTGATAGCCGCTGATGCGATTGGGTTTGATGGGGGCTTCCAGAATGTCCACTCCGGCATCCGCCAGTTTGGGGGCAACTTGAAGGGCAGTTTCCGGATCGTAACCTCCGTTGGCATCCGCCCAGAGAAAAGTGTCCGGCGCATACCTGCGGACTGCTTTGGCAAGAGCAACGTCGAAGGCGGGATCGGGGGCCACTTTGATGTTGAAATGTTTGAAACCGCGTGCGCGGCCTGCGTCGATCAATGGCTCCACTTGGTCCAATGTCTGCGGGTTCAGCGTCCAGCTCAAGGTAAGCCGATCTCTTTGAGGGCGCCTCCAGAGTTGTGCCAGGGATTGCCTGGCGGCTTTTCCCGTGAGATCGTGCATTGCCAGATCGATGCCCGCCCGGCTGATGGGCATACCCGTGGTCGCCCCGTCCGCGATGGCGGTGGACATGAGTTTGTAAGCCCCAGCGATATCTGTGGCGTCGTGACCGATCAGTATCGGCGCAAAATAATCTTTCAGTACAATGGTGCCGGTTTCCAGCGTCTCATAGCTCCACTTGGCGATGGGCACGCTCTGACCCCAGCCGACCAGACCGTTTTCTGTGGTCATTTTGATGAAAATGGCGGCTCGCCCCAAGGACCCGTGAGGTCCTGTGAAGAATTTGAAGTGCCCGGTCATGGGGTAGCGGGCCGGAAAGATTTCGATGCGACGGATTTTCATGTCGGTGTTTTCTTCGCTGAGCGTTCGCCCGATCACATTGACCGCGAGCGGGATGGTCGCTGCAGTTTGAATAAACTTGCGCCGATGGATCTGCTTCAAATGGTTGCCTGGAAGTTTCATGTTCGGGTCATGCCCTGTTGTTGAATTGACAACCATCATAGACGATATCATTTGAATTGTTTTGCGGATCTTGTCTGGTTTGACATGGAAATTGGCTTAAATGTTTCGAGTTTTGTTGTTTTGACAGGACCCACAGGATGCTTTTTGGTGAGTCTGGGTTACTGGATGGAGCGGGATTGACTTTGATATTGGGGTCAATGATGATCTGTGCATGTTTTCAAGAGTTCTTTTCATTGTTGCTGTGCTGGTTGCCTTGAAAGTTCATGATTCCTGTGATGCCGGTCAGTTTCCCTTTGCTGCACCTGAGGATGTCGGGATGGATGCCGTCAAGTTGCGTGGGATTGAGCAGTTGGTAGGGGAACACCTGGACCGCAGGGAACTCGCGGGGGCCGTGACGCTTGTGTTGCGCAAAGGGTCGATTGTTCACCTGGAAGCGCATGGGTGGCGGGACATTGAGTCGCAGACACCTATGACCAGCGACACCATTTTTCGCATTTATTCCATGACCAAACCCATCGTGAGCACGGCGGTCATGATGCTGGTGGAATCGGGGCAGGTGGATTTGGATGACCCCCTCGCCACACATTTGCCAGAACTAGCCAATCTCATGGTCCTGGAAAACGGCAAAAGAGTTCCCCCCAAACGCCCTCCCACGGTAAGGGATATTTTGCGCCATACAGCCGGATTTACTTACGGTTTTTTTGGAAACTCGGAGGTGGATCAGTTGTATGTTCAGTCGGGGATATTGGATAAGAAGAACGATACCGCCTCTTTCCTCGAAAAGGTTGCGTCCTTGCCGCTTGCCTACCAACCGGGGGAAAAATGGGTTTACAGCATATCAGTGGATGTCCAAGGGGCATTGATTGAACAAGTGTCGGGGCAATCGCTCGACCGTTTTTTGAAGGAGCGCATTCTGGAACCGCTTGGAATGAAGGACACCGGATTCCATGTACCCTTGGAAAAACGTGAACGGTTTGCGACGGTTTATGATCAGGATCTCAAAGCGATCGAATCCAACCACGCAAGCGATTATCGATTTCCACCCCGGTTCTTTTCCGGCGGTGGAGGGATGGTCTCCACCGCGGGTGATTATGCGCGTTTTTTGCAGATGCTGCTCAACGGAGGCGAGTTGTTTGGAAAGCGGCTTCTAAAAGCATCCACGGTCGAAGACATGACACGCAATCATTTGGATGCGCCCGCTTATCCGATAGGAATAGGTGATACACGCGATGGATTTGGATTCGGGCTCGGATTCAACGTTGTGACCCGTTCTTCCCAGTATGATCCTGATGCCAGAGTGGGGGAATATGGCTGGGGAGGGGCGGCGAGTACGCATTTCTGGGTGTCCCCATCAGATGATTTGGCAGTGATCACCATGGAACAAACCAAGCCTTACACATGGAATCTGGAACGAAGCCTCAAAGGAATGGTATACAGTGCCACGGCTGAGGAGTAGAGGGTCATCCATACCTGACTCATCTCAATGATCTCAACAGGAATCACGGTGGACAGCAGTATTACTTTTGTCATTGGAGTATTGTGCGTGACCTTTTGGTCGGAATGTTTTAGCAAAGAGGCATGACACAGGACGAAGCATTGCAGATTTTTGAACAGACCGGAGCCTTGTTAAAGGGGCATTTTGTTTTGCGGAGCGGGTTGCATAGTCGGGAATTTTTTCAGTGTGCTCTTGCTCTTCAGCAAATGCCGATTGTGGAGCGATTGGGCGAGGGGTTGGCTGCGTCACTTAAATCGCTGGGAGCCACCACGGTTTTGGCTCCTGCCATGGGCGGGTTGGTGATCGGGCAGGAAGTGGCTCGCCAATTGGGTTTGCGATTCATTTTTGTTGAAAAAGAAGAGGGAAAATTGGTCCTGCGCCGTGGATTCAAGATCCAGCAAGACGAGCGCATCCTCGTGGTTGAGGATGTCGTCACCAAGGGAGGGCGTGTGGCGGAAACACTCGAAATTGTGCGTCAACATGGTGGCGATGTGAAAGGCATCGGTGTGTTGGTTGACCGATCCAATGGTTCAGTTGAATTCGGCGTGCCGTTTTGTCCCCTGATCCGGATGAAGGTGGAAACATTCCAGCCTGATGAACTGCCGGACGATTTGAAAGATGTTGAAGCGGTTAAACCAGGTAGCAAATGAACCCCATGGGTTATTTCTTTCCCTTACCAACTGAGGCTCCTGATTCGGCTTGATTGGATTTCATTCCAGACTTCACTGCCGCTCGGATAATAAAAAACAGGGTGGCTCCCCCCAAGAGGAAGCCACCCAATAAAACAACCAGGAAGAAGATTAATTCGGGTCCCTGAAGACCGCCCATCAAAGCCAGCAGTGGTGAGTATGTCATGGGGAACATACTTCCAATATAAAGGTGCTGCGACTATTACAATCGTTCGCTCTTCTTGTAGAGGAGTTATTCTTCAGATTTTTTCGGTGTGCCTTTTTCAGCAGGGAAACCTTCTTTCTCCCAGCCCTTCCAACCGTCGTTCATGTGATAGATGGAGGTGAATCCGAGGTCCTTAAAGATCTGCATGGAACGACCGCTTCTGCCCCCTGACGCGCAATGGACGAGATAAGATTTCTTACGATCCAGTTTTTCGAGGTTACTCTTGAAATTGTTTTCAAAGAAATCGATGTGCTTTGCCTTCTGGATATGCCCGGCGGCGTACTCTTTCATGGTGCGGATATCCAGGATGACCATGTTTTTGTGCGCGTTGATCAGGGCTGAGGCTTCCTTGGATTTGATCTCATGATAACCTTCCTTTAAAGGAGCCGTGTCGGTTTTTTTGTCTTCGGCATGGGTGTTTGAAAAGGACAACAGCCCTACGGCACATGCCAACGTCTTGAGTAACCAGTTTTTCATATTAGAATTCGTCATAGATAATGTGTCACTGTGCCATGATTTTGTTTGGGTGCAAGCCTGCTGAAGGGCGGATTTAGGGAAGATATCGGAAATCAACACAGGAGAACAGTGAATGGACAAGTCCTGCCCAGGCGCTTGAGTGGTTCTGGTCTGCTGTCAGATTCAGGTAGTCAAGGGCTATGTGCATCTCACTTTCGCTTGGGGCTCTTGAAAGTGTCCTCAGGTAAAGATGATGGATTTTCTCCTGAAGAGGGGCGTCCTGGAGATCGTTTAGGAGACGTTGTGCCGCGAGTTCTGCCTGATCCATGATCCATTCATTGTTCATCAGATAAAGCGATTGGGTAGGGCGAACACCCGGGATGCGTCTGCCCACCGTGAAGCTTGGGTTCGCAAAATCAAACGCGTCCAGAAGGGCATTTCTGCCTTCTTCGCGAAAAATGGGTATGTAAACAGAACGGGCCTTCGGTTGAACGATGTCTTCATAATCCAGTTTGGCATTGCGAAGCGCCGAGTCGCTGGAGGCGGCTCCCGGCAGCATGCTCTCTATATGGCCTCCTTGAAGTTGTCCGCTTGCGGTCAGGACTGAATCCCTAATGGCCTCAGCGGTCAGGTGGCGACGTTCCATGGCCCAGCGCAAGGCGTTCTCGGGGTCTTTGTGCCTGTTTTCAGGATGGTTGTTTGAGGACAACCGGTAGGTTTTGGAAAGTACGATCTGGCGTACCAGTTGTTTGGTGGACCATTGATTTTCTGAAAAACGGCTGGCCAGGAAATCAAGCAAAGCCGGATGGGATGGGGCATCCCCGGTTGATCCAAAGTTATCCACCGAACGAACGATGCCGCGCCCAAACAGGTGGTGCCACACACGATTGACATATACGCGTCGAGTCAGAGGGTTCTCGTTCGAACCGATCCAATCAGCCAACTCCAGTCGTCCGCTTTGTCCTTTTGCTATGGTGGGAGGGGATGGTGTTTGAGGGAATGTGACTTGGAGGAATCCTCGTCGAACAGGATCCCCCAACTGATGGACATTACCTCTTACACACAACGCATAATCGCCTGCATCTTTCTCATCTTCGACGCTGATCGCCATGGGTAATGGGGCAGGCGCAGATTGCTTCAAAGCCTTCAATTGATCTTCCAGATAAGTCAGGTTTGCTTTTTGCTCAGAATTGGGTTCTTTGATTTTTTTGATCTCCTTGAGAGCATCTTCCACTTCTTTCAGTGTCGTTTGATGCGTCTCGTAACGGACTTTTTTTTCAGGGGGAACCGGAAGTTCCTGTTCGACCAACCGTGAAACATTGTCGCGGATGAGTGTGCGTGTGCTGCGAAAGATGCCTGCCAGCGCATAATAATCCACCATGGGGATGGGATCGAATTTGTGGTCATGACACCGGACGCACCCCAGTGTCATGCCCAACAGCGATCGGCCAACGGTGTCGATCTGTTCGTCCACCGTGTTCATGCGCAGCATTTCCTTGTCCTGCAAATCCAGATTCTTCGGCCCGATGGCCAGGAAGGCGGTTGCAATCAATTGCGCGCTGCGCTGTTCCGGGGTTTTCCAATCCATCAGATCACCGGCCAGTTGTTCGCGGATGAATTGATCGACGGGTTTGTCTTTGTTGAAGGATTCGATGACGTAGTTGCGATACCTCCATGCATTGGCCAACACTGAACTTCGACCGCCTCCGGTCGATTCCGCATACCTCGCCAGGTCCAGCCAGTGCCGTCCCCATTTCTCGCCGAAGCCCTTGGATGCCAGTAGATGATCGACTATTTCCTGATAATGTTTTTCGGATGGATCGGACGCGAATCGCTGGATGTCTGCCGCCGATGGAGGAAGTCCAGTCAGGTCAAAATAAACACGTCGGAGCAAATCCAGGGGGGCGGCCTCCTCCACGGGCGTGAGGCCTTTCTTTTCCAATTTGGCCAGGATGAAATGGTCGATGGGATTGCCAGGCCAGTCGGTTTGTTTCACAGCAGGAATGAGCGGATCTTCCACTGCCCTGAACGACCAGAATTGTCGTCCTGTTTCAAGATCGATCGTATCTTCCTTGGACGACTCCAATGCGCCGCTCCTCGGGTCGGGGGCTCCCATTCGAATCCATTGTGTGACCAGGTCAATTTTGTGATCCGGTATCTTGCCTTTTGGAGGCATTTCCAAATCTGGATCGGTGTATTGCATGGCCTCCAGCAGCAGGCTTTCTTCCGGTTGGCCGGGTTGAATGGCTTTGCCTGAGTCGCCTCCGATTTCCCAGCCTTGACGCAGATCCAGCCGCAAACCGCCTTTGATCTTGTGCTCTTCCGAATGGCATTCATAACAGTGTTCGATCAGCAGGGGCCGGATGTTCTTTTCAAAGAAAGCCACTCCTTCGGTTTCCAGTCCTGAGACCGAGAGAAGGGAACACGCCATCCCGCTTAGGAAGGCAAGATATCTATTCTTCGGCCTGCAGATCCACCTGTTGATTGATATGATACCCATGGTGATGCGTCACATTTTATCAGAGTTCCGGAGGAATTAAATAGAAATCGGGCCGGTCACCTCCGGCGCGTGGATCGTTCCTGCATCCACAGGACGTCCGAGTTGTTGGGGGAAGTGATGTTCAAGGGGCGATCCCGTTTGGTGACGGGAGGGAAGGTGCGGGAATCCCGCCATACCTTGATTTCGGAGTGTCCATCAGCAAAAGACAGGGTGGCGGCTTTGTTGTGGTAGCTGGCGGGTGTGTTGACCAATCGATGTCGTTCCGGTTGATCTGGAAAACCCGCCATGTCCACGACAAAGAAACCGTTGTTGATGCTGTCTTCGCGTTCATCCATGAAGACCCAGGTCATCGCCGGACCGGGATCCTTGATATCGCCCATCATGCGATAAGCCACCCAGCCGTGCTTGTCCCGAGGATACCATGGCCCACCATTGCCCCATTCGGCTCCGCCCACCCAGTTGTTGATGGCCATGCTGCGGATGCGGGGGACACGTTGGTTTTGTCGATTGATTCCGTAAGATTTATCGCTGGGGCATTTCCAAATGCCGATGGATTCCCCGCAGCAGGGCCAAAGCGGGCTTTGACGTGTGTAACGGTCGTGATCCCAGTTGTTCGGATCTCGCAGATCATTCAGGGTCAGCCAGCTTCCTCCTGTCCAATCAGGTGCGCGGGGATTTGCTCCTGGGGCTCCCTGCCAGGAACCGACCAGTTTGTCCTCATTATCATCCGCGTACAATCGCCAGGCAAAAGCCAACTGGCGATGGTTATTCATGCAAGTAATGGCCTGGGCTTTGATTTTAGCCTTGCTCAGCGCCGGGAGCAGCATGCCTGCCAGGATGGCGATAATGGCGATGACGACCAATAATTCGATCAATGTAAACGCGCTTAGCGCTCTTGTGCCTTGCTGGTGACTCGTCATCAGTTGATGAAAATTTATGGATTGAGGACCAGCATGAACCCATTTTCTCAAAAAAACAGCTTCTTTTGCAGTGAATTTTGAGGGGATCGGATCCTCTCAAAAAGCCCGCTTTGAGGGCACGCTCATTCGAAACCTTCAATTCAGAGAAATAAAACCTTGCGGTAACCAAGGTGAATCCATTAAGCAAGTGGGGCGTTGCCCGCGTGGCGGAATTGGCAGACGCGCTAGATTCAGGTTCTAGTCCCAGCAATGGGGTGCAGGTTCAAGTCCTGCCGCGGGCACCATCTTTTTTAAAACCCAATCAGACACACTCTCATTCATTCCATTCTTGCAGCCGTCTAACGCGTTCCTTCATGATCAGGGGATGCAATCCATTCACCCAGTTTGTCCCGAGCGACATGCTTGCCGCATCCTATCGGGGTTCAGATTCCGAACTTTCCTTGATCTGGGGCTGGTTTTGTTGCTCCCAGTGGTGGTGGGGCTAAGTCCCGTTGTTTCCCGCGCAGCTTCTTTGGTGGTCAGTGAGATCATGGTTCAACAGGGGGTGCATGCTTTTGTTGATGAGGACAATGACGCCTCGGATTGGGTTGAGATTTACAATGCATCGGATCAAACGCAAAGTCTGCTGAATTGGTCACTTTCCGATGACGCGAAAGAACCACGGAAATGGGTGTTTCCTGATGTCGATCTGTTGTCCGGTCAATTCTTGGTGGTGTTCACTTCTGGCAAGGATTACCGTGATCCGAGTCAACCGCTGCATACCAACTTCAGGCTTTCTTCAGGAGGGGAAGTATTAGGTCTGTATGATCCAGAAAACCAATTCGTGTCGGGGTTTCCGGATGAGTATCCCAAACAACTCGAAGGCACTTCCTTTGGTTTTCAGCAGGACGGCGATTTCAAGACGAACGATCTGACGAGCTTCAAGTACGCGATTCCGGAAAATGATGGAATGGATGCCGCATGGAAGCGGAACAATTTCGATGACAGCGTATGGATGGATGGGGTGGGTGGGATCGGTTTTGACAGCAATTCCGGACGCGTTTTGTTGCCTTTGATCGATACGGATGTTCAAGCCAAGATGAGATCGCAGAACTCGACCGTTTATCTTCGTTATTCCATTTCAGTGAGTGAGCCTGATACGGTGGTGAAATTGAAATTAAACTTTGATGATGGGTGCGTATTATATTTGAACGGTCGACGTGTCTTGGCTCGGAACGAACCTGCCACTCTGGGGTGGAACGCACGTGCCAGTGGCAGCCGTACGGACGGCGAGGAATGGGTTCCTGAGTTTCTGACTCTCTCTTCAAGAGAAGGATTGAGGGTGGGGAATAACGTGCTGGCGGTGCATGGGTTGAACTTTCGTTCGACAGATCGGGATTTTCTTTTCCGGATGGAAATGGATCAATGGAGTCAGTTGGGAGATTTTTCTCTTGAACCAGGGTTCATTTCAGAACCGAGCCCGGGAGCTCCCAACGCCATTGTTTTTACCGATGCACTGAAAAAGCCGGAAGTCGGAGAAGAATCCAGGGTGTTTGAAGGTTCACTATCGGTGGCATTGTCGCATTCCAATCCCGAGGCTACCTTGCGATACACTTTGGATGGAAGCGCGCCGACCGAGCGGTCCACTTTATATGTTGGACCTATTCTGATGGATGCGTCCGCCCAACTTTCCGTACGGGCATTTCATTCAACCCTGGCTCCGAGCAAAATCGTTTCCAAATCATTCATTCAAGCCGATGCCGAGAGTTTGGCTTTCCATTCGGATGTTCCTGTTGTGCTGTTGGACACGATGGGGGGACGAATTTCGGCGTCCAGTCGGACGCGGGCACTGATTCAATTGTTTGACCGCGGCGAAGATGGACGTGCTCGCATTTCTGAAATTCCTGAATTCCAGGGAATGGCTTCAATCAAGGTGCGAGGCTCCAGCACCGAGGGGAGACCCAAAAAGGCCTATTCCATGGAAATCCAGGATATTTATGGTAACGATCGGGATGTTTCCCTGCTTGGGATGCCTTCAGATTCGGATTGGATTCTTTATGCTCCTTACAATTTTGATCGAGCGTTGATTCGAAACGCCTTGATTTACGAGTTGAGCAATCAGCTGGAGAGATATGCCGTACGCACGCGGTTTTGTGAGGTGTATGTCAACTCCCGTGGGACGGAATTGAATGATCGGGCCTATGTGGGGGTGTATGTGCTCATGGAAAAAATCAAGCGGGGCGCTGACCGGGTGGATATGGACAAGCTTTTGCGACGCCACACCGAGGTGCCGGAAGTTTCCGGTGGATATATCCTGAAAATCGATCGACTGGACCCCGGGGATGTCGGTTTTAACGGCGGCGGCCAGCAATTGGCTTTTGTGGAACCCAAGGAGCAGGAGATTCAACCTGTTCAACGAGAGTTTCTGGTTGGATTTTTGAACGATATGAACCGGTCGTTGCGTGACCGGGATTTTACAAAAGCTGTTCCAGATTACGATGCCTATATCGATCAAGGTGCCTGGATCGATTTCCATATCCTCAATGAATTCACCAAGAATCCGGATGGATTTCGTTTATCCACTTACATGCACCTGCCGCGCAATGGACGTCTGACATTTGGTCCAGTCTGGGATTTTGACCGCACCATGGGGCCGGATGATGACGGTCGTGCTGCCAATCCAGTAGGCTGGTCCAGCGTATATCGTTTTGGTTGGTGGGCAACCCTCTTTCGGAATCCAAACTTTGCCCAGGCATACATTGACCGCTGGCAGGAGCTGAGGCGAGGGGTGATGTCGGTTGAAAACATGCATGCTGTGATTGATCGGATGGCCGGGGAACTGACCGAGTCGGCGGAAAGAAATGACGAAAAATGGCGATTGCTCAGGGATGTGGCAGCGTGGCAGGGTGAAATTCGCCAATTAAAAACCTGGGTCAAGAATCGTGCGGAATGGATGGACAGCCAATACACCTCTCCACCCAGATTTCAAACCGAACCCGGAGTTGTCGTTGGGGATGGGGCGGTCCAGGTCAGGCAGTCGGAAGGAAGGACTTATTACACGCTGGATGGTTCGGATCCTCGACTTCCTGGGGGTGGGATCGTTGCCAACGCCAAGGTGCTTTCAAGGGGAAGCATTTCATTGGAAATCGATGGTCCGACAAGGATCAATATGCGCTCATTGGTGGATGATGATTGGAGTGGTATGGTGTCGGGTGTGTTTGCCACTCCTGAATTGCCTTCCCTTGCCATTTCGGAGATCATGTATCATCCCTCAGAAGAACTGATTCCATTTGGCTATGGTGAGGAAGATTTTGAGTTTGTGGAAATCTTGAACCACGGTGATCAACCGGTTTTATTGGAAGGGATGGCCTTGAGTGAGGGGGTTGATTTCATATTTCCTTCGCACACCTTGGCACCAGGCGATGCGGTGGTGGTCGCCGCCCAACCCGCGGCATTGCTTGTGCACAACCAGGCTTTGGCCGGAAAAGTGTTGGGTCCTTATGAAGGACGTTTGGCCAATGGTGGAGAAATGATTGGGCTATCTGATGTTGCAGGGCGCCTGTTGGATCAGGTTCAGTTCGATGATGAGGAAGCCTGGCCTGAATCGGCGGACGGGCAGGGCAGCTCTCTGGAGCGAATCCGGTTTGATCTGGCGGATGCTTCAGCCTGGCGTGCGAGTCATGTTTTTGGAGGAAGCCCGGGGAAGGTGATTGTGGATCAAACCATCCCGGCAACCATTCAGTGGATGGCTGCGAACATTGTTCGGATTCGTTTTGAAGTCGGTGCGGGTGTGGTTTCGACGTTGATGAGCAAACCTGCCCTGGATGCCTTCGAGTGGGAGCCCTTGTTTCAGTGGGAGTCAAGTGATCGCGCCGAGGCGCATCAAATCGAATTGGATACTACCGGATCGACTCGCTTTTTCCGGATCGTGACCCACTAAGTTGAAACGGTTCAGGTGAGAATCCGCAAGAGCAAATGC
>JAQCFT010000076.1 GCA_027619545.1 Verrucomicrobiota bacterium | reverse complement strand
TGGGGTGGCGTTGCTTGGGATCAGTACCATGCTGCTGGAAATGAAAATCATCAACGGTTTCTGGTGGCTGACCCTGACCGGACTTGGTTCTTACCTGGCTTATGTGCCCTATGGATCGTTGTTGTTCGATCGAATGATGGCTTCCACCAGAGTGGTCGGAACCGCGGTGTTTGCCATTTATGTTGCAGACGCCATCGGTTACACCGGGTCGGTGGGGATTCAGTTGTACAAGGACCTGGCTCAAAGCGATATGTCCAGGCTTGGATTTTTCAAGGGGTTCACCTGGTTCATGGCCGCATTGGGTACGGTTTGTCTGGTGAGCAGCTGTATTTACTTTGTCCGAAAGTCTTCGGCGTCGGTGCTGGGGGATTCAGGCAAGGAGGAGGCTTGACCGGAATAGGATATGTAGATGGAAAAGGTGCTGCCTTTGCCGGGGGCGGATGACACACTCAAACCGGCTCCCATTTCTCTGGCCATTTCATACACCATCGACAGTCCCAATCCTGTTCCACGGCGCGAGGAAAATGCTTTTGTCGTGTAAAACGGCTCGAAAATACGTGTGACGATCTCGTTGGATATCCCGACACCGGAATCCTGAATGCGAAGGACGGCATAGGGAGGTTGGTGTTTTGGTTTCAATGCCACATGCCCTGAGAGATCCCTCGACTCTTCCAGTCGAATCAGGATGCACCCTTCCGATTCCATGGAGTCCATGGCGTTGTTGATCAGATTGATCATGATTTGGCGGACCAGATCTGGGACGATGGTTACTTTACCTATGCCGGGATGATCGAGGAATTCGATTCGGTGACCACTTGTGTTTTCTTCGGTCAACTGAATGGCTTCACGGGCGATGCGGTTCAGATCGTGGGGTTGGGAAGGTTCGTTTTTTCTTCGGACATAGCCCAGCATGGATCGTACGATACCCGCTCCCTGGTCGATGACGGAATGGATGCGATCGACACGCTTTCGAACTTTCTCGGCGTCGTTGGAATTGGATTCAATGATTTGGACGGATCCCTTGATGATGGACAAAATGCTGTTGAAGTCATGAGCGATACCGGATGCAAGCGTGCCCAGCGCCTTCATTTTCTGATCCTGGAGTAGTTCGTGGTTGGCGCGTTCCAGTTCTTGGGTTCGGATGGCGACGATTCGTTCCACTTCGGCGTAGCTTCGTTTGAGTTGCAGGTGGCGGTTGACGGCAAATCCGGCCAGGAGCACGGTGACGACGACTGCTCCGATGGTCATGCCCATGAGTCGTGGGTCTTCATGCCATGGAATGATGAAATCAAACCGGAATACAGGTGGCGCGTTTTCTATGTTGCCGTTGCGATCGATGGCTTTGACTTCCACCTGGTGGGGGCCGGCTGGCAGGTCGGAAAGAACCATCCAATTGGTATGTGAAAATGGTTTCCATGGTTCGCTATCCTTGCGATATGAGAAGAGCAGGCGCGAGGTTGTCGTGTGATTCCATCTGTCCTGCCCTTCAAAATGCAGGATGGATCCATTACGGAGGACTCTGTTGTTGTCCACTTCATCCATGCGAATATCGGTCATGGGCGCATCTCGATCGAATTGCGGGTTGTATTGACACACCCCTCGGGTGGTGGCTGCCCGGATGATTCCAGCCGCATTTTCGTGGAGCTTGTAGATCGTGTTGCTGGGGAGGCCTTCCTGTGTGTTGTGGCTGAGCCATGTTTCCTGAACAAATCGATGAACGCCATTGTTGGTTGCTACCCATACCGTGCCGTCGCGGGCTTCCAGCATGTCGTTTATTTTTTCATAGGTCACATAAACACTTTCCCAGCGGTTGCTTCTTAGTTCGTACACATGCGATCCGGCTCCCAGCCATAATCTGCCGTCTCTCAGTTCAAGGAGCCGCCCGGGTGTGTCGAATCCGAGTCCTTCTTCGGGGGCGAACTGGATCCATTGATTTCGCTTGGCATAAGCCACTCCGTGATGTGATCCGAACCATATTTCATCTGCTGAAACCAGTTCGGTGGCCCAAAGAAATTCGGTTTCGGTTTGTTCATCGGGTACGGGGATATCGGAAGGTGTCAGGTTTCCTTCCGAATAGTTCCAGAACAGAGCGTTTTCCGACGATTCGCCCGCGGCCCACACCAGCAGGGAATCGTTGTCGAGTTTGGTCAGTATCCGTTGGATGGTAAGATCAGGATTGGTTGTCTGAATCGGGGTGAATTGATCTTCAGCCGGATCGTATATCAGCGGGCTTTGTCCTATGTTCAGGCCAATTTTGCCGTTGTTCAGCAGGAAGAGTCCTTTGCCGGGGGTAAAGATGTTTTCCAGGTCCTGGGGCCAGGCTATGCCTGTTCGACGGCCTGTTACATCGTAGTGGACCAGTTCGTTTTCCGTGATCATCCACAATCCGCTTTTCGAATCACCCACCATGTCAAAAACACTTGATTCACCCAACTCGGGGAAGATGGGTTTCCAGTAGGCTGGAGATTGACGGACCAGGCCCTCACTGGTGGCGATCCATGCGCTCCCTTTGCCGTCCGTAACCACATCGAAGAACTGGCCGGCTTCCAGGGCATTTGAAGAAGTGATTTGATCTGCCTGTGTGTCTATTTGATAAATGCCGGTATAGGTTGTTCCCCATCCATGTCCTGCATCGTTTTCCCAATAGGTCCGCAGCACCGTGTCTTCTGGAACAGTAGCCCAGGACCAGTGTGAACCGTCAAACTTGATTGCCAGACGGGGCTTGTCGGTGGCTTCCCCAATGAAAGTCATGACCTCTCCCGGGTTTTCCAATGGATTGCTGAGTTTGTATTGCCTGATGGATTCGGGGAGCCGGATGACTCTGGGATCAGCTTGTTCGATGTCTTTGGCCGGTCCTTTGTAGCGGATAAATCCGCCGCGTGCGGAGACTAACACGTCACCCTGGCTCAATTCGATCATTGCCGAGCATTCCTGCCAACCATCGATTCGCAGATCGATGATCTTTTTTGTCCGTGAGCTGGTGGCGTTGAACAAGTGGATGCTGTCGTTTGCCAGGATGAGACATTGGTTGATCTGAAGGGGGACCAGGCTGACAGGGCTTTGGAGCTGTTGTACGACTCCCTGATAAGCGGTGGCGATGGCTTGAATGGGAAAACTTTTCCACTTGTTGGACCATAAACGGATGCCGCGCGCATAGGTTGTCCAGAGTTGTGCTGAACGGCTTTCATTGACACGCTTTGCCGATCCCTCCGGAACAGTCTGGCTGGCGATGTCGTAACCGGTCAATTCCGTGATGGTGTTCGCTTCCAGGTGGCGAATCCAGACCCGATCTCTCGGGCTGATCGTCACGCCTGCCGGACCGGCACTGGGTAGTCCGTCAGACATGCGGTAATGTGTCCATCTGGAAGATTCGCTTGCATGTAAATCTGACAGACATAACAAACACCACAACACAGCACTCCACGACAGCTTCCTCGGGTTGAAACGCACCCCCTGAGAAACAGTTGTCAGGAATCGTTGCATGAATGGGTCCAGGGTTTTCGTGATTCAATCAATCGCGCAAAACACCGGCTCTTGCAATGCCTTTTTACCTGAGTGGAGTGATGGGTTTACCCCCATGGGAGCGAGAAAGTTTTTACGGTGGTCATGCATTTGATCGCTTCGATGACCCCTTCCTTGATGCCGAGACCGGAGTCCTTGATGCCTCCGAATGGGGAACATTCGATGCGGTATCCCGGAACTTCGTTGATATTGACCGTTCCACATTTTAATTCACGCACCGCTTTGAGCGCCTGTTCCATATTGTTGGTCACCACGCCGGATGAAAGACCGTAAGGTGTGGAGTTGGTCAGTCGAATGGCATCATCCATGTCGTCCACAGCGAGCAGAGGGGCCAGGGGGCCGAACGATTCGGAAGTCACCATGTCGGCGTCACGCGGGACGTCGGCAATGACGGTGGGTTCCAACAACGCTCCCTTACGTCCGCCACCCAGGAGTACCTTTGCACCTTGGGCGACGGCCTTGTCAACGGCTTGAGACAAGCGTTCAGCCGATGCCTCATCGATGACCGTCCCCACCCGGGTGTCCATGGAACTTGGATCACCTGATGTGTATGTGGCGGCTTGTTTGACAAACGCTTTGGTGAATGTGTCGAGGATGGACCTTTGAACCAGAATGCGTTTGACCGCGGTGCAGCGTTGTCCGGAGTTGCGGAAGGCTCCTTCACAAGCCAGGTGCACGGCCATTTCCAGGTCCGCATCTTCCAGAATGATGAGGGGGTCGTTGCCACCCAGTTCCAGAACAAGCTTCTTGTATCCGGCGGTTTTGGCGATGTGTTTTCCAACGGCCACACTGCCGGTGAAACTGACCAATTCCACTCTTTCATCCAAGACCAATGGCTCCGCAACCTCCTGAGTCGGCCCGAGGAGCACGCTCAACATTTCACCAGGAAGTCCGTTTTCGTATAACAACTCCGCCAGACGGATCGCGCTTAGGGGAGTTTTTTCCGATGGTTTAAGAATGATCGGGGTTCCTGCTGCGATGGCGGGCCCCAATTTGTGAGCGACCTGGTTGAGCGGGTGATTGAAAGGGGTAATGGCGACCGCGAGGTTTAACGGTTCTCTCAGAGTAAAGATTTTTCGAGCCTTGCCCTGTGGAGATACGTCGCAACTGAAGACCTGTCCATCATCCTTGAGTGCCTCCATGGCTGAGAACTGAAGCACATCGCACGCGCGCCCGACTTCGTAAAGTGTTTCGCGGAGGCATAGACCTGCTTCGGAAGTGATCAGTTTGGCAAAGGATTCTTTCTCGGCCAGGAGCGCTCTTCTGGTTTTGTCCAGGATTTCAAAGCGTTCGTAGCGCGTCAAGCGAGTGCCAAGGCCCAAAGCCTTTTCGATGGCCTGTTGTGTGTGGACGGCTGAGCATTCTGTGACTTGGGCGATGTGTTCGTTGTTGTATGGATTATATACATCGACGTGTCGATCGCTTTGAATCGCTTGTCCTGCCAGGTAACTGTGGTGAGTGGATGCCATGTCTTTTTGATCGATATAAGTTCGGGAAAAGGCTTATTGCAAACCGTTGATGGTGTAATCGAAGATCTCAAAATTTCGGGGATCCCCCAGCAGTCTGGTCTGATAATCGCTTTTGAGCGGGTGCGAAAAGACAAACGGGACAATTTCTTCATACCTTCCGCCATGTGAACGTAATCCCACTTTGAGTGCGCTGAGATCGTGGTGTGCCGGTGTGCGTCCGAGCACCACATCGCGGCCGCTCATGACCACCAGATCACCCATGCGATCTTCGGGCAGCTCCAGTTTTTGAGCTGCCAGTTTTTTATCCAGGACCTCGGTGACTCCATCCTGTTGACTGCACCATGCTGCCACTTGATCGATGTTGCTGTTTTCGGGGCAATGCACCACGGCAAAGGAACCGAGGGCACCGTGGTGGACGACATACGGATCCGTAATGGGCAGAATCACGGCAAAACCGTCTCCGAAGGTCTCCTTCAAAGCTGTCTCGAGGTAAATAACGTTGGGTGATCCATCGGGCTTTTGCTTGGCATTCATACCATGGTCCGCCGTGATCCCGACTCGTGCGCCCAATGCCAGTAAATCGCCGATGGCGTTGTCCAGTTGACGGTAAAACTCGATGGATTCCGGCATCTCAGGTTCATAGGTGTGCTGCATGTAGTCAGTGGTGGACAAATACAGGAAATCCGAACGACCCGACCGGAGCAGGGCTACACCTGCCTCGAGAACGTAAACGCTGGCTTCACCACTGTAAATATGTGGGGTGGGTTTGCCAACCAGTTCTTCCACATCGTTGATACCGTGTTTTTCCAGCGTTGCCTGATTGGCTTTTTCGGATGAGAATGCGATGCCATCCAGTTGATGCGCAAAAATATCTCTTAATTTTTCCTTGGCGGTCACGACCCCGACCTTTCGTCCGGCTTTGGCAGCGGCGGACATGATGGTGGAAGCTCTGAGGAAGGAAGCGGAGTTCATCATCACCTCCTCGCCTGTGTCCGGATTCAAAAAGTAATTGCCACAGATGCCGTGATGAGAAGGGGGGCGACCTGTGACGATGGAGGCGTTATTGACGTTGGTGAATGATGGCAACGCTCCGCGTGCCTGGGCTCGATGACCTTCCACGCTGATGCGCTTTAGGTTGGGCATGGCATCCCGGGCCAGGGCAGCGTCCAGATACGCATCCGCCGATCCGTCCAGACATATGACCGCGATCGGGTATGATGGAACGTTGTAGTTGATTTCGTTGACTTGAAATGTTGCCGACTTCGGAGCTGTCGTGTTCATGTGGGTCCAGACTAGGCGGTTCAAGTTCATCAAGGCAATGGGATTTCAGCCTTGGCTTGAATTTTTTTGATTTGCAGGGCATTTTGGAAACTTATGCGCAGCGTTTTGGTTACAGGAGGTGCCGGGTTTATCGGGGCCAATCTGGTTTTGGAACTTCAAAACCGTTATCCGGATGCATGGATTGTTGTGGTGGATGATTTTCGGTCCGGACATTTCTCCAATCTGGAAGGCTTTAGAGGAGATTGTATTGCGTCGAATGTGGCGGAACTCAGACTTTCCGAACGATTCCGGGATGGAACATTCGATGCCATTTTCCACCTGGCCTCGATCACGGACACGACCGATCACGATCAGTTGCGTCAGGTCCGCGACAATGTGGAAAGTTTCCGGATGCTGTTAAACTGGGCCTCAAGAGATCAAACGCCGGTGGTTTATGCCTCCTCGGCCGCTACCTATGGGAAGGCTCAATCGGTGATGACCGAGGCGACCGATGCTTCTCCCCAAAACGTTTATGCCTTCAGCAAAGTTCAGCTGGACAATCTGGCACGGTATTATCACCAGCAGCATCCGGCCTGGAAAATAGTCGGACTCCGTTATTTCAATGTTTACGGACCGCGAGAAGCTCACAAAGGGCACGCATCCAGCATGATTTTTCAACTGTTTCAGCAAATGGCAGCCGGTAAACGACCGCGTATTTTCACAGATGGGGAGCAACGGCGTGATTTTGTCTACGTGAAGGATGTGGTTGCTGCCACGCTGGCGGCTTTGATGGCGCCGGATTCCAGGATTTACAATATTGGATCAGGTGCATCCGCATCATTCAATCAGATCGTTGCGGGGCTGAACAAAGCTCTGGGCACACAGCTGGAGCCGGACTATTTCGAAAATCCATACCCGTTTTATCAGAATTTCACCGAAGCCGACATCTCGCTTGCCCGAAAAGAGTTGGAATATCAGCCTGCTTTCGATCTGGACCGGGGGATCCATGATTATGTAGACTGGTTACAAAAGGAGAGGTCCTCTTAACGACTTGTAAAAACATTCAGTATGACTGATTCGACTCACGATCCATCAAAATCCGGCTTAGATAATTCTGCGGAAAACACGAAGAAAAATCCTTGGCCCAAGCGCGCGGCGATAGCTGGAGGACTGGGCTGTTTGTTGCTGATTGGAGTATATCTTGTAATTGGAAGCTCGTTCTTTGTTCGATCCATCGTGCTTCCAATGGTGGAAAACTCGATGATGGCCAAGGTCACTGTTGGCAAGGTTTCTTTCAGTCCTCTGACAGGCATTGAAATCGAGGATCTGGATTTTTCGCCCGCCGATCAGGAAACCATGGTTTCGGCTCAACGGGCGACTGTTCAATACAGCCTGGGGGACATTATCGGCGGAACGATCAAGTTAAATCAGCTTCATCTGCAGAATCCCAAAGTCACCATCACCGAACGCGAGGACGGGAGCAGTAATCTGACAGATTGGTTGAACAGCCTGCCGCCCAGCCCTGATGCACCTCTTCCCAGATTGGATCTCAATGACCTGAAGGTGGTCGACGGAACCATCGTTTATCGAAAAGAAGGTGCGAATCAAGGAGGGAGTCAGGTGGAAATAGCTCTTTCTAAAGCGCATGTTTCAAGACTTGGACAAGATCTTTCCGGTTCCATCAATCTGGAATCGCTGATTCGGATGACGACCCTCAATGCCAGCTCAAATGAAGAAGAAGAACTGCTGTCAACTCAGATGATGCTGAAAGGGGACTTGGACTTGAATGCAGATCTGTTCCCAAAGAAATCTTCCCTTTCCGGTTCCATCGAGGTTCGGTTTACTTCGACGGACTATGCGGATTTGAAAGGAGTCGGAGGTGCCATGGCCTTGACGGTTCAACCCGATTCCATTGATGAAGCCTCGATTCGATTTTCTAAAAACGGGCAAGCGGCGGGAAGCATCGAGCTTTCAGGGCCGATGAAATTCGATACCTTGGAAGGCGATCTTCAACTGGCTTTATCCGGTCTGAATCGTCAGTTCCTGAACCTGGCTGGAGCGCTTGCCGGATTGGACTTTGGTGACACGGTCATCGACGGCACCTTGACCTGTTCCCTGACCAAGGGGGGGAGTTACATCGCCCTCAGCACCGTGACGACTGCCAAGGATTTTTCTTTGGAAACGCAGGGAATGGCCCTGCCGAAAATGGACACGGAACTGAAAATGGTCGCTCACTATGATGCCGATCAGGAATCTGTCAACATCCGTGAATGGAGTGTCAGCGCATCCAACAACAATCGAACTTGGCTGGAAGGAAACATTGACAAACCGGTGACCTTATCCTGGGGGCTGAACCGTCAAAATTTTCAGGATTCAAAGTTCCAGTTGAGTCTTAAACAAATGGATCTGGTTCCTTGGAATTCGCTTTTGGGAGGAGTCGTGCAACAGGGGGAAGTAAACGGGAATCTGGATGTTGCCTTTTTACAGCAAGGGAAGCGGATTCAGGCGAGTGGCAGCGGCGAGTTGACGAAGGCACATTTGTCCGTGAACAATCAGATCCTGGCCAATCATCGAGTCAAAGTGGAAACAGGTTTTACCATTCAAGACTTTGCGAGGCTGATATTGGATCAGATTCAAATGGAATGGGTCAACGGTTCTGAAGAGGTGGTTGCTTCCGCTTCAGGGTCGGGCGCTTACCATATTGAAAAACCCGGAATGCAATTACAACTTGATGCCAGTGGCGACCTGCCTCTGCTGTCCGCGTTCCTTCCCGTGGATGGATTGGTGGTGGAAAAAGGCAGCGGGAAATTGACTGCACGTGTGCAGCAAAAGGAAGACGGATGGTCAGGCAATGTTCAAACCGCCTTGTCGGATTATACCGGGAGTTTTGCCGGCCTTCAGTTTCAACAGTACTCAGTCGACTTTGGGACAGATGGCAGCTTGCAAGGAGACAAATTTCGACTCGGTAATACTCAGGTAGCTTTCAAAGAAGGATACGAACTGGGTGGATCCATTGGGCTCAGCGGGGATCTGGACATTGCTTCCTTGAAGGGGGCATTCAAGATTCAGTCCAACGGCATCAATCGTCACGCGTTACAGCCTGTTCTGGGTGTTCATTCCGGCGAAGGTCCGTTCAAGGATGTGGGGATGGATTTGAATGGGGAATTGGAGTTGGATCCTGCAGCGGAAAGTTCCTTTCAGGGCAAGGTCGATATCACCAATCTACAATATGAAGACGCCGAAACGAAAGACATTCGCAAGTTGATGACAGAATTGGTTTGGGATCTGGGGTGGACCGCTGACCAACTTGACATACGTGAGGGAACGCTGAAACTCTCTCCAACCGCGAAGGCTGGAAACATCCTGAAACTTTCCGGTCACCTGCCGATGCAACCGAGTATTGCATCGAAAGCAGCCGTGAACCTCAGTTCGGCTTCCATGGATTTGACGCCTTACATGGATCTTTTGACGGCTCATGCTGAGACGACCACGGACACTCCGCAGGCGCAAAACGCAACCCCGGAGCCCGCGTCTCAATCAGCGGAACCGGCTCCGCTTGATGTGCCACTTGGGGAGTTGGATGCCCAGTTGGATATCGGAAAGCTGTTCATGCGAGAACTTTCTTTGCAGGCATTCAAAGGGCGAATGCTCTGGCAAACCAATACCCTGCATCTCGAACCGGTTTCGATGCAGTTGAACGACGCACCTGTTCAAGCCAGCTTGCATATGGATTTCACAAAGCCCGACTGGGGTTATGATATGAACTTTGACGTTCAGAACATTCCGGTTCAGGCCCTCACCGATACCCTTGATCCGGCCAACAAAGGAAAGGTCAGCGGGTTGCTGACAGCCAAAGGTGACTGGTCAGGGGCCGGGCTCACGGAACCCGCCCTGCAGCAGCATCTGAGCGGCTCCATGTCCATGCAATACTCGGAGGCCAATATTGAACTGGTCAGTCCCACGGTTCGATTGTTGATGACCCCCATCACGGCACTCCTGCGTTTGCCTGAGTTGATGAAGGCCCCGATAACCGGCATGGAAGCCCATGTAGGCGTTCAAAACCAGGTGCTTTCTTTGAAGGATACCAAAGTGCTTTCTGATGCGTTTCAAGTGCACACAGGAGGGGATATACCCCTGGCAAATGTTCTGACCAACAGTGTGTTGAATTTACCTGTCGCTTTTCATCTGGAGCGATCCATTGCCAGGAAATCCAATCTTATTCCATCCAGTGCTCCGAAAGACGCACCGTTTGTAAAGCTTCCGGACTTTGTCAGCCTGCAGGGAACCGTCGGCAAACCAGAAACCAAGACCGACAAACTTGTCCTTTCGGGACTCCTCATGAAATCAGCTGCCGGATTGCCTCTTAATGTGGGAGAGGGCGCGGTCAATGCGCTCAAAGGTGTCGGTAATTTCCTGGTAGGTGACTCCGGTAAGAAAGAGAATGAAGAAGCAGGTGCGGGTGATCCCAAAAAGGAAGGTGAGCAGGAATCCCCAGGCGGGGTCTTACAGCAAGTCAACCCATTCAAACTGTTCAATCAGCTGGGGGGATCCCGCAATAAACAGCAAGAAGAACCTGCCAAAGAGGACCAGTAAATGAATCATATCGGATCAATCTTTTCGCTACTTTGCCTGATTCTGTTGGCTGCCTGTGGAAAAAAGGATGAAGCAGTGACTTCTCCGGAAACCAGCAAACAGGCGGAAAGCAGTGAATCTTCCGGTAACCCTTTGACCGCTCCGGTCGATTATCTTGGCGCCGTCAATACCGCAAACAAGATGGCCAATAAAACCCTCGAACTGTCCCAGGTGAACAAGGCGTTGCAGGAATACCGGATTCTGGAGGGGCGCAATCCTGAGAGTTTGTCCGTTTTGGTTCGAGAGGGACTGCTAGCCAAGGAACCGACTGCTCCTTATGGAATGGTGGTAACCTATCATCCTCAAACAGGCAAGGTGGACATCGTGCCCCAGCAACCCACTCCGGCATCATCCCGGTGAAAGTTTCACCTTTGCCCTCTTTTGGCTTAATTAAAGAAACTCCCATCTCCGAAGAGATGGGAGTCGGTGCGCGCGCCTCCAAGTCGGCGAGTTGGCGTGCGGACGAGGAAGGTAGGTGCGGCTACCTGTGCGATTCCCCGTTTTTTGTATGCTGGGTGTCCAACTTGGATGGCTAGATGGTTTGTCGGCTAGCTAAATGGACGGAACAGTTTTGTGTCTTTTTCTCCTTTGATCCTCATTGCTATGTTTTGTTCGTACTATCCGTTCCTGTCTCATTTGATAGAACGCAAGCTTGATGCCATTCCTAAATATGAGAAAATTGTCACAGGATTGACTTGGTTTTGTGGGTTTTGCAGGGCAGTATACTTCTCATCATGAAATTCGTTTCTTCCTCTTTGCGTGTTCATATATCTCCGTTTCTTCCGGTTTTTCTGTTCTTCCTGAGTGTTCTGTCGTCTGTGGCTTCTCCCGAAGCCCTTGAAATTGGGAAGTCGCAAACTGGTTTGCTGCCCGGTGGCAAAGAAGCTGACGGCATTGTAGGGGATTTTCTCATGCGGAATAATCTGATCGAAGCGGTTATTTCCAGTGATGCCCCCTTGCGTAAGGCTGATATGGGTGGCTGGTGGGATGCTGTCAGTCCTGGTTGTTTGTATGATTTGACTCTCAGAGGCACAGACAACGATCAAATCACCGTTTTCTCACCCTCCAATCAGCGTGGTCCGGTAACTTATGTCAGGGTGGTGGATTCCGGGGAATCAGGGGAGGCTGTCATTGAAGTGTTGGTATCCGCTGCGAGTAATGATGGATTGGAAATCGTTCATCGTTACCGTTTGAGAGATGACTGGCATGGTTTGCTCATCTCGACGCATGTGCATAATCAATCAGACCAAACTGTGGCATTTGATCCCATTGATCAGTGGAAACCCGTCAACGACAAAAAAAAGGTCGCGGGAATCACCGTTTGGGATTCCGTTGATCCCGCCGATAAATGCGGATATGCAACGGCGTGGATGGACTTGGATGGATGCATCATGCCTGGGGATGAACCTCTCAGCATTGAGCCGGGACAACGAGTTGAGTGGGCCAGGGCCGTGGCGGTGGGTGCTTCGCCAGCCCAGGCATTTGGTTTTCTCGCAACATTAAAATCGGATGCTGGAACACTCACCGGTGTTGTCAGCGATTCGACTGGCAGTGGTATTGGCACGGCATCCCTGACGCTCAAACGTGGGGAATCGGCTCTGACCGCATATCCAGACAAGGACGGACGGTTTACATTGCAGCTTCCAGCTGGAGAATACGAGGTGGAGGTTCAGGATCGTGGCAGATCCCCTCTGACCAGAAATGTTGTCATTGTAGCCAATGATTCCACACCATTGATGGCATCCATGAATGCTCCGGCAAAGATTGATTTTGACATTCGGGATGCACATGGTCGATCTATTCCCTGCAAGGTGCAATTCAAAGGATTGGACGATACAAAAACGCCCAATCTCGGACCGGCAAACCGAGCCCATGGATGCGTGGATCAATACCATTCAGAAAAAGGAGCGTTCAGTGTTCAGGTGACGCCCGGAAAATATCAAATCACCGTCACTCACGGGATCGAATACAGTCACCTTCGCAGGATCATTGAGCTTAGGCCTGAAACCACTTTGGAGTTCGGGGGGCAGTTGACAAGACTGGTGGATACGACCGGTTGGGTTAGTACCGATTTTCACAATCACTCGACTCCAAGCGGAGACAACAACACCAAGACTGATGATCGCATCATCAACCTAGCCGTCGAGCAGGTGGAGTTCGTTCCGACAACGGAGCACAATCGTTTATACGACTGGACACCTCATATTGAAAAACTTGAATTAGCGCAGGAAATGCTAAGTGTTCCAGGGCTCGAACTCACCGGATCCGGTGCGCATTTCAATGCCTTTCCATTTACGCCCACACCTTTCACGCAAGACCATGGTGCCCCGCAGTGGCAGAAAGATCCGCGACTTAATGCCATTGTATTACGTGATTTCCAGGGGGCCATGGCAGAACGCTGGGTGCATCTCAATCACCCTGATACAGTGGCGGATTTTGTTGATCGAAACGGTGACGGGCGCCCTGACCTGGGGTATGTAGGGCTCGAAAATATGGTGGATGCCGCCGAGGTTTGGGGATTGAACATCCTTGCAGATGCGCCTTATTACATCGCCGAGGCCGCCAACAAGCAACCGATTGTCAGAAATCACCGTGAATTTGTCTGGCGACAATTGCTCAATACGGGACGCAAGATGTGGAGCATTGCCGTTTCAGATGCCCATTCGGTTCATGGCAACGGAGTCGGTGGATGGAGGAGCTACGTGCCATCCTCAACAGACAATCCTTCTGAAATTGACTGGCAGGAAATTGTTCGTAATGCCAAAGCGGGTCGAATGATGATGACTACGGGCCCCTTTCTGGAGGTGGAAACGGAGGATGGTCAAATCAGCGGAGGGTTCACACGAGCCCAGACTTCCATCAGAGTGAAAGTCAAGGTTCAATGCACTGACTGGATCAAGATTGATAGGGTGCAGGTGCTCGTGAACAGTCGAAAGGTTCCTTCACTCAACTATACTGCCGCTTCACATCCGGACATGTTTCAGAAAGGGCTTATTGCTTTTGAACAAACCATTGAAGTTCCACTCAGTGAAGACAGCCATTTGATGGTGGTCGCGTATGGGGAAAATGAAGATCTATCCATTGGATATGGCACCAGTTCCCAGGCTTCTTGGAAACCTTGTGCCTATCATAATCCCATCTATGTGGATGTGGACGGCAACGGATTTCAACCCAACGGGGACACTCTTGGATGGGAGCTTCCCGTAAAGCGCCTGGATGTGGACGAAGTCAAATCCATGATTGAACGCCGCAAACCCTGAATCAAAGCCCTCGAATGGCCAATCCCGACGAGTCGGGATCCCGGGAGCGTCCCTTGTGGTGGCCCCATTTCCAGGGAACTCTGCAAAGGCAATCCCAAGCTCCTTCGAATCAGCGTTTAATGTTCAGATCAGGTTGGCAGTTTTCTTGCGAGACTCTTCTGCCATCTGCTGCTTGTAATCCATGAGCTTTTTCTGAAGCCCGGGATCTTGTGAAGCCAGGATGGAAATGGCCAGTAATCCACCGTTTTTGGCGTTTCCAATGGCGACCGTCGCCACGGGAATGCCTCCTGGCATTTGGACAATGGACAGCAGGGAGTCGAGACCATTCAATGCTTTGCTCTGCACGGGGACGCCGATAACGGGGAGCGGCGTATGACTGGCCACCATGCCCGGGAGATGTGCGGCTCCTCCTGCTCCTGCAATGATGACCTGCAACCCTCGTTCGTGGGCTTTGTCGCCATATTCCGCCATGTCATGCGGAGTGCGATGAGCGGACACGACGCGTGCCTCAAATTCTATTCCAAATTGCGTGCACACTTCCGCCGCAGCTTTCATGGTGGGCCAGTCGGAATCGCTTCCCATGATGATGCCCACTCTGGGTTGCGTTCCACCGTTTGTCTGATCGTTTTCCATGTTCAGTTTTCCTTGGATTCCTCTTTGTTTCCTTCCTTGGAAGGCTCCGCAGGGATGGTAAGCGCTTCCAGTTTGTTTTTTAGATCGGCCAATTGGTTTTCGAGGGATTTGTGACTCGATTCCATTTCTTGAATCTTGTTGCGCAGGTTTCGCAGATCATCGCCGGGTTGATTTTGTCGATTGAGGGTGTCAATCGTGCTTCGTGCCGCTTTGTGTTCGGCTGAATCCGGATCCGCACTCAGCCATCCATTCAATTTTACGATGGCCCTTGAGTCTCCCAGTTTGGCCAAAGCGCGGATGGCGCCGAGCCGGATATTGTTCTTCGGATCCTGCAAATGTCCCGTGATGAAACTCAACACCATGGACTTGTCTTCCAGATGTCGGCTCAGTTGGGCCAGGGTGGACAGTGCGCTGGAATAACCTCTCGTTGTGAACTCCTGATTGCGCTTCATGAGTGTGTTCAGAATGGGCATGACATAGTCCGCATCATCCTGAGATCCCATCGCAGTGATCGCTGCCTCAGTCAGGCGATTGCGGTAGGAGGGTTGGTTTAAGAAGCGAAGCAATAACGCCGGGATTTCTACATCTCCATAATTTCCTATGGCATTCAGGGAACGACTAACAATCATGGGATTGGATTCTGATTCCACGACATGTTTCGCAGCCGCATAGGCATCCGGATGATAAAACCTTGTTATGGCGTTTTGTATGGCATACCGCACACGGGCATCATCCTGATCGCTGGATTCCAACAAAGCGGACAGGGATTCAGGTGTATGCATGCTTCCCAACACATCCGCAACTTCCAGTCGAACTCCGTAAAATGGGTCATTGTTCAGCCGCTCTTTCAATGCGTCGACGGAATTTTGGGATTTGTTTTTCTCCAGATCCTTGACCGCAAAGATTCGTCCCATGACATCCGATTCATCCTTGAGTTGAGCCAATAGCAGCGGGGTTGGCTTTGAAAAACTGATCCTGGCCAAAAGTGTGTATTCCGGATCGAAGCGCACAACTTCAGGGGCTTCGGGTAATGGGATGTAAAAATCCTCCGATTTTTCTCGGATGGTAATCGGGTGGTCGATCACGGCTTCACTGGTTTTGAAACGAATGGCGGCCGGGATTTCAAACAGCATGACTTTATCCCCGACCTTCTGATTCTGTTTCACGGAAACTTTTGCCAGTTTCAATTTGGAATCCCAAGAATAGGAAAGACTGAGGTCAGGATGTCCTCCGTGAAAGACATATTGATCAAAAAATCTGTCAAAGGACTGAC
>JAQCFT010000075.1 GCA_027619545.1 Verrucomicrobiota bacterium | reverse complement strand
CTGCCAGCGCTGCGATTGCCTACAAATAGGCATGAAAACAGCTGTCAAAAAGCGTGGATAAAGCCTCAAACAAATTGAATCCAGTCAATTGGAAACCTTGGTTCCCCTGCCTGACCGCGCTCCTGGCCTACCTTTTACCATGGCCTGGAGTTTGTCATGCATCCACGCTGCTTGTTGATATCAATCACGCGACCGAGACTCAATCCGGTTGGCAGTCCATCAGCGCAGAAGACACCGAACTGGGCATCCCCTGGTCCAAGGTCTTTTTCAACGGGATAACGCTCGAGATGGTTCCTGCCGGCAATGAACCACTCGACACCCGCGACCGCCGCACCATCAATGGCGGCGGAGACGAAGCGGCCATGTGGCGCGATTTTGTTTACGTGCCACGCAGCTTGGGAGCCGCCGAAGGACTCGATCTCCTCATCAGCGGCTTGATCCCCTTCGCCACCTACCCCGTTACGGTATGGGGATACGACACGTCCAGTCGCGATGAAAGGCGATCGACCTGGAACGGCACTCCCTTTGTTTTCAATGGCAACGACCCTGAGCCTCAAACCTTGCAAGACCATCGAGTCCGCTTCTCAATCACCGCCGATTCGGAAGGCGAGGCCATCATTGAGGCAAGAAGCGGCAATCCTCCGGGACCTTATTTCAATGTATTGATGAACGGCATGGAAATGGGTGACCCTACCGATGTTCCCGATGGGCCAACAGGCATCGATCTACCCCAGCGCATCGCCTACCGTTCGAATGTTGTCGGCAGTGAAATCGGAACGCTGAGTACTCTGGGCATGAACAACGCATCGGAATTTTCTTATGCATTGGTCTCCGGCAAGGGTGATGATCATAATGCGTCATTTGAAATCCGTCAGGACCGACTGGTCACACGCAAAAGCTTCATCGCTGTTCCGCAGGGCACCGTGTTGTCGCTGCGCATTCGGTCCACTTCCGAAAGTGGAAAAACCTTCGAAGCCATTCTTCAAATCGAAGTTCGAAATGGAGAAGAATTCGTCGAACCCGTGCGCATCAATGAATTCATGGCCTCCAATCGTTCCGCCCATTTTGATGGTGACGGAAACGCGGTCGACTGGATCGAACTCTACAATCCACTTTCAGAAACGATCGATCTCCGCGGGTACCATCTCACGGACGATCCTGATAACCTGACTCAATGGACTTTCCCGGACATTCGCATTCCTGCGGGAGGTTTCGTGGTTTTATATGGAGGAGCACCGGAAGTGGACGGCATCACGTCTTCCGACTACCGCGACGCGGGGGGGCATTACCACTTCAACTTCAACCTGAATGTGGCCGGCGAATTCCTGGCCTTGGTGAGGCCGGATGGAGGGACATTCGAATTCGTCCTGGATCCCGGATACCCACACCAACTCGAGGATGTCTCATACGGGTACGATCTCTCGGGACAATGGGCCTACTTCACACGCCCAAGCCCAGGGCGGGCCAACGACAACGGGCTGGAAGGTGTGGTTGGTGACACCCGCTTCTCAGTGGATCGAGGGTTTTACGACACCCCTTTCAACCTCTCCATCACCACTGAATCCGATCAGGCGAAGATTCGTTATACCATGGACGGAAGCGAACCCTCGCCGACCAACGGTTTACTTTACCTTGGCCCCATCCCCATCAATACGACCACCACCCTGCGCGCCATGGCCTATCGCGACGGTTGGCTTTCAACCAACGTCGACACCCACACCTACATCTTCGTGGAAGATGTCGCCCGTCAACCCGCACGTCCAGATGGTTGGCCGGACAATTGGGGAACCAACAGCGAGGTCAACAACAACGACGGCGCGGGCAGTGGCATCGTGCCCGCCGATTATGAAATGGATCCCCGTGTCGTCGAAAACACGCTTCCAGGATACGGGATACGTCATGCCCTGCTGGATATCCCCAGCGTCTCCATCGTGATGGATCAGGACGAATTCATCGAACCGGGACGAGGTATTTACGCCATCCCCCAAAGCCGCATTGAACGGGCCTGCTCGATGGAATACATCCTGCCGGACGGAAGCAAGGGATTTCAGGAAAACTGCAAAATCGAAGTGCACGGAAACTCCAGCCGACGCCCCTGGCGCATGCAGAAACATTCCTTGCGCGTCACTTTCACATCCGAACAAGGAGCGTCAAAACTGCAATACCCTCTGTTCCCAGATTCGCCTGTCGAACGTTTCAATCAACTCGTCTTGCGTGCGTGTTTTACCGACAGTTGGGGATTGGTCAGTTGGGGAAGCTCCCGGTATCGCCCGAATGATTCGCAATACTTGCGTGATGTATGGATGAAGGAATCTATGCGGGCATTAGGTCAACCTTCGAGTTATGGTAACTTTGTCCACCTTTACGTAAACGGCCTTTACTTCGGCCTTCATAACCTGACCGAACGATTGGGCGATGATTTCTATGCCTCTCATCTGGGCGGCGAACAGGAGGATTGGGAAATCAACGAAGATTTCGGCAGCCCTGGCACGAGATGGAATCAAATGTCGCGCATCGACGCCTCCACCCCTGAAGGTTATGCCGAGATACAGGAATATCTGGATGTGGAAAACATCGCCGATTATTTCCTGCTGCACTTTTATGCGGACGCGGAAGATTGGCCACATCACAACGGTTACGCAGCGGCAAATTCTTTATCCGGTGACGGGCGTTTTCGTTTTTTTGTCTGGGATCAGGAAATCGCATTGGACAAGTTTAGTTGGAATCCATATTTCAAGGCGGATGGCGCAGGGGGTGTGTTCCAAAAACTGAAGCAAAGCACCGCATTCAAAAACTTGTTTGCCGACCGTGTTCAAAAACATCTTTTCAACGACGGAGCCCTGAGTCTGAACCAAAGTCGTCAGCGTTACCTCAATCTGGCCAATCAAATCGACAAGGCAATTGTTGCGGAATCGGCCCGCTGGGGCGACACCCAGGCCAGCACGCCCTACGGTAATTCCGTTCAACAACCGAGCCCGCGCACCAACGTTGATCACGACCACTACCCTCCCGCACCGCATGCACCGGATATTTATTTCACGCGTGAGGATTCCTGGCTGGTGGAACGTGACAACATCCTCGACCATTACCTCCCGACACTGCATGATCCCTCCAGCCAGTTCGCCATCGTAAACGAATTGCGATCCGCCGGACTTTTCCCAGGTATCGATGCGCCGACGATATCACCTGCGGGTGGGCATCTGACAATCAACAATCCCATCCAGATCACCGCTCCGGAAGGCATCATCTACTACACCATCGACGGCACCGACCCGCGGCAGGAAGCGAAACTGATCCAGACCATCCTGCTCAACGACGGAGCGCCGGTCAGCGCACTCATCCCTCAGGATGACAGTCTGGGTGAAGATTGGATCCAACGTTCCTTCCGGGAAAACACCGCTTGGAAAACCGGGCGCACGGGTGTGGGATATGAAACGACTCCATCCGACTACAAAGGATTCATCGGATTGGATGTCGGGGAAATGCGGAATCAAAATGGCAGCGTCTATATCCGGGTTCCATTCGAACTGGATGATCCGGCAACGTTGAGATCCATGACCTCCCTCCAACTGCAAATGCGGTATGATGACGGTTTCATCGCCTATCTGAACGGCGTCCGGGTCGCACAGGAGAACGCGCCTTTCGGAACCCCCGGCTGGAATTCACTGGCCCGCACCTCGCATGCCGACAACGAGGCCACCACCTTCATCTCTTTTGATATCACCTCCCACATGGACCTGCTGGTGGCGGGCACCAACATCCTGGCCATCCACGGACTCAATACCAGCCTGACCAGTAGTGATCTGCTCATTACCCCCAGAATCGTGGCTTCTCGCCTGGACGCCTCCAGCATGAACACGTCCGCTCAGATCTATGACTCTTCGCTCGTCCTGACCGAATCAGCCCAGCTGAAGACACGAGCCTTTCATCAAGGGGAATGGTCGGCGTTGGTGGAAACCTCCTTTCGTTTGGAAGCGCCAGCAACGTCTGATCATCTGATCATTTCAGAAATCATGTATCATCCTTCGCTGTCGGAAGCGCTGGAATTCATAGAACTGCTGAATCTTTCTGGCCAACCACTTTCCCTCACAGGCGTCCGGTTCACGGCTGGCATTGATTTCGACTTCGCAGATGACGCTATCATGGAGTCCTACAGCAGCCTGGTCCTGGTCCGCAACGCCGAACAGTTTGCGCTCGCTTATCCCGATATTCCCTTCGCAGGCGTTTTTCAAAATGATTCCGCACTGGCCAACAACGGAGAAACCATCACTCTGAAGGATGCCGACGGGATCGTGATCCAGTCCTTCCGGTACAATGACAAGGCTCCATGGCCCGAATCGGCTGATGGCGATGGGTTCAGCTTGGTGCTCAAGAACACTCATGGAGACATGGATCCTCAAGATCCGGCTTCGTGGCAAGCCAGTTCGACAAAGGGCGGCACTCCAGGCGCAACAAACACTTCGATAGATGCTGATCAGGATGGATTGGCTGCCATGGTAGAGCGCTATCTGGGAACCAGCGACCAGAATCCGAATGATGCGAGAGAAGCCATTCAATTCAGCATCGAACCTGATGAAACAATGCAGCCTCCTGGTGATTATCTAACCATTCGATTCACACATGATCCTTTGGTGACGGATATTCGAGCCGTCGTTGAAGTCTCCCCGGACCTCATCACATGGAACAGTGATCCCGGACGCATCGTCCACACTGGCACGCTCCGGGGAATCCAACGCGAAACCCTGATCTATCGCAGCACACGACCAGTTGAATCGCAAAAGCAAGAATTCGTAAGAATTCGGTTTGAGTAAGATCGGTCTGGAATACGGTGATCACAACGCCGCACTCCGTTGGGCGATCGATTCGCTCAGGTGTTTTCCTCACCACTCACCACTAATTCACCATTCTAAATTCACTATTCACCATTCAACCGCCCCTAATCCCGTTGCAGGATTTCGGCGGGGTCCAGTTTGACGGCCATCATGGCAGGGATCCAACTGCCAACGGTGGATATGAACAGCGCGAGGCCGGAAGCAATGGCGAGGTCGGTTGGGACGAACTGGTTTTGAAGCGCTCCAAGGTTCATGTAACCTTCACCAAGTCCCACTCCGATAACACTACCCGCCACATAACCGATGAAAGCCCCCACCAAAGCAACGATCAAAAACTTGCCCAAAAACAATCCGGATATCTTGCCTGATGTATACCCGATCGCACGCAACACACCCACCTCGCCGCGTCGTTCGCGCACATTGCCGTATGCGAGAAAGGCGATCCACATGGCACTGGCAACGAGCACTACTGGAATCACCATTGATGCCATACGCTCACGTTGAGCCCTGACGGCGGCTCGCGATGCCTTCTCGCGTTCCAATGCGGCTTCGGCGGTTTCCTTGGCGGTGTTGCGAGCCTCGGCTCTGGCGAGTGCGGGAGGGCCTCGTTCTATCACTTGGGTACCGGGAAGGATACCCGCAATTTCTTTTCGGATGGCCGTGATCCGGTCACCGGCGCAATGACATTCAAGAGCTTGAATCGCATGGATGAGATTTTGCAAACCGAACATTTCCTGCGCCTGTTTCAAGTTCAGCCAAACCGTGCTGTCGTCCAGATTGCCGCGTTGCCCGTGGGTTTTGATGATGGTGAATTCCGTCCCCATCAACGTCGTCTGCCCCCCTTCCTTGAGCCCAAGCTTTTGAGCAATCTCAAAACCAACAATCATCTGATCACGAGGAACTGCATCCAACAAGGGTTTCTTGGGATCACGATGCATGATGGGCACTTCCCCTCTGGTTCCATAAACCAGGATGGGAAGTTCATGCTCGGGCCAGGTCAATTTTTTGACAATGGTGGGCAGCAGGTGATTGACGGTGACAATGTCCGATTCGGACAGTTTTTCCACCAACGATTCGGGCATGGTCCTGGTCAAACTGCCTTCCAGGTGCAGTTCGTTGAGGTCCTGATCCTCCGGAAGAATGATCACATTGAAGCCAAGCCCCTTGGTGATCACCCGCATGGCATCTTCCAACTGCAATCCAGCCGCTTCAACGGCGGCCTGTTTTTGGGCTAGTAATGCGTTGGTCTGGGCTTGATCAATACGAAGCAAAGTCAGGGTCGAAACCAAACAGGCAACGGCCCCACCCACCGAAAGGACGGCAGAAACAAAATTCCCTTTTCGGTGGATCAACTCACCGAAAATCATTTTCCAGATATTCATAGTCCAAAACTCTTCAAAACCCGTACGGCAGCATGACTTCTTAAGAATTCAAAATCCAGCCAACAAAACATCATCGACTCATGGGAGTAAACCTGTTGATCTCTCCGAACAAGCTTTGGTCAGGTTGACCCATTGTTTCGATTTCGAGAGATGGAACATTGTCTGATCCATGGCGTATCTTGAAAATGCGCCGCCGATACCGGCCGTTTTCGTAGTCAAAGGTCTCAGTATCGTCTTCGTAAAGGTGCCCCTGGCCGAGTGCTTCACCGTACCAACGGAGTTCGAGTGGATGCCCCACGGCCTCTTTGGCGCGATCAACAGGCTGGGTGAGCATGGGAATGATCGCTCCGTCCTTGACGAACAAGGGGATCCTGTCCCGCAGATCGGATGCCGACACGGAAATCGTTTCCCCGTTACCCACAAGTTTGCCCGAATAAAAGTCATACCAGTTTCCAGCAGGCAATTGCACGTCTCGTTGGGTGGCCAGGTCTTCGTAAAAGGGCGCAACGAGTATGGATGGACCAAACATGTATTGATCCGTCTTTTCAATGCGTTGATCCATCGCGTATGGATTGGTTTCGCTGTCGAGTTTGCCTTTCACGATTCGGTCCGCCGTTCCGTCAAAACCTTGTTCGAGGATCATCGCACGAATGGGCGGAATGCCCTGGAAATAATAATCGGAAAAAGCAGTGTAAAGGTAAGGCAATAATTGCATCCGCAGTCGAATCGATTCCCGGACGGCATCCGTCACGGAATCATAACTCCAAGGTTTCTTACCGGATGACCAGGCATTCAATTGTGCCAGAGCCGAAAAACAAGTTGTCTGCATTCGGTTCAACCACTCGCGATCATTCGAAGCGGACCGCGCTTCCGGTGTCCAAAGAATCCCACACAAACTCGACGTCGCCATACCGGTCAAATATTCCTTGTGCCGATAAGCGTCACTGTAAATGACAAAAGGATACCCCGAAGCGCCACCATTCGCCGCACGCACCAACCCATAAGTGCGGACATTGCGTTGCTTGAACAGATCCTGGTAGAGCATGTTCTGCATGAGCAGGCCATACGATTGACGCATGGCCTCTCCGGATACGCCTGATGGAAACGTTGCATGATCCGGCCACAACCAGAAATCGTATCCGTCCACTTCGTCGATTTTATATCCGCTGATCCCGATGGAGATGTGATCTTCGCCATGTTGCTCGGCCAGCAAACGCCTTGCTTCCGGCATGGTGTAATCAGGTACGATCCCCAGCCAAACCAGATGCGATCCAGAGAGTGGAAACATACGTTCATACAAACGGCTGTTCTTGGAAATGTAGGGGTTTTCCCATAGGTTTAATCGGATCCCCTTGTTCAGCAACTCACGGGTGAACCCTTCGGGGTCCGGAAAACGCTTGGTCTGCCACTCGAAGGTGCAAGGATAGGACTTGGTCATCCACCCCGGTTCCAACCCGATCACAGCCACAGGAAAATTCTTTTCTTCAAAATCAGCAAGCTCCTGACGCACCTGATCTGCGTTGAACTCGGCATGTACACGATGCCAGAATCCCAATCCCCAAAGTGGGGGCAATGTTCCCCCGCCATGATAGAGGTTATAGCGTTGCACCACTTCGAGGATGGTGCTTCCGGAAAACACCAACAATTCCAGTCCCGGACCGTTGACCTGTGCCTCCACCGAGTCTCCGGGTGGTTGGGCCAGCCATGGACCGGGTTGGGGTTCGTCCTCGGGAGGATTACGATCGACTTCGGAAGGGTTGTTGAGGGAATCCTTGCGATTACCAACCTGATTGTAGATCTTTAACAACCGGGACGTATTGAAAAACACACCATACCCTTTACTTGAGATATAAAAGGGCACAGGAGCATGCGTTCTCCCCCCTCCCTTACTCCAATGATCCACGTTCAAGGTCATGACCTTTCGTGAATGTTTGATCCCGTCCAACTGCAATCCAAATCCGTACAAGGTTTCATCGGGACTAGTTGGAATACGCACCATAACCTGATGGCCGTTCTCAGCCAGATATCCAACGGAGCCGCCGGCAAAAGGAAAAGTCGCTTCCGGCAATTCATTCAAAGCATCCAACCGGGGAGGAGCGGCCGCAAGGTCCGAGTAACGAATTTCTCCCTGCATTTTCCCCAACTCAGCCCTCCAGACACCTGAGGCAACCGGTTCCCATTGTTCAACGGGTTTCAAATCCCCCAAATCCGCGCCTTGGGTGATTTGAACCGGTAACAGTAGAACCAATACCAATTGGAATATGCGTAAATGAAATCGATCGGAATGCATCATGCCTTGAGGATAATCAACAAATACTCAGCTGTTAAGCTCATTTTCGTGTCAGGGCCGGATCAGTGTGAAACATTCCGAAGCACCCGAATACCTCATGTTGGATCATAGGGTCGCGGGATTTCTTTTCGTGTATTAAACTTGTCAATCTCTATGTGAATGCGCCATGATGATGTCGTATCGTGTTAAGAGGAGGCACGTTGTTGAGGATCACGACCAATTTCCCATAGTCATTTGATTCAATCAAAAAGCTTTTTGCTGGGCGTAAAGTCCGATCAATGCATCAGATGGTTGGCGTGTGAATGGAGAAGCTGCCTCCAAACAAGAAGGAAAACCATGCAGCTTATCAACGTACGTTCATTCAGCACTTTCGTCATGCTCATCGGTATGGCGCTCGCGTTTCCAACCTTACAAGCCCAGCAGGTGTATCTTGGCCAGGTCGTCAGCAACGGAACCAGTCAACCGGTGGAGGACGCGATCATCCAGCTGAACAAGCAACCTGCCGACAACGAACCGGAGTATGAGACCCGGTCCAATCTCTTCGGTTTCTTTCGCATCAATGATGTGGAACCGGGAAACTACAAACTGACGGTCCGGCACTCTTCCTATATGGAACACACGGAAAACCTCGTGATTCAGGAGGATCAAGCTGACAAACCCCACAAACTCATCCGCCTTACTCAGGCCAATGTCACGCCCGTCTTTGATGTGGATTTTGAGGTTTATGATCTCGCCACCATAGTACCGTTGGAAGGTGCTCAAATCGAAGCCGAATATTGGTTGCCGGACGGAACCATTTCAGGCAATGCGGACAGCGTTTTCCGGGCGAATGCAAATGAACTGGGCAAAGGATCCATCCAGTTTTTGGAGAACGGATTCTATCGGTTCACCATGAGACGTACCGGTTGGGAAGATATCGTCTACACACCCGATCCGTCCCTGGGCCCCATAGCAGGCGACAAGCTCAGGCTGATTCGGGATCACATGGCCGGCGTTTACATGAAACCCATTCGCACGGGCATGGAAGTGGAGGTCAAAGGATATAACCCTGTCAATGAGGAGGAAAACGCACCGATGCGTGATGCGGTGCTGCAGATGACCGGTTACGATTTTCAATTCGACAGTGTTGTGCTACCTCAAACCACCATGTTAACGGACACTGCCGGAAAACACGCCTATACGAATTTGGTGGGAATTCCTTACAAACTGTCCGTCGCCAAGCTGGGATATGAACCCAAGGAATTCGAAATCCGGCAACAACCCGCGGGTGGTTTTGCAAAAATCAGCACCACACTCGACTTGTTGCCCACCAAAGTGGAGGTGATCCTTGATTCACCCTATGAGAACACGGACATTCTGGAAGGCGCCCGCGTTGTACTTCGAGGGGTGGATGGTTCCAGTGCTGAAGGCATCACGCGAGAGGCCATGACCGCTCTGGACGAGGATGGATTGTTCGTCAAAGTATTGTTCGAAAATTTAATGCCTGGAAGGTATTGGCTGCAGGTCGTGCACGAAGCAACACTCCAAAACCTTCCAAGTCAGTCAGGACCATTACAAGGTCCTGAGGCGTTTCACATCAAATTCTTCCCCCAAGAAACCTATGCTGAAGTGGATCCAGGGAAAACAGAGACCGTGTTCATCGATCTGAACCCCATTCCGGCCACCATCCAAGGGCGCCTGTGGGCCACCGACACAAATGGCAATCTGGATTTCGAACCTTGTTATTCCGAACCCAACCGTGTCTTTTATCAAATCGCTCACGATGGCATCGAGTTCATCGAACACCAAATCATTCAACAGTTGGACGATACGCACAAAGTATTGAGCGTCGACACCGATGAAGCAGGCAATTACACCGCCACCATTCTCCCCGGCATCTATGGGGTAAAGATCCCGACCATGAATGGCTACGCAGGACACAACGTCGAATTCGGAGATTTGACCGGCGGCATCCCTCCCGTGGAATCCGGGTGGCCTTATCCCGACACCTGGCCTTACGGCAATTTTGAATTCGGCCACCACAAGGCGGGATTGCGGTTTGATTCATCCCACCATTATCAATTGGATCTGTTTGTGCATCGGCACTACATCCATGCAGGCGGACGAATCAACACAACCAATGAACCTTTTGGAAACCAGGTTCTCAGAATGAACGAAGACGGCACCGGACTCCAAACATTTCCTTACAACCACCTCCTGGCCACCGGTGCCCGCATCCGGGTCACAGGACCAGTCACTCTGGAAACAACCATGCGAAGTGACAATTTTTTCCTGATGAAATATCTGCTGCCCGGCGACTACACCTTGGAACTCATCCATGAAGATTACGACGCTCCCCCCGTGCAGTTTTCAATCGAGGGCTGGGATGCTCCGGGAGTGTTGCCCCGAGTCGAACCGTTCACCCCTACTTACTTTTTTCCAGGCATTTCCCATTGCACGGAACAATTCAACATCGAAGCAGATTGGAAATACAAAGGGGAAGTGTTCATAGAAAGCTCACGCTACGATGGGCCAGACGACGGATATGTAGACAATGGCCTTCAACGACCGGAATTCTTCATGAGTTCGGCAACCCGAAACAAAGTGTTCGTCTATGCGTTTGGGGAAGGTATTCCAAAGGGCAACTACATTGTCTGGCTACAAAATGCCAGTTGGTTTAAAGTTGGTGGGGCGGGCCCGGCAAATCTGGAACGTGCGATCATAGGTGGGCCGCTTGACAATTTCTCCCTGGCAAATTCCCCCATCTATTTGGGAAATTCGGCAGGGAGCACTCAGGTTGGAAATCTGAAGAATTATCAATTGGATATTCGAGCCGTCAGCACAGGTGATCCCAATCGCCAGATTCCAAACGTGACAGTAAGCTTCAACGGGAATCCACCTCAAACCCTTCCAGCAGGGGAAACATCCACATTCACGGGAAATCCCTACCCTTCTGGAGCCGAACAGAAACCGGGGCAATGGACGTATGCTTTCTGGCCTCCCAGCAAAGTTGAAGTGATCGATCCCGAAGCAAGATTGCTCAGGCTTACCGTAAACATGCAACGAGCCATGTTGATCACGGGAACGCTGAAAGGCGAGGACGGAGAAAACATTCCCGGCGCCGCCATAGCGGCACGCAACCGTTATGGCAATCCCATCAGCAATGCCATTACCGATGCCAACGGTCGATTTTCCGTGGCGCGACTTGTTCCTCAGACCACTTTTCTGGACATCAACCGAAGAGGATACAAACCACTCCGAATCAAATATGCGCCCACCAATCTCGACGAACCGGATTTTCTTGATCAAAACCTGACCATGAGCAAAGTCCCGGGACCGGAGGTCACCAAGTTTACATTGAACCGATTTGGCATGTTCATCCCCGGAGTTACCAAAGCTACCGACAGCAACCTGAGTTCAGTAGGTCTGAATCCGGAAGCAAGCCGCGGGAAACTGACTGCCACCTGGAAAGTTGCAGCCGACCCACAAAGCTATTCGCTGACATTACCAGGTTTTGTGGGCGAAAACGAACAAGCCACACCTGATCAAACAAGCAGAGTCAGAGACGAAATCGAAGAGGTTTGGCTGGTGGACAAGCGCTTCTTCAAAAACCCAAGCGTGAACGATGAACAAGTTTGGGATTTAAGCATTCCATCAACGGTGAATTATGTCACGACACGGGAATGGCTGGCGGAAATATCCAGCGCACAGAAAGATGGTGAACCTTATTATGTGGTTCATAAAATTGCCCTCAAAGGAGATATCAACGAGGATGATGAGTTCGAAGGAAAACTGCGACTCTGGGAACTGCCGGCAGGTGAATTCAAACCCATGGCGGTGGTGATCTCCAAAAACGGTGGAGTGACATTCCATGATTATGAGCTACCGGATGTCCCCGGCGACGATGGTCCCAAAAAAGCCGCCCCGTTGAGAGGGATGACCATGCCACGTTGGGCTGCCAACATTCTGGAAGTTGTCGGAGCCGCATCCACACTTCCAAGCGTTGGTGCTCCTGAAGAGGATGAGGACGAGGAAGCCCAAGCTACCACCCAAAGACAAGGAACCGGCGAACTGAACAAGAATTTCGGGGATCGATTCCTGAAACTGGCTCAATCCGGAAAAATAGAAGCACGTATCGGGGTGGTGCCCATCAACACCGCGCCTGATAGCGAAAGCCGGTATGTCTTCAATCCCACCGAGGATCTATTGGCAGACAATCTCTATATAACCTACAAATACGTACTGGGCATCGAACTCCCCATCGGCGAAGACAGCCCTCAGCGGGGTCCGATGTCGCTTGCTGCAAAATATATGGGCTTAAAGATCAGCGGTGCGGGAGTGGATGCAGAATTTGAGGTTTCCGGGGGCGATAATCAGGCATGTATTGCGGTCGTTCTTGCCAATGAAGCCGAAATTGACAAAGAAAGATCCAAGGACAAATACATTCCCAAACTGGCGGCCCGAGCAAAGGAACTCGTCGGTGATCGAGTGAATTTCAGCGGGCCCAAGGTGAGCATCTCCGCAAAGTTCGCCAACTGCCAGACCTTTGACTCAGGAAGCGCCGGCGTGAATCGCCTGTCCATGTCCACAGGCATCCTCGAAGCTCAGGGAACCGTTGACCTGGGTGTCGGTGTCGATATTACCCCCGTCATCGAACTGCTGCCATACGGTAAGCCCATTCAGGAACTCAATGAAGCCATCGAGGATATTTTTGGTTATACCGCACTCAGCCTGGAAGCATTTTTTGAAGTGACCACGGGTGCCAAGGTGACCGTCAAGTTCGAGCACAGCATCCCCAAAGGACGCGATCTCGGGGCCACGACAGGCCGGAACGATCCGCCCCCCACCACGCCCGGATACAACATGATTGGCACGGTCAATGACGTGGCCACCGATATCAAGGACAACACCAAGATCTCCAATGAGAAGAAATTAATCGTCCGGGTAGCGTTGGGACTCAAGGGAAGCATCGCCAATAATTCACTCACTGCATCTGGCAAGGTTCAACTCGGAGCCCCAAAAGGACAGTCGGATGTGGACGGAGTGTTTATCGATATCAACGATCTGGGGCGACAACCTCTCGTCAAGAAAATCACAGGAGCCATCAGTTTTGTCTTCTCAGCCAAGTTAAACCTGTACGTCACCAGTATCAGCAAATCCTGGCAATACGACCTGCTTACTTTCAACATCGAACGTGCTTCCGTGCCGACCTTTGATTTAACTCCATTAAACACCTCATCCATCATCATCACTCCCATGACCGCCCTGCCGTCACAATTCGTCGGCACGGGTGGAACACTCGTGAAGGATTTCTATGATGCGGGTCACATGGACTTTTCATCAGGAAACGGCACCTCTCTGGTCTACACCGGCACCGATCCAGAAACAGGTGAAATGACCCTCCTGATGAGTCAAATGACTGACAATGGATGGCAGGCACCCCAGGAACTCGCCCGGTCCCATGGCATGGTCTCCGTCGCTTCCGAACAACTTGCAGACGGTTCATGGTTGGTCGTCTGGAGCGAACTGGAAGACACCGATATCCTCACCCCCTACCCCTCGACGGTTTTGAAATCACTGCAATCGGATCCTTCCGGTCAACAATGGAGCACCCCCGTGGAATTGATGTCCTCCGAAGACGCCATTTATCAATTGGACCTGACATCCATCGGCACCGGTGCCATGGCGGCATTTTTCATCACAGATGAAGGTCCGCTGGGTCGGAACCGTTCCCTCCATACCATGTCCTTTATTAACGGGGTCTGGGTGGGACCCGATCTGGCGCTCGCAAACGGTGAATGGGTCCATTATGAACTCAACGCGGTGGATGAAATCGCCGCCAAACTCAGCGTCTCCAATCCTGCCAATGAACTTTATACTCTGGACTGGAATGGAGCGACTTGGTCGTCCCCAAGTCTCGCTCTTTCAAACATTCGCTCACCCTTCGACGTGCACCAGGGCCATCAGGGAAATCTGATCACGGCTGGCATCATGGAAGATCAATCGATCACCCTGCATCAATGGGATGCAGACAGCGGCCAGTTTACCCCCATGCCATCCACGACACTATTCACACCGGGCAACGACATCAATGTCCTGCCGTTACAAATCGATGGGATCAACACCTATCTCCTTGCATGGATCGAAGGAGCGGACGAAGCGGCAGTGTTGACTGCGTGGGTGAATGAAAATGGTGAACTGATATCCGGTCCGACACCCATCACACATGAAGCAAGCGGCGAGTTCCGCAGCATCCAACTCCAACCGCACGCATCCGGCATCGGCCACCTAGTCGCCACCTTTGCAAACGGAGAAACCCAAAGCATTCGCGAATACATGGTAAGCATTCCGAGCGGTGAAGACTGCGACGGAGACGGGGTCAACGACATCCTTGCCATTACCGAAGGTCTGGTCGCCGATTGCAACGGCAACGGCATTCCGGATCGATGCGACATTCAATCGGGATTTTCCAATGATCTGAATGACGACATGAAACCGGACGAATGCGATCCATTCGGCAGTGGTGACTGCAACATGAACGGCATCCTCGATGCGGACGAAATTGCCCTGGGCTTTGTCGATGATCTGGACGGAAACGGCATCCCGGACGAATGCGACGAACCCGTCGTCGGACCAAGCATTCGCACACTCTCCATCGAAGCCACAGAGGCTGCCCGATTCTATCGTGGTCGAAACCTGATCATCCTTGGAGAAGATCCAACAACCATCCTCATCCAGGTGGAAGGACCACTGGAAACGGCACCCACGGTGAACGGACCGTGGACGATAGCGCCGTAATGGCAAATCTATTTTTCAAAAGAAGGAAACATTGACACTGTCACGCCATACATTACACTTTGGCAGTGATCACAACCTTTGCTGATCGACGCACGAAGGAGTTATATGAATCAGGGAAAGCAAAACGCTTCCCTGCTGATGTTGCAAAACGTGCCGGCAGAAAGCTTGAGTATGTGGACTTGGCATCCAAATTAGACGATCTGCGTTCCCCTCCAGGAAATCGACTGCATGCCCTTGCCGGGGATAGAAAGGGTCAGCATGCCATTTTCATCAACGATCAGTGGAGGATATGTTTCAGATTTAAAGATGGTGATGCATACGAAGTAGAAGTCTGTGATTATCACTAATAAAAAAGATGCCATGGGAATAGCAAACACAGGAATCAAACGCCGACCGACGCATCCAGGAGAGATGTTGCGAGAAGACTATTTGCCGGATTTCGAACTTTCCGTTTCCGGTTTGGCGAATGCGATTGGCGTGTCACGCCAGTCCATCAACGAACTTTTACGGGAACGGCGATCAATAAGTCCAGAGATGGCATTGCGGCTTGCGCGACTTTTTGGCAATAGCCCTGAATTCTGGCTAAACGCACAACGAGCAGTTGATCTATGGAACGCCAGCAAAGCGATCCACAAAGATGTAAAACGCATACGTCCTCTAAGCGCAGCGTAGTCAACTTGAGGATTGAATTTGAAGAGTTCCTGCATCGAACCAACCTTCAATTGAAACATTTCCTTTGACTACACAGGACGGTCGTAGCAGAGCTCTCCTGAAGTGCGTCAATTGTTCGCCAGATTCATCGTTGTCGTAAGC
>JAQCFT010000508.1 GCA_027619545.1 Verrucomicrobiota bacterium | reverse complement strand
GATATCAGGGAAGATGTAGGAAGGCACAACGCCGTGGATAAAGTCATCGGAGGCCGCTTGCTTCGGGGAGGATTGCGTCTACAAGACACCATCCTTCTTGTCACCAGTCGAGCCTCCTTTGAAATCGTTCAAAAGGCCCTGGCGGCGGGCATTCCAACTGTTGCATTTGCATCGGCGCCATCAAGCCTGGCCATCGAATTCGCGCAAGCCAATGGACAAACACTCATCGGTTTTCTGAGGGAGGAGCGATTCAATGCCTACACACACCCCAAACGTATTGTGGATTGAGAGGCGCTGAGAGAGCATGCATTACCCGCGTTTGGAAGCCATATTCAAACTCATCACTCCACCCAGAAAAAGGTGTGTGCGGACGTGTCGGCAACCCAACCGGACCATCTCGGATTCAATGCCACGTTGGGCTGGAAAATGCTGCAGGGATGTCAAAATATAACGATAAGCCTCGGCATCACCAACCAGGCTCCACCCCATGACCGGCACAATTAGACGCAGGTAACTGAAATACAGGGAACGCCAGGTGGGATTCGGTGGTTTTCCGAAATCGAGGATCACCATCCGCCCGCCGGGTCGAAGCACTCGATGACATTCTGACAACCCCTTTCTCCAATCACTCAAATTCCTCAACCCGTAGGCCATGGTCAACACATCAAAGGAAGCATCCTCGAAGGGTAGCTGCATGGCGTCCCCTTCGACAAATGTAGGTGTAGAAAAGGAATGTTCCGACCGATCCCTGTTAACAAAAGCACCCCGCTGCCGGGCAACGTTCAACATCTGCCGACTGAAATCCAGGCCGGTCACCTGAGCTCCTTTGCGGGCCATGGAAAAGGCCAGATCCCCCGTGCCGCAGCACACATCGAGAGCGGTTTGTCCATTGGAAATCCCCGCTTCTTGAACCACCCGACGCTTCCACAAACGATGCAACCCGGCGCTCTGCACGTCATTGATCAAATCGTAACGCCGCGCTATGCGATCGAACAGGTCACATACACGCTGTGCCCGTTGATTGCCGGGATCATAATAAGCATTCTGCTGAACTTGCGTTTCCACCATTTTAAACCACACCAACCTGCCGTCATGAACGCTCACTTTGCAAATTAAATTCCGTTTTTTAGTCATTGGAATCTGATTCGGGATTTCCATCCCTCCAGATACTGCTTTATGATTTCACCCATGATGCTGACACTGGAAGAAGCGCTTGAACGCATGATGACCAAAATGAATCCGTTGGAAATGGAAGAAATATCCATCAACGAAGCAGATGGAAGAATCATCTCCTCGGCACTCAAGGCAGGCATTTCGCTGCCGGTGTGGGATAATTCGGCCATGGATGGATACGCTTTGCAGGCCGCCGATGTTAAATCTTCTTCCATGTCCAACCCGATCAAATTAAAATGCTTGGGTGAAATCCCAGCCGGATCAACACCAAAAATCCGGGTAACCTCGGGCACCTGTATTCGCATCTTCACCGGGTCCCCCATGCCGGACGGAGCTGACGCCGTGGTCATGCAAGAGGATACCGCCCAAGATGATGAACATCCCGAATCCATTCATGTTCTGGATCCGGTCCGACCTTTTGAAAATGTTCGGTTTCGGGGCGAGGACATCAAAGAAGGCACCCTTATTTGTGAACCGGGCATTCGACTTTCCCCTTTTCAGGTCGCTCTGGCTGCGGCAACAGGAACACATCGATGTCAGGTCCATCGTCGACCCAAAGTAGGCATCCTGGCAACAGGCACGGAACTTTGCGAACCGGGCACGACACTCACCGATGGAGGTATCTATGAAAGCAATCGAGTTTTGATCCAATCTCTGGTCAAACGGGCGGGATGCGACCCAATCGTCTACCCTATTGTGGAAGACAGTCTGGAAGCCACCTGCTCATCCCTGTCCAAAGCAGCCGATGAATGCGATGCCATCGTAACCAGCGGAGGGGTTTCGGTTGGTGATTATGATTTTATCAAGCCGGCTATTGAATCCCTTGGAGGAACCATCGATTTCTGGCGTATCCGCATCAAGCCAGGCAAACCGCTGGTGTTCGGCAATGTCCAATCCAAGCCACTCTTCGGACTCCCTGGCAACCCCGTATCTGCCACCGTCACCTTCACTCTACTGGTGCATCCGGCGCTGGTAAAACTGGGTGGGGAAAAGGCATTTTCACATACCTACACGCAAGGATTACTAGCTGAAAAACTGGAAAATCCTGGGGATCGCAGGCTTTATCTCAGAATGCACCACGACGCCGGAGGCAGATTGACCAAATCCGGAGCCAACCAGGCATCTCATGCCCTGGGATCATTGGCAGCATCCTCAGGGCTGGTGGCCGTCCCGGAATCCTCCGAGCTGGAGGCCGGTTCGGAAGTGCCTCTCCTGCTCTGGCCTACGATGCCTTGATATCAGAAGGCCCTTCTGGGTATTTCGAAGAAAATAGGACGCTGCACCGATGGAGCAGCACTCGGACTGGCAAGCGGACTAAAACCTCCCCCTCCAAGACCGGATGGAGCAAAACCACTGTTTCCCAGATCCAGGGGTGTCCCACCCAAGGCTCTTGAGGAATTGAATGAATTGAGACTGGAATTCAAGGAACCGCTCGACAAACCTCCT
>JAQCFT010000074.1 GCA_027619545.1 Verrucomicrobiota bacterium | reverse complement strand
TCATCCCATTTTTTGATGCCCTGTTTGGTTTCCAATGCGAGGTCTTTGAGTTTCTTTGACCGCTTCCACTTTCCACCTGCTCAAAAATAACTGAAGGCGTGTTTCGCACTCCTTCAAGGCACCTTTACGGGGTCCTTTCATTTGGCTCCCTCACCGGCAATCACAACGGGTATCGTTCTCAATAGAATCTTGATATCCAGCCATAAGGACCAATTGTCGATGTATTCGAGGTCCAGTCTGACCCATTCTTTGAAATCAGTCACCTTATTTCTTCCACTGATTTGCCAAAGACAGGTTAAACCTGGTTTCACACTTAAGCGCCGACGATGTGCCAGTTCGTCGAATTGCATGGTTTCGTCCACCGGAAGCGGCCTTGGCCCCACCAAACTCATCTCCCCCATCAGCACGTTGAACAATTGGGGCAATTCATCAAAGCTGCGCTTGCGAAGAAATTTACCAATGGGTGTGACACGCGGATCATTCGTTACCTTGAATACCGGCCCCGCCATCTCGTTGTAGGCCTGCAATTCATCTTTTCGTTGTTCGGCATCGGTGACCATGGTGCGGAATTTGTACATCGTGAACGGGCGCCCGTTCAAACCGCTCCGCTGCTGCCTGAAAAACACCGGGCCAGGAGACGTTAACCTTATGGCAAGAGTGCAAAATATAAGAATGGGACTGAAGAGCAGGATTGCGAACAGAGCCCCTGTAAAATCGATGGCCATTTTACCCACGGCTTGCCATGAAAAATCCGGAGTGGATCGGAAGATCACCACCGGACGGCCGTATAATTCATCCAGGGTGGTGCGCGAAATTTGTGTATTGAAAAAATTGGCAAACATCCAAACTTCTACCCCTTCCAGCTCACAGGCTTGAATCACTTTTTCTATGCGACCGAAATAAGTATGTTTTGTAGCCAGCAAGACACCGTTTGCAGAATGCGTGTGCAAGACGTCAACAAAGGTGGAAAGATCGGATTTGTTCACATCCAACTCCGCCACAATTTCTATGTCACGCGCTTCCTCCAGGTGAAAATCCTCCCGAACCTGCTTCACGTCCTCCGGCGTGCCCACCACGATGATGCGACGCCTTAACCGCGCCTGCCCGAGAGCATGCAGCAAATAGCGCTGGAGAATTTCCTCCTTAGCAAACACCAGCAGAAAACTGAAGATACCAAAAAGGATAAACACAGACCGAGCCAAGTGCTCCTTGGCGAGGAAGGCTGCCAGCATCAGTCCCAGGGTGATAAACGTGCAGACCTTGAACAACTGCCATGCCGTCACCTTTCTGGAAGCAAGCAGCGGCCGACTGTAAAAGCCTTGAGTCTGAAGCAAAACAAGCGAAAGGGGCACAGTCAGGACCAGATATGGCAAGAATTCATCGAAGGATTCAATTTCTTTCGTCCCACCGAAGATAGCCAGCATTCGAAGCCCATATTCACCAACTAACGATTCATTGGTTCGAAGCCAATAAGCAGACCACAGACCCAGCGCAAAAAGAGCGGCATCCAGGAGACGCTGGATATGGTTTCGAATCTGCTGTTGACGTCTAAGCATAGGACTTCAAATTGGGTATTCGGGCCTGAATTCAGGAGTAAGAGAAAACGGATTAAACTTCAAATGCAAGGCTATTTGGCGTTTTCAGTCCTGGCAACAACATGGCTTTCCGGAAGTGTTTTTTGGAATACCGGCACGGCATTCTGGATAAACCACTCCATGTGCTTAAATCCCGCCTCTTCCTGCCCTGGAATGACGATCGCAGAAAAGGTGATATAGGCCCATCGCTGCATCTTACCTGTGGTAAAAAGATCCTTACCCATCAACCACATCCTTTCATAATGCTGATTGGTCACATGCTTGTCGTCTACGAACCAGTAGTAAAGCAACCCGCTATATTCATTGCCTTCTATGGTTTTGGTAGATTTCAACTGCATGACTGGCAATTTGAATGGCACCGGCCTGGCGATTTCAATTACCTTGGCGTTGGTTTGTTGAATATGATACCCGGCACCGGTCAGGCAATACTGAGGCTTGTGAATACTGGTCCTGTCCAACCCCATTAACACAACCATCACATCGATAAAGAACCCGTTCGGATGCTTGTATCGACGCTTGGTGATCGTCGTGTCCGGAGGCAAAGCGTCTTTTTCAACATCACTTACCGGCAAATCTTCTCCCGTATAGTCCAGCACCCAATCCGGGAGTAACACCGGAGGTTTATCACTACCTGAATGCTCCAGCAACCTCACCCCTGGTTCTCCCATGGTCTGGTGAGCTTTCCAGTAATTTAGAAACCCGCCCGTAGAGCCAGTGAGCATCAGCAGACTCACAAGCATGAAGACATTTTTCTTAATCATGCATCCACCTCCTCTGGCTGGATGTCATTCCCATTCTCTGAAACAGGTTCTTTGAGCCAAATATCCATGATAAACACTCCCAAAATGGCGACCAAGAAAGTCACAAACCCCAATTTCTGCTCCCATAATTTACCAGCTTCCTGGCCATACTGGTTTGCTATAATGATCACTAAAATAAGGCGAAGCGTGTTACCAGCAATGGCCAAAGGAATAGAGGACAACACAAGCAGGACTCGTTTCCAACTTGTTTTGTAAGCAATAAACCCAAACGCCAAAGTGAGAGGAACCAGGGTCATCAGACTGTTTATACCACTGCAAGCTGGAGCGACGTCGTAACGAAATGTTCCGGCGAAGTTCGTGATGAATGTCCCCTGGCGCATGACATCAATTTGAAGAACATGATCGGAAAACCCAACCGCCAGAGCGCTGACAAACACGCGCAATGGAAACGTCAGAGGCTGAGCCAATGAGCCTATGGGCACACAGAACAGAAATAACACATATGGAAAAATGACCACTTTCAACCAGGCCTTCCCCCAGCAATACCCCATCAAGCCATATAACCCGACGAACATCCCCAGAACCGAAAGGCGCGTTTGTTGAGCCATAAATCCGACAATGTGGAACAGAAGCCCCACTGCCACCAGCATAAGCCCGGGGTTCCACGCTTCGTAATTGAATTTCAAGAATTCCTTGCGCTTCCAGATCAACAGAGCAATGACCGCAAACGGAATCAAGTTTCCATGGCCGTCCTCGGACAGCTTTGCATTGTATGAATTATACATCCAATGGTAAACCGACGTGGTATCGACATATCCAAAGGTGGAATTCCCCAGCCATTGAAATAGAACGATCCAAGCCACAAAACCGACGATAAATACGGTTTTATGGGGTAGCTTCTGCCACAACTCACCCAGATCACTGAGGATCTCCAAAAATATATTCTTACCCGAATCGCTGGTCTTTGTGTGTTCCATGAAAAAACTGATCTAGTATGCCTTGGACTACTTTTACGCCATTCTGCTCATACAAAGACAGGATATTAATAAAAACACCCGAGATAACACAATCTAATTACCCTCGGATGCACTCCAGGCCTTGCCGTTGATCATCCCTATTAAAAGCAAATACAAAAACATGGAGTTGTAATAAACATACCGCCCCAGCAAACGCCTCGGTTCGCTGCAAAGGCGATAGAGCCATCCAAGACCATTGCGCTGCATCCACAACGGCGCATCTGGTTTCGTTCCCGCATTAACATCAAAAGCAAATCCGACTGCCATAACGGCTCCACGTTTGATGGCGTCCTTATGTTGATGAACCCAAGCCTGCTGTTTCGGAGTCCCCAAGCCCACCCAGACGAAGTCGGGCGACAGTTCGTTGATCTCATCCACAATCCGCCCGGAGTCTCCTTCTTTGAAGTAGCCGTGATGCTTGCCAATGATCCTTACCTTTGGTTGCCATTTGCGAAAGGAAGCCTCCAGCTTTTCAAGGCACTCTTCAGATCCCCCCAGAAAGTAATGGGTAAAAGGCTCCGGGGAATGAGTGACACAGTGGCGCATAAAAGTCGGACCATACACCCGGTCAGAAAGACCTGCTTTTTGAAGATTCAAACACCAGATCAAGGGCATGCCGTCCGGAATGAAATAATCCACCTTGGATGTGGCTTCCCGAAATTGTCCGTCCAGTTTGCGCATGGTAACAATCTGGGTATTGGTAAAATCAACCGAGAACACGGATGAACTTTTCACTTTGGACTGACAGAATTCGGTCAGTTCCTCGTAAGTAGTAGCTCGGACCGGCGTGCCAAGGATGTGAAAACGTTTCAGGTCTTTCGGGATCATGAGGACACTTGATCGATCATTCGCTCCAAAATGCGGTCCAGCGACCATTCCAATTTCCATTTGGGAAAATGAGATTGGAACTTACGCAGGTCGGACATGTAACAAATGTGATCACCCTTGCGATTTTCATCCACATACCGCGTTTCGACGCCGCGACCAAGCAGTTGTTCAATTTTTTCCACGCACTCCAGAATCGAAGCGCTGTTACCGCGCCCTCCTCCCAAGTTATAGACTTCCCCGGGCCTCGGGTTGGCAGCAAAGGCCAAAAAGGCGTTAATAACATCTTCGCTGTGAATCTGATCACGCACCTGTTTTCCTTTGTATCCGAGAATGGAATACGTTTCGCCCGCTTTGGCGACTTTGACCAGGTAGGAAAGGAAACCATGCAATTGAACCCCAGAATGGTGTTCCCCCGTCAGGCATCCTCCACGAAACACTCCGACATTCATGCCGAAATAGCGGCCATACTCCTGAGCCATCACATCCGCAGCCGTTTTGCTCGCTCCAAACAGGCTGTGCATGGTTCGATCAATGCGACAAGATTCACTGACTCCGTGAAAATCCGATTCGTTTGCATAATCCCACCGTTTGGAAAGTTCCTTGAGCGGAATCTCGTTGGGAGCATCCCCGTAAACCTTGTTGGTCGACATGAATACGAACACCGACTCAGGCTGGGTTTGACGTGTCGCTTCCAGAAGATTGAGCGTTCCGACAGCATTGACATCGAAATCGATGAATGGAATGTCCTTCGCCTTGTCATGAGAAGGCTGAGCTGCACAGTGAATGATCAGGTCAAACCGCTCCGACTTAAACAAATCCAACACCTTTTCCCGATCACGAATGTCCAGAGAATGATGGGTAAAGGATCGAGTCGTGTTTCGCAAACGTTCAAGCACCCATGTCGTGTCACCGCCCGGGCCAAAGAATTCACGCCGCATGTTATTGTCGATCCCAACAATCACATGCCCGGATCGATCCAACAGCCTGACAGCCTCGGATCCGATCAATCCACTTGAACCAGTAACCAGCACTTTCATCCGGGCAAAACGATAAGGGCAGAAAGCAATAGTAAAAGGAAATTCCTCAGTGTGAAGAAAGGTTTATCCATCAGGAATTCCACTATGATTGTCAACCGGACTTGAAACCAGAGATGTTCCCCAAGGAAAGGACGGAGAAAATCTGGAAGAAACCTTGATAAAATGGTGCCAGAGGAGGGATTTGAACCCCCGACCAAAGGCTTATGAGTCCTCTGCTCTACCACTGAGCTACTCTGGCGTGCCTTGATGTTTGCCGACCAGGCAAACGCAGGAAGAAATGTAGTAATTCAAACAGCTCAAGGTGACAAGTGATTATTTTGAAGAACTTCAAGTAAGGGCATCGATCTTCGCCTTTTCTTTTCCTTACCAATGCCTATACTGCCCCCGTGACACGATCCCATTTGATCCAATCTTTGGTACCGGTCTTGAAATGGTCGCTCGCCGTGATGCTTTTTCCCACCGGCACTGGGGCGCTCCGTTCACTGGGAGCAACCAGCGAGTGGCGCCATTTCGGCAGTGACCCGGCCAATTCACAATACTCCCCCCTCAAGCAAATCCATCGCGGAAATGTGGGACAACTGACCAAAGCCTGGGAATATGCATCGGAAAACGTAGAGACAAAAACAAGATCCCAGATCCAATGCAATCCCCTGATTGCAGATGGAATTCTTTACGGCACCTCCCCCACCCTCAAAGTGTTCGCGCTCGATGCGGCCTCCGGACAGGAGAAATGGATGTTCAACCCATTTCAGAACACCCATCCGATCGGGGTCAATCGAGGAGTGGTTTACTGGAGCCACCAGGAACAATCCCGCATCCTGTTCACCGCCAGTCACTGGCTTTATGCGCTTGATGCAAGTACAGGAAAACCAATCCGTGCTTTCGGCCAGGAAGGTCGAGTGGACTTGCGACAAGGATTGGGAAGAGATGCAGATAAACTTTTTATCCTCTCCAATACACCGGGTTCTGTTTACAAAAATGTATTGATCCTTGGAACAAGGGTTAACGAAGGCCCCGGCCCATCGGCACCGGGATATATCCGTGCTTATGATGTCGAAACAGGCGAACTGAAATGGGTATTTCACACCATCCCCCATCCGGGTGAAGAAGGGCATGACACTTGGCCGCAAGACGCATGGAAAACCGCTGGAGGCGCCAATGCCTGGAGCGGGCTGGCTGTTGATGAATCAAGAGGCTGGGTCTTTTGCCCGACGGGATCGCCTGCGTTTGATTTCTGGGGAGGCAACCGAGTCGGACAAAATTTATATGGGAACAGCCTTTTGGTGATTGATGCCAAAACGGGAAAGAAAGTCTGGCATTACCAAATAGTACACCATGATCTGTGGGACAGAGATCTCCCGGCCTCTCCCAACCTGTTGGAATTGACGATCAACCATGAAAAAATACCCGCCGTGGCCCAAATCACGAAATCCGGCCATGTCTTTTTGTTTCACCGAGAAACCGGAAACCCCATCTTTCCAATCGAAGAACACCCCTTCCCCCCCTCCGACCTGATGGACGAACAAGCCTGGCCTACCCAACCCATCCCTACTTCACCGCCCCCCTTTGCCAGGCAAGCATTCAAACCAAAAGACGTGTCCACACTTTCCCCCGAAACACACGATCAAATGCTCGAGAAACTCCTTTCAGTAAGAAGCGGCGGTCAATTTGTGCCCCCCAGCAACATTGGCACGGTGATTTTCCCTGGTTTTGACGGGGGTGCAGAATGGGGAGGTGCCGCATGGGATCCTCAAAACGAATTTCTTTATGTCAACGCCAACGAAATGCCCTGGATTCTGACCATGGTTGATATTCGCAATAAATCACAATCCACGAACCAATCCGATGGAGCATTTTTGTATCAAAGACTATGCGCCGTCTGCCACGGTATAGACCGCATAGGAGATCCTCAAAAAACATACCCTCCCCTGCTGAACATCGGACAAAAAATGAGCGCACAACAGATTATCGACCAATTGAGCCAGGGAAAAGGACTGATGCCTGCTTTTGGATTCCTCACATTGCCTGAAAAAACTGCGATCGCTCTATTTCTTCTGGGTAACCCAGAAGAAACCAAACAATCCCCCAAGGAAACAACTGTGTCAGAAAATCCAGCTAACAACGGCAAGGAGCCTTATTCGCACACCGGATACAATCGATTCCTGGATTCGAGTGGATATCCAGCCATCAAACCACCATGGGGCACACTTAACGCCATCGATCTGAAGGCGGGACGTATCGCCTGGCAAGTGACACTAGGTGAGTTTGATGACTTACGAGCAAGAGGATTATCCCCAACAGGCACCGAGAATTACGGTGGTCCTGCCGTCACCGCAGGCGGACTGGTATTCATTGGAGCATCCAAAGACGAAAAATTCAGAGCTTTCGACAAATCTACAGGAGAAATGCTCTGGGAAACAAAACTGCCGGCAGGTGGATACGCCACTCCGTCCGTGTATGAAGCAAACGGAAGACAATTCGTCGTCATCGCATGCGGTGGCGGAAAAATGAATACAAAATCAGGCGTATCCTATGTTGCCTTTGCGCTGCCAAAACCATGACAAATTCCCTCCCCACTCCAAAGAAGCAAATGGATCTGTTCAAAAAAGCTTTCACGCTGATCGAACTGCTGGTGGTCATCGCCATCATCGCCATACTGGCAGGCATGCTCCTTCCGGCGTTGAGCCAGGCCAAAAAAAAAGCCAACCGGATTGTCTGTGTCTCCAACATGCGCCAAATAGACCTTGGATTCCGCATGTATCGATCGGATCATGATGAACGTTTTCCGGACAGACGTGACCTGAAAAAAATCTTACCTGGTGGCTACCGCCCATGGACTGCTTGGCCTCCATCCGATCCCCGCAGCGGTTGGGCAGGATTCATCCTGTCAAACCATGTCGGATCCGCCAACATATGGATGTGCCCAAGCATTAAAAAATCTCCATTGGGTAAATCCATTTCATCTGTACAACCGATGGGATTCGAAACAAACGCACCATTGGCCGGCTATTGGATGTGGAGATTTGACCGTGCCGATGAGGAAATACCTTTGGATAATTTCTGGGGTAAAACAGAAAATCAAGTGATCCAACATTTGCGAAAAGAAGCAAATCCGTTCATCGGAATTCCAAATGGCCCTTCCGATGTGGAATTGATGGTGGATGTGTACTATCCTTCAACCATTGAAAGCATCGATGAAACCATCCGAGGCCGAGCGGTGCACCCGATGGGAAGAAACCAACTCATGTTGGATGGTCATGTTCAATTCAAAAAAGACGCAAGGACTCGATAAAAAAACCCGTTTCTCATCAGCTGAGAAACGGGCGTTGAAAAATAAACTGCTGGTAACAGATCAGGCGTCTTTCTTCTCCTGACCTTCGGAGCTACCCTTGTCAGCCGCATCAGCATCAGCTTCGGCAGCGGGGACGTCCTCGGCAGCTTCAGCCTTGGCCTCATCAGCGTCCGGGGCAACCTCTGTATCTGTTTTGGCAGGAGCGGCCTCTGCTTTTGCTGCGCCTTCATCTGAGGAAGCTACAACGGCATCACCTTCTTCAACAAATTCAATAATGGCCATCTGGGCAGCATCGCCTCGACGATCCATCAATTTGATGATACGGGTGTAACCACCCGGGCGATCCTGATGTTGAGGTGCAATTTCACTGAAAAGAATTTGAACCGCATCTTCCTGGTGCAATCTGGAAACAGCCAAACGACGGTGATGGATAGTTCCTTTCTTACCGAGGGTCACCATCTTTTCAACAACCGGACGCACGGCTTTCGCTTTGGCAAGGGTTGTTGTTACGCGCTTGTGCTTGATCAAACTGCATACCATATTCGCCAGCATCGCGTTCCGATGAGCGCCTTTGCGGCCGAGTTTGGCATTTCGTTTTAAATGTCTCATGTAAACAGCTTGTTAAATTTATTACTCTAATGCGCTGAAGTCTTCTTTGGAATCCAGAAGCGCAGGATCAATGTTCATACCAAGAGACAGGCCTAAACCGGTCAACTTGTCCTTAATTTCGTTGAGAGACTTTTTGCCGAAGTTGCGATACTTCAACATTTCGGCCTCTGATTTGATTGCCAGTTGGCCCACTGTGGTGATGTTGGCATTATTCAAGCAGTTGGCAGCACGGACACTGAGCTCAATCTCGTTGACGCTCATGTTGAGAAGTTTCTTCATGCGAGACTTCTCGTCATCCTTTTGATCCACCACTTCCTCAAATTCAACAGCGTTTTTGTCGTAACCCACAAACACGTCGAGGTGATGCTGCAAAATAGCGGAAGCCTGAGTCAACGCATCATCAGGAGTAATACGACCATCTGTCGTAATTTCCATGATCAAACTGTCGTAATCTGTGCGCTGGCCAACACGGGCGCTTTCCACAGAATAACGAACACGGCTGACAGGCGAAAAAATAGAGTCAATAGGGATCACACCAATGGCTTGATCAGGCTTTTTATTCTCGTCACCAGGACAAAAACCACGACCTACTTTGACCTCCATCTCAATCTCGAACTTCTTCTTTTTATCCAACGTACAGATGTGTTGGTCGGGATTGACGAGTTCGAGATTTTGATTCAATTGAATATCAGCTGCTGTGACTGCCCCTTCTTTATTAACGCTCAGCAAAACTGTCTGAGGATCGCGTGAATGACAGATGAACTTTACCTTTTTCAAGTTCAGCACGATGTCGGTAACATCCTCCGCAACACCTTCTACGACGGCAAACTCATGCATAGCTCCGTCAATTTTGACAGAGGTAATAGCTGCTCCTTCCAACGAAGAAAGAAGCACCCTGCGAATGGAGTTACCGATAGTGTGTCCGTAACCTGTTTCAAATGGCTCCGCAATGAATCTCGCGAATTTGTCTGTAGCGGTATCCTCATCTTTAGTCAACCGCTTGGGCATTTCAAAACGACCTAATCTTACTGGCATATATTTTAATGGGTAACAGTTTTAATCTGACTACTGAACGTTATCCCGATCATTCAGAAGTCCGTATAACTGATAATACAGAGTTGTTATCGGGAATAAAATTCGATGACAGTTTGTTCGTTTCCGATAGGCTGGATTTCATCCCTGGAAGGAACACGCATGACCACTCCTTTGAAAAAGTCGCGATCTAGATGCAACCACTCAGGAATTCGTCGGCTGGTGGACAACTCCATATTTTTGGTCGCCATTTGGCGGGAAACACTGGAGTTCTTCACTTCCACGACATCATTTACCTGAAGTGCGTAACTGGAAATATCAACTTTTTTGCCATTGACCTGAACGTGTCCGTGGCTGACCATTTGACGGGCAGCAGGACGGCTGCTGGCGAAACCGAGTTGATAAACGACGTTATCCAGTCGGGTTTCGAGGATTTGAAGCATCGTTTCGCCTGTCACGCCCTTGCGGCGACGAGCGGTTTCGTAAACGGCGCGAAACTGCTTTTCCTGCAAGCCGTAAAAATAGCGAAACTTCTGCTTTTCCATCAGACCCAGAGCATACTCTGTGTTTTTGCGCCTCGAGCGAGGGCCATGCATGCCTGGTCCGTAATTGCGACGTTCTAGATATTTTGAAGGCCCAAAAATGGGCATGCCAAATCGGCGGCTGATCTTCGTTTTGGGTCCGGTATAACGAGCCATAATACTTAAAAATCCTGTTCTTTAGACGCGACGTTTCTTCCTTGGTCGGCAACCATTGTGCGGGACCGGGGTAACGTCTTTGATGGAGTTGATTTCAAGCCCAATGGCCTGTAATGCACGAATAGCGGATTCACGGCCAGATCCAGGTCCTTTGACCTTGATCTCCACTTCTTTGAGTCCATGAGCCATTGCGGCACGACCAGCATCTTGGGCAACTTGTTGAGCAGCAAATGCAGTGCTCTTACGCGATCCCCTGAATCCCACCTTACCGGCGGAAGACCAGCTTACCACGTTGCCATGCATGTCCGTGATCGAAACAAGCGTGTTGTTGAAAGTCGCGCAAATAGTGGCCACACCTGAGACCACGTTCTTCGAACCTTTGGCCTTGATGATTTTTGCAGGGCCAAGATCGGTCGAAAGAAGTTCTGCCGCGGAGGGAGCTTCAGCTGCTGCTGGTCCTTCCTGTTCGGCCTTGTCACCGCTTTTTACTTCTTTTGGCGCCTTGGCCTCAGCCTTTGGCGCTTCCGCCTTGGGAGCGGATTCGGTTGAAGGGGCATTTTCAGCCTCTGTTGCTTCAACCTTTTGTTGTTCTTCGTCTGCCATAGTCTAATTCAGATAAAAACCTTAATGGATACCGGATTTTGCATTCGGATTACGTTGGATACCCACGGTTTTGCGGGGACCTTTGCGAGAGCGTGCATTTGTCGAAGTGCGCTGCCCGCGAACAGGTAATCCTCGAATGTGGCGAATACCACGATAACAACGGATCGCCTGAAGTCGCTTCAGGTTCATGCTGATTTCCCGACGCAAATCACCTTCGATGACGTATTGACCTTCCTGAATCGCATGTACGATCTTGGAAAGTTGGTCTTCCGACAGATCCTTGGCGCGTGTGGCCGGATTGATACCTGTCGCTTCGATGATTTCATTGGAAACGGCCGGACCAATGCCATACATATATCGCAGAGCAATATCGATACGCTTGTGTCCGGGAATGTCTACACCCATGATTCTTGCCATAATCTATTACCTTCCAATCAACCTTGTCGCTGTTTATGACGTGGATTGGTACAAATCACACGAACAATACCTTTTCGGCGAATAATGCGACAATGTTCGCAAAGTTTTTTCACTGACGCTCTAACTTTCATAAATCACTACTATCCATTTACAATGGTCCCTCTCGCCATATCTGCCGGCGAGAAGAAAATGGCGATTTTATCGCCTACCTTTACCTCTGACAATTTAAATTTTGATTTTTTTGGCACCACACCCACTGCATGGTGTCCATTGGGCATCGCAACGATCACTCGATCATCGCCCAATTTACTCAAGACGATGCCTCGACTTTGGAATGCATCCGGGTCGCGCATGTTAAAATTTCAGGTTCTCCCTCTGTCACCAGAACCGTATGTTCAAAATGAGCCGAAGGCTTTCCATCCCGAGTAATCACAGTCCAACCATCCGGTTGAACCTGAACATCAGGGCTCCCCATGTTAACCATGGGCTCAATGGCAATGGTCATGCCTGCTTTAAGCTTGGGCGATGGTCCACCGTCCACAAAATTAGGAATCTGTGGCTCTTCGTGCATTTTTCGCCCAACCCCGTGGCCAACAAATTCCCTTACAACACTAAAACCATTAGCTTCAACGTGCTTCTGTATCGCACGCGATATATCCACTACCCGATTACCAGCGACAGCCTTGGAAATTCCTTCATACAGTGACTTTTCAGTCACATCCATCAAGGTCTGCACCTCGACATCGCAACCTCCGGCAGCGACTGTCAAAGCGTTATCACCAATAAATCCATTGTAAACAACACCAACATCCAAACTGATGATGTCTCCAAACTGCACAATCCTTCCACCCGATATCCCATGAACAACTTCTTCATTCACCGAGATACATGTGTAGCAAGGATACCCCCTGTAACCAAGGAAAGCAGACTTGCCACCATATTCTTCGATACGGCGAGCCGCATACTCATCAATTTCACGAGTAGAAATGCTTGGTTGAATTATTTTTGCGACATCGAGCAGGACGGCATTTGCCAAAGCACCGGCTTCACGCATTCCCTCAATTTCCTTGTCGTTTTTTGGACGAATCATTGATGATACCTTGGACAATTGAGGTGAAGGGAATGGTATGTATCCCCCTATTAGAAACGACCCTTGATCTTTCCCTTTTTGAGGAAACCGTCATAATGACGGGTTAACAAATGGGATTCCATTTGCCGCATTGTATCCAGGACAACACCGACTGTAATCAACAGACTGGTGCCACCAAAAAATGTAGCTGCGGCGAAAGGAATGTTCATCGCCCGAGTCAGGACAAGGGGAATAATTGCAATTCCGGTCAGGAACATGGCGCCTGCAAAAGTGATTCTGCTCATCGTCCGGTGCAAAAAGTCACTTGTTGCCGTTCCGGGACGAACACCTGGAATGTAACCGCCGTATTTCTTCAAATCATCAGCGATCTGAATTTCATTGAACTGTGTCGCTACCCAAAAATAAGAGAAGAACAGAATCATCAGGCCCTCAAGAAGCATGTACCCCCCGCTTCCGTATGTGATCAAGGCACTGATTTCATCAAAGACTTTAATTTCGGTAATACGACCCAGTGTTGAGAAAATCTTGTCAGGAAACATCAAGATAGCCTGAGCAAAGATAATAGGCATAACACCGGCATAATTGACACGCAAAGGCATGAAGGAACTTCCACCAGAGTAGACTTTTCTTCCCACCGCACGTTGTGCATACTGAACAGGAATTTTTCGCTGAGCTTGGGTCACAGCGATCACGAGTGCCGTAACAGCTGCAAATATCACCAACATGGCAATAAAATGCGCACGATTCCACTGAGCCTCCACACCTTCGACAGGGAAAAACATGCGGTATACCTGGCTGACGGCATCAGGAAGCCTTGCAAGGATACCAATGGTAATCACGAGTGAAATACCATTACCGATACCCCGTTCAGTGATTTGTTCACCCATCCACATAAGAAGCAATGTTCCTGTAGTCAAAACCATGACGGTCTGCAGCCGGTACCAAATGGGAGATTCCGAGAGTACAAGGTCACCAGTAAATCCTGGAAAGAGCACCTCGGGCTTTTCCCACCCCAAAGCCATAACGAATCCCTGTCCCAGACAAAGGATGACGGTTAAATAGCGTCCATATTGAATGATCTTTGCACGTCCGCCTTCCTCTCGGACCAATTTGCTCAAACCAGGTAACACTGCAGTCATCAACTGTATGATGATAGTAGCACTGATGTAAGGCATGATCCCCAGGGAGCCGATGGCACAACGCTCAAGAGCACCTCCGGTAAAGAGGCTATACATTCCCAACAAGCTGTTGTTATTCTTTTGAGCCGCTTCAGCCAGGAATTCAGACAAGGCTGCTCCATCCAATCCCGGCACCGGGATCAAGGAGATGAGTCGACAAATTGCGAGCAACAGCAGTGTGAAAATGATTCTCGATTTGAGTTCCGGAATCTTGAAGCAATTGCTGAATGTATTAAAAATGGACGCTAGCATGAGGTAATCGATTGATTAAAGAGCACGCGGGCCCGTTTTTGGAATACGATCCACAACTTCGCAGGCGCCACCGGCAGCCTCAATCTTCTGCTTGGCCGAAGCACTGAAAGCCTGAACCTTGACAGTCAACTTTTTGCTAAGTTCACCATGTCCCAGAATTTTGATACCTTGCCCCTTACCAGACGCCAGACCAGCCTTTTGCAGAGTTTCTACATCAATCACTGCATCCACATCAAACTGTTCCAAATCGGCCACATTGACGGGTATGTAATAAATGGTGTGTTCGGCGTTGTTGAAACCACGTTTGGGCAACTGGCGATAGATAGGCATCTGACCACCAGCAAAACCTTCACGCACACTGCCGCCGGAGCGCGCACGTTGTCCCTTATGGCCACGTCCACTGGTTTTACCAAGTCCACTACCCTCACCACGACCGAGACGCTTTCTGCGGTGCTTGGCACCAGGTTGGGGTTTTAAATCATGTAGTCGCATAGAAATTTCCTTATACTGCTTCTGTTGTTTCTGCAGGAGCCGCTTCAACGGCAGCAGCTGCCGAAGGACGGATTTCCATTCCGCGTTTTGCGTAAATATCTTTCTTCAGTTTGAGTTGGCACAAAGCCTGAAGAGTTGCTTTGGCCACGTTTGCTGCGTTTTTGGAACCAAGTGATTTGGACAACACATTGGAAACACCAGCTGCATCAAGAACGGAACGAACGACTTTACCGGCGATGACTCCGGTTCCCTGACAGGCAGGTTTTAAAAGAATGTTGGCTCCATCAAAGACCGAGTTCACTTCATGTGGGATGGTGTCGTTGCGAAGTGAAACACTTACCATCTGTGTCCGTGCGTTGTCGCTTCCCTTTTTGATAGCGCTGGCAACTTCACTTGCTTTGCCGAATCCAAGTCCGACCTTACCTTCACGATCTCCAACAACGACCAGCGCGCTGAAGTTAAAGCGTCGTCCACCTTTTACAACCTTTGATGACCGGTTGATGTAGATAACCTTTTCGAACAATTCCGGTCCTTTGTCTTCACCACCTGAACGGTCCTGATTGTCCCGTCCCCGACCCCGTCGTTGGTTGCCACGTCCGCTACCGCCACGACCGCCGAATCCACGTGAATCTCTGGAATTCTGATTTTGATTTTGATTTTGATTTTCAGCCACGATGACTCTCCTATGATATTAAAATGCTGTCTGTATTAGAAAACGAGGCCACCTTCGCGTGCCGCATCGGCCAGGGCTTTCACTTTCCCGTGGTATTTGGCTCCACTGCGATCGAAGACAACTTTCTCAATTCCTGCTGATTTGGCGCATTCAGCAGCCTGGGCACCGATTTTTTCAGCACTGGCGACATTCGCTTTCATGCTCTCCCTGCCTTCCACAGATTTGTGCAAAGTGGAGACGGAAGCCAACGTGTGCCCTTTGGAATCGTCGATAAATTGGACGTAGATGTTTTTGCCGGTAAACCGAACACTCATACGTGGACGCTCTCCGGTGCCAACGACCTTCTTGCGCGTGCGCCAACGGCGCTTCTGAACCTTTACTATATGGGAATTTGTTTTCATGGATATATTGAACACGGATTTTGCCGTGGACGATCTGCCAATTAAAATTACTGGACGGTCTTACCTTCCTTACGTTTGACCTGCTCGTCGCTGTAGCGCACTCCCTTGCCTTTATAGGGCTCCGGAGGATAAAAACTACGAAGCTCGGCGGCTACACGACCCACGACTTGTTTGTCTGGGCCTTCAATTTTAACCTTTGTACCGCCCTCTTCGATGGTGATTTGTATAGCGCTTGGCACAGGATATTT
>JAQCFT010000507.1 GCA_027619545.1 Verrucomicrobiota bacterium | reverse complement strand
GAGTTCTTGAACCACCACAGCGCTGCATTGGAAATGTCGTTGGCTTTCGGATAGTTCGGGCTTCCCGCGTTCCATGTTTTTTGGTCAGGGGAGTTGTCAGGGGGAAGTTTGGGTTCGAGGTGGCACTCGACCCTCCGGTTCTCCGATTATTTTGTAACGGAGGGGCAAGCGCCGTCCAACTCGCTGTTATTTCTCTCAAAAAAACTTTGCGCCTCCGCGCCTTGGCGTCTTTGCGATAAAAACGACCAGCCATCGAAAACGTCATGAACACCCAAAGGTTCGTTACAACCTGCATTCAACGTAGACCAACGCATCACTGAAGTAGATTACTGGAGGTGGATCCGTATCCCTCAACCATTTGTTCTCGCCAAGGCGCAAAGAACGCCAAGGACGCAGAGAATTTGTTTACCTTTGTGCTCTGTTTAGTAAATGGTTTGGTACAAGAATTTACATACCCGCAAGTTTTATACATCCCGAAGGATCAAGGTTATGCACGCCACTACGATTATCCTTTAATTTCGACAAGTATTGGATGCGTTGGCGGGCCATCCCGCGATTGCGGGTGCGGTTACTTTGTTCATCTGGTCTTCCACACTTTGGCAAGTGCGGCTACTTTGTTCTTCTGGTTTTCCACACTTTTGCAAGTGCGGCTACTTTGTTCATCTTGTTCAAAGGTAAAAGCCGGGGCTCCCCGATTATTTCCGGGTCCAGGCCAGCCAGCGTTTGAAAAGTCTGGCCACGAAGGGGGTAAGTCGGGTGCGGTTATAGAGGTCCCCCACTTTCCGGAAAGCATCGGCCTGGGTGGGGTATGGATGAATGGCATTGGCCACGGAACCCAGCCCGATCTTTTGGCTCATGGCCAGGGAAATGGCGCCAATCATATCACCAGCATGACTGGACACCACGGTAGCACCAAGGATCGTATCACTACCCTTTTTCACATGCACCCGCACAAAACCCTCCGTTTCACCGTCAAGAATCGCTCGATCCACTCCCGACATGGGTTGAGTAAACGTATCGATGTCGATTCCCTGCTGATGCGCATCTTGAGGTGTCAAACCAATGTGGGCCAATTCAGGTGCCGTGTAGGTGGATCTGGGGATCAGCAATGAACTGTGTTTCATACTGCCTTTGAACAAAGCATTGCGCACGACCGCGCGCGCCATGAAATCCGCTGCGTGGGTGAACTGGTGCGGCGAACAGATGTCGCCGGCTGCGAATATGTTTTTGTTGCTCGTTTGAAAGGTGTCACTGATCGTAACACCTTGTTCATCGTAGGCCACACCTGCGTTCTCAAGCCCCAATCCTTCCACATTGGGTTTGCGTCCGGCAGCCACCAGGAGTTGATCCACTTCCAGATCGTATCCCTGTTCGGAATGTTCATACTTCAGGATGACACTCCCCGATTCGGAAGATCGAACCGTGACATCGTGTGCCCCCCCGAACAGACGTATGCCATCTTCTTCCAAAGATTGCTGAACAATGGCAACTGCTTCACGGTCTTCGTTGGGCAACAGTCCTCTCTTGGACGTGATCAAGCTGACTTCGGAACCGAACCGCGCAAATGCCTGAGCCATTTCCGCTCCGATGGGCCCCGCGCCCAACACGGCCAATCTTCGAGGAAGTTCAGTGAGGGAGAACAGAGTTTCGTTGGTCAGGTATGGGACTTGATCCAGTCCACCCAGGTCAGGAGCGGCCGCGCGTGCTCCCGTGCAGATGACCGCTTTGGCGAAGCTCAGCCTCTGGCCATCCACTTCAATCGTGGTGTCATCCACGAAAGACGCCTGTCCCAGATAAACATCAATCCCCATGTCGCTGAAACGCTGAACGGAATCATGCGGACTGATCCCGCTGCGCAGTTGGCGCATGCGGCGCATGACGGCTGCGAAATCAACCGTCACCGGAAGCACGGCATCGTTGGTCGGGCCGGACGTTTTCTGCTCTTGCGATGGCTCTCCTGCCGAACCGACATGCACCCCGAAGCATCCCGCACTACGCACATCAGCGGCCCTGCGTGCAGCACTGAGGAGCGCTTTGGACGGAACACACCCGACATTCAGACAATCGCCACCCATCAGGGAACGTTCGATCAGAGCCACTTTCCCGCCCAGACCGGCGGCCACAGAAGCTGCGACCAGTCCGGCGGTCCCGGCGCCGATCACCACCAGATTGTATCTTCCGGACGGAACCGGATTGCGGTAATCCGTCGGATGCACCATGGATTGAAGCACACGATTGTGTTCGTCCATGGGTTGGAGGGCTTCAAATTCGGGTTGGTTCATGGTGTGGATCGATCGGATGTTAACTCTTTTGGTGAACTGAAGCGATTCATCACCTTTTTGACCACAAGGGGAAACAAGCCCAGAATGACGAATGCCAGGATCAATTGCGGACTGAGAATGCCTTTGGCTCCTTTTTCAGCTAGCGCCTGCAAACTGGGAAACTGCGAGCCAGCGTAAACATATACAGCGGTACCGGGCAGCATCCCCACCTGGCTCACCGACCAGAACGTCCGAACCGGCAATGGAGTCAATCCCATGACCAGATTGATCACGAAAAAGGGCACCACGGGAATCAATCTCAAAGTGAACAAATAGAACGCGCCCACGCGTTTCAAGGCATCGTTGAACCTCGTCA
>JAQCFT010000506.1 GCA_027619545.1 Verrucomicrobiota bacterium | reverse complement strand
GATATGGGGATGACGTTGGCGAGATGCGGACACGTTGGCGGACGCGCAGCAGCGCATCCCTACCGATCACGCTGTGTTTATTCTGGTCTGAATTATGGTCAGGAATTAATGTTACCGCCCTCGTTGGCATGGGAAGTAATGCTTTGAAAATGTTAGATAACTTAAACAGAAACAAGATTTGGAATGAAAGTCGATGGCTTGGCCTGCTTGCCGTGCTTTTGGTGATGTTCTTATCGGGCTGCGGTTCCGACAAAGAAGATAAAGCAAAAGAGGAAGCAGCCAAGGCCAAGGCGGCGAATGCGGCCAAGGTGAAACCGGTGTTGGTGGAATTGGCCGAGGTCAAGCGTGGCAAGATTGAGGAGATCCTCGAGCGTTCCGCCGCGTTGCAGGCCGAGGAACAGGTGCTGGTGTTGGCGCGAGCTCAGAATCCGGCGATCGAATTGTTGGCTGAGGAAGGGGATCTAGTGGAGAAAGATCAGGTGATTCTGAGGCTGGAGAATGACAGTCAACGCACCAATTATAACCAGGCAAAGAGCCAGTCCGATAAGGCGAAGATCGAGTTTGACCGCATTGAGAAGCTCTACAACCAAAGTCTCATCAGCGAATCGGAATACGTGAACGCCCGGTTTGCTCATGATCAGGCAAAACTGGCGGAAGAGGAAGCCAAGCGCCAGTTCGAATACACCGAAGTGAAGGCCCCCATCAAGGGGACGATCACCAGCCGAACCGTCAAGGTGGGAGACAAGGTGACCACGGGGACGCCGATCTTTGAGATCATTGATCTGGATTCCACGGTGGCGGTCATTCATGTGCCCGAACAGTATCTTCCAAAACTCAAGCAGGGCATGTCGGCTCGATTGATCTCCAGCACACTGGGGGATGCCGTGTTCGAGGGATACGTGAAACGCATTTCTCCGGTGGTTGATGCGGAAGCCGGAACGGTGAAAGTCGTGGTGGGAGTCAAGAATCGTGGTGCTTTGTCGCCGGGAATGTGGGTCAATGTCGAGCTTGTGTTGGATGAAAATGAAAACGCCATCCTGATTCCCAAACGTGCCATCACCTATTCCGTCGACCAAACCTTTGCATTTACCATCTATACAGACACCAACGGAGTTCGCCGCGCCGAAAGAAAACGAGTGGAACCCCGCAACGCGGACAAGGAAAACATCGAACCCATGAACGGGTTCAAGGAAGGGGACATCATTGTTGTGGCCGGTCAGGCGGGGCTCAAAGAAGACTCGCCGATACGTGAATTGGGTGAAAAGATAACTGAGACTTCAGAAGCAGTTTCACCGGAATCAGCAGATGCGCTTGCAAAGCAGGCATTCAAGTCAAAGGCCAAATCCAAAGCCTCCAAGTAAACGCCGTCATTCTTTCCCATGGAGACGAAACCCCGTCAGCCTAATTTTACAACGGACCGTCCTGTTGCGGTGTTGATGGTGTTTCTTGCCGCGGTCGTGTTCGGCTATTTTTCGCTGGGACGTCTTCCGGTGACCTTGATGCCTGAGATGAGTTATCCCACCTTGACCGTCCGAACCGAATACCCCGGCGCGGCGCCTGAAGAAGTGGAAAATGACATCAGTCGGCGCATTGAAGAACAGTTGGGCGTGGTCAGCGGCTTGAATGAAATCAGCAGCATCAGTCGTGCGGGTGTGAGTGACGTGGTGCTGGAGTTCACGTGGGGCACCTCCATGGTGGATGCCATCCAAAACACGCTCGAGAAGCTGGACACCGTGCGTTTGCCCAGAGGCGCGGAAAAGCCCTTGCTGCTTCATTATGATCCGTCATTGGATCCCGTGATGGAACTCAGTCTTTCAACAAGACTGACCGATGAGACGGGTGACGCTTCAATTGATCAAAGTGCCACTGGCACCATTGATTTTTCCAGCGCAAGGAGATTACGTCGCATCGCCGAACTTCAGGTCAAGCGCGCGCTAGAACCGATCAAGGGAGTGGCCGCTGCCCGGGTTCGCGGAGGGTTGGAGGAGGAGATTCACGTGCTGGTTGATGCCGATCAATTGCAGCGAGCCAACCTTTCCATCAACCAGGTCATCAATCGGCTCGGAGCGGAAAATATCAATGCCGCGGGTGGTCGCATTCGTGAGGGTGAGGCGGAATACATGATCCGAACCATCAATGAATATCAGGATTTGGAGGAAATCGCTGACACCATTGTTCTCCGTCGCGAAGGAAAGGAAATCCGTTTGAAGGATATTGGCCAGGTTGTCTATGGACAACGCGATCGTGAGATGCTGACCCGTACCAATGGTGGGGAGAGTGTTCAGATCGATGTTTACAAGGAAGCGGATTCCAACATGGTGCAGGTGGCTGAACGCATCAAGGCTGCCGTCGGGTCCGTCAAAGACGGAAGACGAAAGAGTATCGCCGGGAAGTTGGCGGCTGAAGAAGGTGTCGAACTTCAGGTGGTGGCCGATCGTTCCATCTTTATCGACAACAGTATCAATGAAGTCAAAAGCACCGCCATCATGGGCGGCTTCCTGGCGATCGTTGTTCTGTTGGTTTTTTTGAGAGATCTGCGCACGACTTCCATCATCGCTGTCAGTATTCCCATTTCCATTTTCGTGACCTTTGCACCGCTCAATATTCTGGGTGTTTCGTTGAATATCATGTCCTTGGG
>JAQCFT010000505.1 GCA_027619545.1 Verrucomicrobiota bacterium | reverse complement strand
GGCATCCACAACGGCAAACCAGGCCCCACATCATCATCAAAGGTAAACAACTGCATCGCTTTTCCGATGCGGCGATGATCCCGTTTGCGAGCCTCCTCCTGAGCGGTCAGCCATTCTTCAAGCTGCGTCTTATTGGGGAAGGCCGTTCCGTATATACGCTGGAGCTGAGGGTTCTTCTCGTTGCCGCGATAATACGTGGCGGCGACGCGAAGCAACTTGTAGGCTTTGACATTGCCGGTGCGCATCACATGTGGCCCGGCGCAGAGGTCGATGAACTCACCGTTTTGGTAGAATGAGATTTCCTCACCCTCGGGAATATCCGCCAGACGTTCGACTTTGAAACTCTGCCCGCGTTCCTGAAAAAAAGCACGCGCTTCCTCACGGGTTTTGGTCTGTCGCTCAAACACCTGGTTCTCCTTGACCACTTTCTTCATCTCGGCCTCGATGTTCTCGAAGTCATCGGGACTGAACCGGTGGCCGTCCAGGTCGAAGTCATAATAAAATCCTTCGTCCGTAGGCGGGCCAATATCCAGCTTGGCATCAGGCCAGAGGCGCAACACGGCCGTCGCCATGATGTGCGCGCATGAATGACGCAACCTCTCCAGGTCGGTCATTTGATTACGTTCATCCAGTGTTTTGCGTTGGATGGGCTTTTTCGCGTCTTCCATGTTCGTTAAAATACGTTTTTCTTGAATGCTGTGGTGGGGGCGGCGTTCAAGAGGACTTCTTTTTGTTATCTATTGCAATCGTTCCGTGATCTTGCTCATCAGATCATCATACGTCTCCACGGCGGGGAACTGAGGAAACTCCGCTTTCACATTGTCCGGAGCACAAAACAGAATACCATGATGGGCCTCACTCAACATGGTGGTGTCGTTATAAGAATCCCCGGATGCAATCACGTGGTAGTTCAGGCTTTTGAAAGCCGCCACCGATTTACGTTTCTGGTCGGGCTGACGCAGGCAGTAATTCACAATGCGATCATTCTCCACTTCCAAGCGATGACAAAAAATCGTCGGCCACCCCAACTGACGCATCAGTGGCTGTGCGAACTCCTCGAATGTGTCCGAAAGAATGATCACTTGTGTTTTTTCACGCAACGTATCCAGAAATTCGCGAGCGCCAGGGAGCGGCTCCAGGGTACCAATCACATCCTGAATCATCGACAAGGTCAGGCCGTTCTCCTCAAGGAGCTTCAAGCGCCCGGTCATCAGTTCGTCATAATCGGGAATATCACGCGTCGTTTTCTTGAGCCCCTCGATGCCGGTCTTCTCCGCGAATGCGATCCACACCTCCGGCACCAAGACACCTTCCAGATCCAAAGTCACCAAGTTCTGAGACATATCGACTAAGCAAGGTTCTTGGGGTTCAACTTCTGAAGGTTCTTGGGCACGAACAAACCATCCTTGCGGATTAATTTACCGTCGAACCACACCTCGCCACCGCCCCATTCCGGACGTTGAATCAAGACCATGTCCCAGTGCACGGCTGATTTGTTGCCATTCCCACAATCCTCATAGGCCTGCCCTGGGGTAAAATGCAGGGAGCCTGCAATTTTTTCATCAAACAGAATATCGTTCATCGGGTTGAGAATCTTGGGGTTCAACCCCAAGCTGAACTCCCCGATGTATCGAGCACCGGGATCGGTGTCGAAGATTTGGTTGATGCGTTTCGTGTCGTTGCAGGTGGCTTTGACAATTTTGCCGTTTTCCAACTCCAACCGAACATTTTCAAACCGTGATCCGGCGTAAACGGTCGGCGTGTTGTATTGAATCACCCCGTTGACCGAATGCTTGAGCGGGCAGGAAAACACCTCACCATCGGGAATGTTTCGGTCGCCCTTGCACGCCTTGGCCCCGATCCCCTTGATGCTGAATGTCAGGTCCGTCCCGGGCCCCTTCAAATGCACCTTGTCCGTCTTGGCCATCAATTTCTCGAGAGGCTGCATGGCCTTGCCCATCTTGCGGTAATCCAGCGTGCAGACATCAAAATAAAAGTCCTCAAACGCTTCCGTGCTCATATTGGCGGCCTGCGCCATGCTCGGAGTCGGCCAACGCAACACACACCAGCGGGTTTTGTTCACACGATAGTTCAAGACAGGACGCATGGTCCGCGAATACAAAGACATCTTGTCACTGGGCACATCAGAGTTCTCACTCGTATTGGCCGCGCCACGAATGGCGATGTAACTCTGCACCTTGCGCATACGGGCCATCTCCAGGTCACGAACCATCACGGCCTGACGCTCGGTCATACCCTTCAGAAGTTCACGCGTCACCCGGGTGTGGCGGGTTTCAATCAAAGGAACCGCTCCTGCATCACGCACCTCGCGCGCCAGTTCAACAGTGAACTCGTCGGGCACGTCAATCATGTCCAGAAGCGCCGTTTCGCCCTTCTTGATTTCGGTTGAATACCCTACCAACAACTTAGCCAATTTTCGATATCTGGGATCGGTCATAATTCAAATAAGATCCAAAAAGGAAGATTAGAGCGAACAAATGGCTTTGGTCGAGTCTGGAAGCATGTTTTTTAGGCAGGATTTCGAGGATTTCCAGGATGGCATCATAGAAGAAGCAGCCGCGCTTGCCAAAGCGTAGCAGGCCAGGAATGTTCGATGAGTTCTCTTCAACGAAATGTTTG
>JAQCFT010000073.1 GCA_027619545.1 Verrucomicrobiota bacterium | reverse complement strand
CTGGCGCAGGGCGACCCAACCGCAGAAAAGAATGTTCCCCATGCACAGCCAGGCCAGCACCTCCAGCCAGGCTTGGGCTCCTTGAGGGGCGAGGGGAAGGGCGATGCGGATCAAACCGTAAATGCCGAATTTCTTCAACACTCCCGCATGCAACATGGCGGTGGCGGTGGGAGCCGCCCCATATCCAATTGGCGCCCAGGTGTGAAATGGCCAAAGGGAAACCAGAATGCCAAATCCGAACAACAGGAACCCGAAGATGGCCGTTTGGGAGGTCGGATGAAGCGGGTTTTCACGGAGTTGATTGGTCAGGGTAATCAAATCAAAGGTCTTGGCGCCGGACTGAACATACAGCAACACCAACCCCGCCAGCGCCACCAACGCGCCCAGTGTCAAATAGAGCGTCATTTTATAGGTCGCGTAGTTCTTGTCTTCACCACGTCCCCAAACCCCGATCATGATGAAGGTCGGCACCAGCGCCAGTTCGTGGAAGAAGTAGAAAAAGAAAATATCAATCGACATGAATGCACCCAGAATCCCGCCAATCATGATTAACATCAGGAAATGAAACTCCTTGATGCGGTCTTGAATGCTGGCCGATACACAAACTGCGGCAAAACTGACAATGGCTCCCATCAGGATCAACCCGATGTTGATGCCGTCTGCTCCAACTTGATAATTGATATCCAGCGCAGTGACCCAGGCCACCTTCTGGTAAAACTTGTAACCTCCTTCACCTTCGGCAGCCCCGTTAAAAGTCAGGAACGCCAGAATGGCGCAGAGCATGGAAAGTCCTGTGGTTGCCAACGCCACAGTCCGAATGCCACCCTTGGCCGATTTGGGCATCAGGGCAATCACGCCCGCACCGAGTAGTGGTAAAGCTAGTATGAATGTTAAAATAGACATGATCTTTTACAGGATTCCTCCAATCACGAAATAGAGCACAAACGCCACACCCAGCACGAACAGGAAGGCGTAGGTCTGGATGCTGCCGGTTTGGAACAGGCGGATGCCACGTCCAAGCACATCCACCACGTTGTAAAGTCCTTTGACAACAAAACCACCCAGAACCGCACGATCCAGCCAGCCCGCAAGTTTGGAAATGGCTTCATGGGTGATGAAAATCAATCCGCTGAATATTTCGTCGAAATACAACCGGTTCTTCAATGCGGTGGAAAGACCGTGCAGATTGTCGGCGATGGGATCCGTTTCACGTTGCTTGCCGTAAAGCGCCCAGGCAACGCTTCCACCTATCAAAAGAGCCAGAGTACTGAAAGCCATCGCCAGTGGGGCTTCGGTATGGCCCCCTGCGTGCTCGATGCCGATACCGCTGTTGACAAAAGATTCGATTGGAAGCCAGCCAGAAATGATGGATGGGATCAGCAGGATCCAAAGAGGGCCGGTCATCACCGAGGGAGACTCATGGGCATGCGACGCGGAGTCCGAACGGTTGGAACCGTGGAAGGCTACCAAGACCAGGCGTGCCATGTAGAGTGTCGTGAGGACAGCTGCCAATACTCCGAATGCAAACAACACCATGTTCCCGTGGTGGCGGAAATCCGCTGCCGCTGCCAGGATACCGTCCTTACTGAAGAATCCGCTCAAAGGAAACACACCGCAGAGTGCCAGGGTGCCAATCAAAAAAGTCTTATAAGTAGCGGGCATCTTCTCTTTCAGTCCGCCCATCTTCCAGATGTCCTGTTCGTGATGCAGTGCGTGAATCACTGAGCCGGCGCCGAGGAACAGCATGGCTTTGAAAAAGGCGTGTGTGGTCAGATGAAACATCGCCGCTCCGGGCGCATGCAAACCCACCGCCATTACCATATAACCCAATTGGGACAGGGTGGAGTAGGCGAGGATGCGTTTGATATCGTTTTGCTGGAGTGCGATGACCGCCGCCATCAAAGCCGTGATCCCGCCAATCCATGCAATGACCATGAGCGCGTCCGGGCTGAGCAGAAAGAAAATGCGGCAGAGCATGAACACGCCGGCGGCCACCATGGTCGCGGCATGGATCAAAGCACTGACCGGAGTCGGACCTTCCATGGCATCCGGTAGCCAGACGTGCAACGGAAACTGAGCCGACTTACCCATCGCACCACAGAAAAGCAACACTCCGGCGAGGCCGGCGGTCGCCCCAAGGACTTCCGGGTTGGCTCCAAAGATTCCCTGCAGTTCCGTGAAATTCAACGATCCGGCAGCCGCCCAGACCATGATGATGCCGAGGATGAATCCGAAGTCACCGATACGATTGGTTAAAAAAGCTTTCTTGGAAGCGTCGGCTGCCGCAGGACGTTCATACCAGAAACCGATCAGCAGGTAACTCGAAACACCCACCAATTCCCAGAAGATGAACATCTGCATGAAATTCGAAGCCAGCACAATGCCCAGCATCGAAAAGGTAAACATGCTCAAACAGGCAAAATAACGGCTGTAGGAACGATCGCCTTTCATGTATCCCTGCGAATACCAGTGGATCAAGGACCCCACGCCCGTCACGACCAGCAACATCAAGCTGCTCAGCGCATCAATTCGAACGCCCAAAGTGGCCTGAAAATCACCGATCGAGATCCAGGTGATGTTGTGTTCTCCGGAGGTGCCTCCGGTCAGGAAAATGAGAAGGCTGAGCACGAAACCGCCAATGACGGCGCCGATCGAGATCTTCGCGCTGAGCTTGTCGTTTTTCAGGGTGAAGAGCGTGATCAGAGCGGCCGATACCAACGGTAACAGCAGAACGATCCAGGCCAGACTAAATGCTCCAGTCATGTTCGAAAAAATCCAGGGATTACAGTTTCAATGAGGTCAGATCGCCAACCTCGGTTGTTTGACGTTTACGGTAGAGGGCCACGATCAAGGCCAACCCAACGGCGACTTCAGCCGCCGCCACCGTGATGACGAAAAAGACCATCACCTGTCCGTCGATGGTGTCGGTGAAACGGGAAAAGGAGACCAATGCGAGGTTTGCCGCGTTGAGCATCAATTCCAGTCCCATGTAAATAACGATCAGATTGCGCCGCAAAATCACGCCCATCATTCCAAGGCTGAACAGCAGCGCGCTGACGATCAGGTATTGTTCAAGTCCGATCATGTTGTTATCTCAAATTCTTTTTACTTAACAGAATGACACCGATCATGCCGACCAGCAGCAGCACGCCCATGATTTCAAAAGGCAGCACGTAATCGGTAAACAGTTTCATTCCCAGATCCTTGGTGGTGCCTTCCATGTGCGGGTGAAGGTCTTTGCCGACTCCCGATGCCAGGATGGCTTTAATCAGCATCCCGCCCACGCTGAGCAATCCCAGCAATCCGAGCACGACGCCGAAGAGGTTGTAATGTTGCCGTTCCACTTCCTTGACATCAAGCAGCATGATGACAAACAGGAACAGCACAATGACCGCGCCTGCGTAGACCATCACCTGTACGGCGGCCAGGAAGAAGGCGTTCAGCAATACAAAGAGTCCGGCCATGGACACAATGGTCAGGACCAGGAACATGGCGCTGGTTACGGGGTTGCGGGTGAACGGATTGGCGACGACCAAAAAGCCGCAAATCAGTGTCAGCGCCGAAAAAATGTAAAACAACAATTCTTGCATGGATTCGTTTGTCTTATCGCAGGTCGCTTGAGCGTTGCCTGCATTCGTTGTTTCTCAAGACCGAATGGGTTCGTATTCCTTTTCTTGACGATGGATCAGTGGCCGCTCTGGGCTGCTGCGTCCTCCGCTTTTTTGTCCCACTTTTTCACGTCGCTGTCCCGAACACCGCCGAGTTCCAGCAACTTGGTCTTGTTGTAAATCATTTCCTCCCGCGATTCACCGGTCAGCGAATAATCCTTTTGCAGGAAGATGGCTTCCTCCGGGCATACTTCCTGGCAGTAGCCGCAGAAGATGCAACGGAGCATGTTGATTTCAAATTCTTTTGGTTCCTTCTCAATGTTGCCCCGGGCTGCATTGACCTCCGGTCCGGGAGGTGTGATCTTGATCGCTTTGGGCGGACAGACGAATTCGCAGAGTTGGCAAGATACACACTTCGTGCGGTCCTTGGAATCTTTCACCAGGTAAGGTGCGCCCCGGTAGCCTTCCGGTACGGTCCATTTTTCTTCCGGATACTGCATGGTCACCTTCTTGCGGAAGAGATGTGATACGGTGACCTTGAACCCACTGATAAGGGTGGGAATGTAAAGTTTTTCGAACCAGGTGAGGGGAGTGCGTTTTATTTTCATGCGTTTCTTCTCCTCGATTACAGGTGTTGCATCCACAGAATGGCTGCGGTGATGATGATGTTGGCCAGTGCCAGCGGCAGGAATCGCCGCCAACCCAGATCCATCAGTTGATCATAGCGGAATCGTGGGATCATCCAGCGAATCCAGATAAAGAAAACCATAAAACAGGCCACTTTGCCCAGAAATACCAGGATGTGGGCAATGCCGCCGGCGATGCTCGTGGCGGCTTCGTTCAAGCCGAAGAACGGTAACGTCCAACCGCCGAAGAACAAGGTCACCATCAAGGCCGACACCGCGATCATGGCTGCGTATTCGCCCATGAAGAACAGGGCGAATTTCATAGAACTGTATTCGGTGTTGTAGCCGGACACCAATTCGGTCTCCGATTCCGGAAGATCGAAGGGCAGACGATTTGTTTCTGCAAATGCGGCCACCAGGAAAATGACGAATGCGATCGGCTGCTTGAACACCAACCAGGCGCCGTTCGCCTGATACTCGATCACTTTGCCGAGGTTTAAATCACCCACGAGCATGAATACCGGTACCGCTGCCATTCCCATGGCGATTTCATAAGAAATCATCTGAGCACTGGCTCGGATGCCACCCAGAAACGGATACTTGGAATTGGAAGCCCATCCGGCCAGCACGATGCCGTAAACACCGAGCGATACCACACTGAACGTGTAAAGAATGCCGACATTCAGGTTGGCAATAACCATTGCCTGGGTACCCATCACCGATCCGAACGGAATCACCGCAATCGTAAGAAACGCAGGGATCATGGATACCGCCGGGGCGATGATGAAATAGACTTTGCGAACGTGCGAGGGTGTGAAGTCTTCCTTAAGGAAGGATTTCAAACCGTCGGCGAGAGGTTGCAGTAATCCAAAAGGCCCCACACGATTCGGGCCGATACGGTCCTGAATGGCGGCGCTCAGGCGTCGTTCCAGCATGACGGAATACGCCACCATGGGCATCACCACCGCAAAGGCCATGACGACTTTCAGGGCGCTGAAAAACAGGAACGTGCCCCAATGAGATGAATCATTCAAAAAGTCCATATGTGTGTTTCCGCTCTTGATTAAATATTGATATCCACTCCCAGATCCCCGAGGTCTTTCCATTGAACGCCATTGAATGCGGAAACGCTGGCGCTCATTTCATTGAACAATCCTGGCAGGTTGTCGGCGGGTTGTTTGCCGGTGATCTTGATCACGAGTTCGCGCAACCATTCCCAATCAGCACGTGCATTTCCCGGGGCTTCGATGGCTTTCTGGAACTTCTGGACACGGCCCTTGCCATTGACGAAGGAACCGCGTTTTTCCAGATGGGCCGCACCCGGCAGCACGAAATCGGCCTTGTCCGCCGCATGGCTGCCCAGGATGTCGCTCACCACCAGCAGGTCCAGCTTGCCGATCATGGCATCATCGATACCCACCCGCGTGATGTTTTCTCCGAACGAAAGCAAGGTTTTGATCTTACCCGACTCAATACCCTCGTCGATCCTGGCGATTTGGATCCCCATTTCACTGAAGGCGACGCCCAATACACGCGCACCGTTGCTGTTGGGGTTTTTGTCTGCCTGAACCAGGAAATTATCCGATTCACCCTGACGCGGTATGCAATCCGTGATGGCCTGGAAATGATCCGCCAGCAGTTTGATCAGGTATAGTTCTTCATTGCTTGCGCGAGCGGAAGCGATGATGGCGACCGAGCCGGGCTCCGCTTTTGCCAGACGTTCCGAAAGTTCCTTGATGAGGGTGGGCCACTCTACTTTGCGCTGATTGCCATCGCGTTCGCGAATGATGCAGTCAGTCAGGCGGTCTTCGCGATTGACCCATTTGTAGTTCAAACGACCTTCATCACACATCCAACAGGCATTGACCGCGTCGTTGTCACGGGGTTCGTAACGATAGACTTTATTCTCGCGTGAGCCGACGACGATGTTGCATCCGGTCGAACAACTGGTGCAGATGGATTTGGCCTCCTTCATGAACCAGACACGCATCTGGAACCGGAAATCTTTGGACGTCAGAGCTCCCACCGGACAAATGTCGACGGTGTTCAGGGTGTAATTGTTTTCAAACCTGGAACCCGGGAAGGTGGCGATGGAATTATAACTGCCGCGCTCAACAATGCCAAGGGCATCATCATTGACAATGTCACGGCTGAAACGGATGCAACGGGTGCAGAGCACGCAACGTTCGGCATCCAGCATGATGCGGGGTCCGAGGTCGACCTGTTTGGGTTTGGCAACTTTGGTTTCCGCGAACTGGCTTTTGGCCTGTCCGTGTTCCATGGAGTATTCCTGCAGTTTGCATTCGCCGGCCTGATCGCAGATCGGACAGTCGAGCGGATGATTGATCAACAGGGATTCCAGCACCGCTTCCCGCATCATCTTGGTGTTGTCGGAATGTGTGTGGATTTCCATGTTCGGCGCCACCGGGGTCGCGCAAGCAATGGCCCCGCGGGGCAGGGAAGGATCGTAGGGTAGCACTCCCTTTTGAATTTTAGGGGTGCCGTCTTCGTTTAAAATGGGCTTGCGATCGCGTCCCATCGCCGGCATGCCGATTTCCACCAGGCACATGCGGCAGTTGCCGGAAACCGGCAGCTTGGGATGGTAACAATAGTGCGGGATTTCCTTCCCGACCTGCTTGCAGGCCTGCAGGATCGTGGTGGGCACCGGGTTGCCCTGCCAGTCGGGCGTCGTCTTGGGGACCTCCACAGTCACGCCATCTACCTTGACGGTGACGGTCTCGACAGGTTTTGATTCAGCTTTTGTCGTTTCGGTAGCCATGGTGGAGTTATTTCGCTGCGGTTGCCGCGCCTTCCTTGTTGGGTTCGCCTTCAGCCGGCTGTACCGCCGCGCCTTTGGCTTCAAATTCGTCTTTGAATTTCTTCACAAAACTCAGCACCGGCCAGGAACTGGCTTCTCCAAAGGCGCAAATGGTACGCCCTTGAATGTTGGTGGCGATGTGCGTGAGGTATTCCGCATCTTCCTTGCGTCCCTTGCCGGATGTCAATCGATTCAAAGCCTTGCTCATCCAGAGGGATCCTTCGCGACAAGGCGTGCACTGACCACAGCTTTCATGCGCATAGAAGGCGGACACGTTGGCCAGCACATCCACGATGTCCACACTGTCGTCCATCACGATAATGGCACTTGAACCGGACATGGTGCCGGCGGCCATGAGGGAGTCGAAGTCATAGGGAATGTCGAGCATGTCGACTTCGACCGATTCCATCTCACCGTCCTTGTTCGGACGTTTCATGTTAAATTTTTCACCGGCCTTCAACACCTTGGCGGATGATCCACCCGGGATAACGGCTTTCAGGGAACGTCCTTCCCGCAGACCTCCACCGAAGTTTTCGTGGAAGATGAGTTCACCCAAAGTGACCTTGCCTACCTCGATTTCGTAGTAGCCGGGCTTCTTGACCTGACCGCTCAGACTGACGATGCGGGTTCCCGTGTTGCGCGGGGTGCCGAGCTTGGCGTATTCGGCGCCGCCCATTTCAATAATGTGACGCACTGCGCAGAGTGTCTCCACGTTGTTGACAATTGTGGGACACATGTAAAGCCCCAGCACCGCAGGAAAGAACGGGGGTTTGATGCGTGGGTAAGCGCGTTTGCCTTCTAAAGATTCGATCAATCCTGTTTCTTCACCACAGATATAGGCACCTGCTCCGCGATGGACATGGATTTCCAGGTCGAATCCGCTGCCGAGAATGTTTTTGCCCAGGAATCCTTTTTCGCGGGCTTCGTTCAAAGCCTTGTTCAGCAGCTTGGCTCCGTTGGGGAATTCCCCCCGGATGTAAATATAGGCAAGGTTCACATCATTGGCGAAGGCGCTGATGATCATGCCTTCGACCAATTGATGCGGATCTTTGTGAATGATCTGGCGATCCTTGAAGGTGCCGGGTTCGGATTCGTCCGCGTTGCAGATCAGGTAAATAGGCTTGCCACTGCGGCGATCCACGAAGGACCATTTAAGACCACAGGAAAAACCGGCGCCCCCACGACCGCGCAGTCCGCTGGTCATGACCTCGTCTCGGATCTGTTCCTGAGGCGTTTTGGTCTTGCCGTCCTCGATTTCTTTGGGCTGGATCGCCAAGGCTTTCTTCAACGATTCATATCCGCCGTGCGACATATAGCAGTCGATGTCCGGTGTGTAACCGGGCTCGTCCGCCTTTTTCAAAATGAGTCGAAATTCTTCTGGCATTGAAATCCGTTCTGCTTGCTTGACTCTTAAATTGCTTTTGCTATGTTCTCGCGCCTTGGTCTATTTGCCGGATGGTGTAACGGTAGCACAGCAGTCTCTGAATCTGCTTGTCATGGTTCGAATCCATGTCCGGCAGCCACCTCTTCCATCAACTTGTTTCACAAAGCCCGATTTCATTCGCTTTATTGGCATTTGCCCATGATCTCGTCAGCTCTTTCGTGGCTGACGCCTTCGTAAAAATCATCATTGATCATCATCACCGGCGCGGTGCCACAACTGGCCAGGCATTCCACAAACTCCACCGAGAATTTGCCGTCCGATGCGGTCTGTAACCCGTGCTTCCTGCTGTCCAATCCCAGTTTGGAACAAATGTGACCGTGTAATTTGCCGGAACCTCCAAGCGCACAACTCAAGGTGCGGCAGACTTTCACCACGTACTTTCCAGCGGGTTCCTGCCGGAACATCGGATAAAAGGTGACCAGTTCATACACATTGATCGGTTTCAACTCCAGTTTGGAGGCGATCCACTCAATGGCTTCCTTCGACACATAACCGAAGTGCTCCTGTATCGCATGCAGCAGCATGACGGAGGCGCTTCGTTTCTCCGGATAATGCGTGATCAGTTCGTCGATCTCGGCTTCCAGTGTTTGTGGTACGTTCAGGCTCATCGGTCACTTTCTCCCATAACAAAGTCAATGGAACCAAGAATGGCCACCGTATCGCTCATCATGCTCCCTTTGAGGATATAAGGGAGGACACTCAGGTTCACAAAAGAGGGCCCTCGGATCTTTAAACGGTTTGGTGTTCCTCCTCCGGTGCTATGAATGTAAAAACCAAGTTCACCCTTGGGGTTTTCCGCTCCGAAATAAACTTCTCCCGGGGGCACATTGACACCCTGGGTTACCAGCATGAATTGATGAATCAATTCTTCCATGCTGCTGAGCACTTTGTCTTTGGGGGGAAGAAAGGTTTTACCATCCTCCACGTTTACCGGACCTCCAGGCAATTTGTCCAGGCATTGGCGTATGATGCGTGCGCTTTGTCTCATTTCTTCCATGCGCACCAGGTAACGATCATAAGAATCGCCCGCGGTGCCGACTGGAATGTCAAAGTCGAGTTCGGAATAAACCAGATAAGGGTTGGTTTTGCGCAGATCGTGTTCAACTCCGGAGCCCCGCAGATTGGGGCCGGTCACGCCGTAGTCGATGGCGACTTCTTTTGGCAAAACGCCCACTCCCTGGGTGCGATCGACGAAAATCCTGTTGCGTGTCAGCAGCTGTTCGGTTTCGTCAAAGTTGACTTCGACTTCATCCAGGAACTTGCGGCATTGGTCGATCCAGCCGTCCGGCAAATCGCGGGCAATGCCTCCTACACGCGTGAAAGAAGTTGTAAAGCGTGCGCCCGTCAGGGATTCGCACAGATTGTAAACTTTTTCGCGTTCCGTGAAGGTGTGCAGGAAAACGGTCAAGGCTCCCACATCCATCGCAAACGCTCCCAACCCAAGCAAGTGAGCTGAGATGCGGGCCAATTCACAGCAGATCACGCGGATATACTGACAACGTTCAGGCAATTGATCCTGAATACCCATCAATTTTTCAACTGCCAGGATGTAAGCGACATTGTTGGCAAGCGGAGCCAGGTAATCCAATCGGTCGGTATAGGGAACGAATTGGTTGTAGGTCATGTTCTCCGCGATTTTTTCATCACCGCGGTGAAGGTAGCCGACGTCGGGCATGGCTTTGGTGATCACTTCGCCGTCGAGTTCCAGCACGATGCGGAGCACGCCGTGGGTGGAAGGATGCGAAGGCCCCATATTGAGAACGAGTTTATCGCCCTGCAATTCGTCCTGTTCGTCGATTGCGCTGGATTCCAGACCATCCAGCGTTTTGCCGACGGTATCCTTGATTTCCAGGTCTTTGACTTCTGGCGCCATGTGTTTTCTTTTTCTTTGGTTTAAATGCTGCGTTTGGTCGGTGCCTGCTCTCCGCGGTTTCTGCACTGAATCATTCCCGGGGGGGCCGATTCTTCCGCTTTCGGGCATCGCACCTGAATTAATCGGTTTCCACCGTGCGTGATCTCGGCTCACGTTCCGACGTGGTGGTCATCCCGGGACTTGTTACAAAAGGTCCACCCTCCATGGGAGCCTTGCGTGAGAAGGCGACATCCGGCATATCGGTTTCCTTGCCTTCCAGGGGAAAATCTTTTCTTAATGGGAAATAAGGGTAGCCTTCCCACATGATGATGCGACGCAGATCCGGATGATCCTTGAACCGGATACCCATCATGTCGTAAACTTCACGCTCGTGCCAGTCGGCAGTCCGCCAGACATTGGTCACGGTCGGGACCTCGCAATCTTCTTCGCAAACCTGAAGTTTAAGTCGCAGATAGGCGTTGTGCGTGTGTCCGTAAAGTTCATAGACCACTGAAAAACGGGGCTCGTCCCCGTAGTGATCCACACTGGATAAATCGGTCAGACCGTCAAACCCCAGCGTTTCCTTGGCGTAAGCGCATACATCGGCAATGCGTGCCTTGTCCAGAACCACCAGCGTGTATTCGCCGCGAAATTCCTTGATTTCGGACAGCAAATCACCGAATTGGGCTTTCAGTTTTTCGGCCAGTTCCTTTGCTTTGGTGATGGTGGTATCGCTCATTGATCGTTCTGTGGTAAAAAAGTTGAGTGAACCGTATTATTTGACGTGCACTCCGGCCAGGGCATCTGGTTTCGGTACTTTATGAGTGCGCAGAAGAGGCTCTTTGGCCACCTGATCCTGCATTTTCATCAATGCATCCAGCAAAGCCTCGGGGCGGGGAGGGCAGCCGGCCACGTAAACGTTTACCGGAACAATGCGGTCAACACCTTGCAACACTGAATAGCTACGGAACATGCCGCCGGTTGACGCGCAGGCTCCCATGGCGATCACCCACTTGGGCTCCGCCATCTGATCATAGATGCGTCGCACCGCCATGGCCATCTTGTAAGTGACAGTGCCCGCCACAATCATCAAATCAGACTGACGGGGCGAGAAACGCATGACTTCCGCGCCGAACCGGGAGATATCGAATCGACTCGCGCCGGCGGCCATCAATTCGATGGCACAGCAGGCCAAGCCCATCGGCATGGGCCACAATGAGTTTTTCCGAAACCAGTTCAGTACGGCGTCTGCTTTGGTGACGATGACGTCGCCCTCGATTTTGGTATTGTAACCTACTTCTGTTTGTGTTGAACTCATGACAAATCTTTCGAAAGCCCTTTCGATTCCTTGGAAGCTAACGAGAGCGCAATGAGGGTTCAAGCGAATTTGTGATTTTTTTCACAAGCGTTATTGACGAGCTTGGACTGCTTTTGATATGGATGTAGCCAGCATCGATGATGTCTGGTGGTTTTAATTTTTTTTATGGCCCCTAACTTGTTGTAGGTTAACAAGAATTGATTGTGGGGCGGAGTAGCCAAGTGGTAAGGCAGGGCTCTGCAAAAGCTCTATGCGTCGGTTCGATTCCGACCTCCGCCTCCAACAGCATCGACGCTGAGTTGTGCGGATTCACTTTAATCCAGCCGGATGTCCAATGGCACACAGGCCGATCAAGACACATCAATGTCCTCCGAATCGAGGCGATTGGTTAAGATTTTTGCCTTCTGTGCTTGCGTTGCCTTCGGTGCGTCCTAAAGTGTTCCCGCTTTTTTCTTCGACAGAACCGATGGGGTGTTGCCTGCGGTTTTGGTTGATGTGTTTGTTATTGAAAACTTGTGAGGCGGATAGAGGTTATTTCGCCTTTTTGACCCAAATTTAACAATAGATATCTGAATGTCGGACGTCTTTCCAAAATGGACGAACAAGCTGCCAATCCGAGTGATCTTCGGGTTGATCCTCCTCGGTGGGGCAACGGTGGCCGGTTTGACTTATTACGCCACCCCTAAATATACCCGGGTGGGATATCAACCGGTGCAACCGGTCGCCTTTTCACATGCCATCCATGCGGATCAGCTGGGATTGGACTGCCGCTATTGTCACAATGGTGTCGAGTCCTCCTGGTTTTCCAATGTGCCCGCCGCCTCGGTCTGCATGAATTGCCATAACCAGGTGCTCAAAGATGATCCTAAACTGGCCCTGGTCAGGGAAAGTTTTGAAACCGGCGACCCCATTCCTTGGGTCCAGATTCATAAGGTGCCGGACTACGTCTACTTTAACCACTCCGTCCATGTGAACCGCGGGTTTTCCTGTGTGGAATGCCACGGACCTGTCAACAAGATGGATGAGGTTTATCATGCCAAGCCTTTTGGCATGAGTTTCTGTCTCGAATGTCACCGCGATCCCGCCGCGAAGATTCGCCCTGTGGATCAAGTGACCAATCTGGATTGGACCTGGGACAGTGATCCCGAAAAGGCCGCCCAAATGCAGCAAGCACAGGGTGAGCAACTGGTCCACGACTGGAGAGTCGAATCCCTCGTTAATTGTTCTGCCTGCCATCGATGAAAGATCTATCGCATTCCCCAAAACCATCCGGACCGGCTTACTGGCGTAGTTTGGACGAGCTGACGGATTCTCCGGAATTTCGTCAATGGATGGAAAAAGAGTTTCCGGAAGGAGCGACCGAAGCTCCCACGGGTCAAACACGTCGTGATTTCATGAAAATCATGGGCGCCTCCTTCCTTTTGGCAGGGGCGGGTCTGACCGGTTGCCGTCGCCCTGAGGAAACCATCCTTCCGTTCTCCAAGATGCCGCACAACTACACTCACGGCGTCCCTCAGTTTTTTGCCACCGCCATGCCATCGCGCGATTCCGCGGTGCCATTGCTCGCCAAATCCAGCGACGGTCGCCCCACCAAGGTGGAAGGCAATCCGGAGTTGGCGTTTGGTAAAGGCGGAACGGATTCCTTTGCGCAGGCTTCATTGCTCAACCTTTACGATCCTGATCGCTCCAAGAAATATTTGAAGGGTGGCAACGCTGTTACCCGAAACGAAGCTATTGGCGCGCTTCGTATGTTGAGTGGTCAGTTCAAGGGGAACAAGGGCAAGGGCTTAATTTTTCTTGTTCAAAGCAGTAGCTCCCCCAGTCGTCATCGTCTCGAGGCTCTGATCCGCGAGCAGATGCCTGAGGCAAAGTGGCATGCTTACGAACCTGTTTCCTTCCGCACTTCGGTTCAGGCCAGCTCAAAGGTGTTCAAGAAACCGATCCGCCCGATCCCGCATTTTGGCAAAGCCAAAGTGATTCTTTCACTGGATTGCGATTTTCTGGGAACTGAGCAGGAATCTTACTCCCACATCCGTGGTTATGCCGATGGACGTCGTCTAAAGGAAGATGAAAATCATCACACCACCAGCAATCGTCTATATGCCATTGAAAGTCTTCTGACTCTGACCGGCTCCAACGCCGACCACAGGTTGCGGGTGACATCCTCACAGGTGTTCAGCGTAGCGGCTGCGTTGACCGAACAAGTGTTCGAACAGTTGCACTTGCCGGAAGATGAAGCTGGAAGCCCGATTCCTGCACTCCGCAGTTCCTTGCGTGAAAAGGCCAAAGGCGTCACCGTAGATGAAAAGTGGATCGTTGAGTCCGTTCGGGACTTGCTGGCTCACAAGGGTGAATGCCTGGTGGTTGCCGGACATCGCCAACCAGAATCGGTTCACCAGCTCGCGGCCGCTATCAATACCTTGCTTGGCAACATCGGTCATACCGTTACTTTTCTGGAAGATTCCCAGCCCGCCTACGCTTCACTTGCCCAGTTGAAACAGGCTTGCGATGCTGGAGCTGTGGAAGCACTCGTTGTTCTGGATGGAAACCCTGTTTACGACGCTCCCGCCGATTTTGACTGGAAGGCAACTCAGCGCAAAGCCAAGAGTGTTGTGCGTCTCGGATACTACGAAGACGAGACCAGCGAAGTGTCTGACTGGCACCTGCCAATGGCTCATTACCTCGAATCTTGGGGAGATGCCCGTTCAGGTGATGGAAGCTATCTCCCGGTTCAACCATTGATAGCGCCTCTTTTCGACGGGTTGACCGAAATTGAAGTGCTGGCACGCATTGCTGGTCATGATGAAGTGAAACCCCACGAAATCGCACGCACCACTTTGAAATCTCTGGTGGGTGATGAGGGCTTCGAAGGGCAGTGGAAACAGCTTCTCCATGACGGTTACTTGAACGATTTGCGTTCCAGCGCAGTGGATGTTTCCGCAGATGATTTCGATTGGCCGGGCCTGACCCAACATTTGAGCCAGGCCATTACGGGCGCCAACCAATCCGGAGCCCCTTCCAAGGATGCTCTCGAAGTTGTATTTTACCGTGATGCCAGTCTGGATGACGGTCGTTTCAACAACAACGGTTGGATGCAGGAGTGCCCCGATCCAGTTACCAAGATTACTTGGGACAACGTGGTGTTGATCAGTCGCCGCACGGCTGCTGAGATGGGCAATATCAAGAACAAGGAACTGGTGGAAGTTGAATACAACGGCCGCAAGGTACAGGGTCCAATATGGATCCAACCTGGTCTGGCCGATTTTTCACTGGGCTTGGCCCTTGGATATGGTCGATCCAATAGCGGCAATGTCGGAGGTAACGGTGATAAATCCGTTGGTTTCAATGCTTATACCATTCGTGATTCCAAAAGTTTGACTTTCGGAACAGGTGCCAAGCTTCGCCGACTGAATCGAATTTTTGACATTTCCTGCACCCAGGATCACTGGTCCATGGAAGGCCGCGCGATCGTGCGTGAAGCCAACATTGAGAATTTCGAAGAAAAGCGTGATTTTGCGCAAAACATGGATCTCGAAGCCCACGCCGGTCATATCCCCACGGATAAGGACGGCAAACCGGCTCAAATTTACGAACACCCTTACAAAGCACGTCCATCCACCCATAGTGATATTCACCAGTGGGGCATGGCTATCGACCTTCAAACTTGTGTTGGTTGTTCGGCTTGCGTGGTTGCTTGCCAGAGCGAAAATAATATTCCCATTGTCGGTAAGGAGCAGGTTGCCAACAGTCGAGAGATGCACTGGATGCGTATTGACCGTTACTACAGCGGCAATCCTGAACTTCGCAGCAAGGTCAGCAACCTGATCATGGACGATGAACAGGCTTATGCTGAATGGATCGACGACGTTCAGGTGGTGAACCAGCCGATGCTTTGCCAGCATTGTGAAAGCGCCCCTTGTGAAAGTGTCTGTCCGGTGAATGCCACGGTGCACGATCATGAGGGTCTGAACGTGATGGCCTACAACCGTTGTGTGGGTACCCGTTACTGTTCCAATAACTGCGCTTATAAAGTACGTCGTTTCAATTACTTTGATTACAACAAACGGCCGATTGATCAACTTTACGAAGGTCCGCTTGCTTCGCATTCGGATGATGAGATTGATTTGATCGAAATGGTCAAGAACCCTGATGTCACGGTCCGTATGCGTGGTGTGATGGAAAAATGCACCTTCTGCACACAACGCATCGAGCAGGCCAAGATCGCGAAGAAGGTTGCGGCCAGGGATTCCGGCGACGTCGAGGTCGTCGAGGGGACGTTCAAAACAGCTTGTCAGCAAGCCTGTCCGGCGGACGCCATCGCATTTGGTAATCTGTTGGATCCTGAAAGCAAGGTCTCCAAACTTAAACACGATCCCAGAAATTACGCTGTGCTTGGGTTCCTGGACACCAAACCACGCACGACCTATCTGGCAAAGATTCGCAATCCGAACAAAAACATGCCCGACTATCACACCATGCCATTGAGCACTTTGGAGTATACGAAAAACATGGGTAGTCCTTTTGAGGCTCATGGCGCGCCGCATGGCGCGGAGGGCCACGGGGACGGACATGCAGTTGAAACCAAATCTGAAGGAGGGCATCACT
>JAQCFT010000504.1 GCA_027619545.1 Verrucomicrobiota bacterium | reverse complement strand
GCCGAACATCATCAGGTGCTGGCCGACTGGTTGAGCGATCTCGACCAGCATGAACGCGCACTGGTCGAATACCGCGCCGTCGCAGCGCTCGGCTCACATGACAAAGCCGCTACCCACTATGCGCTCGCGCGCACTCTGTATGATCTCAACCGAACGGATGAAGCTCGACAGGAACTCCTATACGCCCTCGAGATTGCGCCACGCTATCTCGACGCACTGAAACTACTCACAGAGATCAGTAAATGACGCAGCCCCAAGAGGACACCGCACTCAAAGTTGAACGCTTTCATCATGGCATCAGAGTGATCCGCGCCGAACTCGAAAAAATCATCGTCGGTCAGCATCAGGTTCTTGATCAACTGTTGATTACCGTCCTGATCGGTGGTCACTGCCTGATCACCGGGCTCCCCGGCACTGCCAAGACCCTGATGGTGCAATCCCTGGCGGACGCTCTGGGGCTAGACTTCAAACGTGTGCAGTTCACACCAGACCTGATGCCCACCGATGTGACCGGTACCGACATCATCGATGTGGATCCTGCCACCGGCGAGCGGCAATGGCGTTTTGTGCCCGGGCCGATCTTCGCTAACCTGCTGCTGGCGGACGAAATCAACCGCACACCTCCCAAGACCCAGTCCGCGCTGCTGGAAGCCATGCAGGAGCATCGCGTGACGGCGGCTGGACGCATTTACACCCTGCCTTCCCCTTTCTTCGTCCTGGCCACCCAGAACCCCATTGAACAGGAGGGCACGTATCCGTTGCCTGAAGCGCAGTTGGATCGATTCATGTTTTTCATCAATGTGGATTATCCCAGTGCCGAGGAAGAAAAGCGCATCGCCCGCGAAACCACCGCTAAATCGGCCCCAACACTGAGGAAACTGATCAACGGGGAGGAAGTCCTTAAGTTTCAGGACGTGGTCCAGCGAGTGCCGGTGCCGGATCATATTTACGACACCGCCGTGGAAATGGTGCGTCAAACACGTCCCAACACCGACGAAGCCCCTTCTTTTGTCAAACAATGGGTCACCTGGGGAGCCGGTCCACGCGCCATTCAATATCTTATTCGGGGCGCCAAGGCTCGCGCGGTGCTGCAGGGCAGTTACATGGCCCGCCTGGAGGATCTTGAGGCGGTGGCCGAACCCGTTCTGGCTCATCGTATCCTGACCAATTTCCAAGCCCAGGCGGAAGGGACAACCAGTCGTTCCGTGATCGAACAACTGGTTCAACTTCAACGGGACAAGGCCTGATCGCCTCTCCGTTCTCGGGGATGATCCGGAAGTAGAAAATATATCAACGGGACAGGACAAAAAACAATTCATGGCAGAAAACGAATCCAAACACAGCGGATTGATCGATTCCAAAGTGGCAGCTCGACTCTCGGCGCAGCCTTTGGTCGCAAGGTTTGCCATGGAAGGCTCCGTATCAGGCATGCATCGCAGCCCGCACCGCGGTTCCAGTGTTGAATTCGCTGAATACCGTCAATACGTTCCCGGCGACGATTTGCGTCGCCTGGACTGGAGGGTGCTTGGTCGAACGGACCGTTATTACCTCAAGGAATTCGAAGCCGAAACCAACCTGCGTTGTTATTTTGTGCTGGATTGCAGCGGTTCGATGAATTTCTCCAGTGGAGACACAAGCAAGCTGGACTACGCCATCAAGCTCATTGCCCACCTTGCCTATCAACTCATCCAGCAGGGAGATGCTGCCGGATTGGTGACGGTCGGTCCCAAGGTGATCACCGAGTTACCACCCAAACGAACGCCTTCGCACCTTCAATTGATGTTGAACCTGCTGACAGAGGTGAAAGGCAAGGGTGAAACAGGTCTGGCAGAAACCCTGCATGAATTGGCTGAAAAGGCGCGACGACGGGCGTTGGTTCTGATTTTTTCCGATTGTTTCACCGACATTGATCCGCTGATCAACGGATTGCAACACCTGCGTTTCCAAAAACACGACGTCGGGGTCTTCCACATATTGGATCGACAGGAACTCGATTTCAATTTCGACCGCCCCATACGCTTTGCCGACCTGGAAAGCAGTTTCAGCATGGTCACCGAACCGGCCATGGTGCGGGATGCCTATCTGGAACAATTCCGCCATTTCCAGGAAGCCCTTCAACGAGGTTGTCATGAATGCAACAGCGATTATCGCGAGATAATGACAACGCAACCCTTCGACAAAGTGCTGGCGGATTTCCTGATCGACCGAGCCAAAGCCCTGAATTTCCGTTAAATGGAGGAGTCATCGAACCATCAACCTGACCGGACCAGCCAGCGCGCATGACATTTCTCCAGCCCATACTGCTCTTTGGATTGCCCCTGATACTAGTGCCGGTGGTGATTCATTTGTTGAACAGATTGCGACATCGCACCCAGCAATGGGCGGCCATGCGGTTTCTGGTGGCTGCATCACGCAGCTCAGTCAGCAAAGCCAAGCTCAAGCAGTTTCTGATTCTGCTTTTCCGCACCCTTGCCGTGTTGATGTTGATTTTATTCCTGGCTCGCCCCCTGTCCGGAGGTTGGATGGGATGGGCTTTTGCTTCAGCACCCGACACGGTCTTGATCCTGTTGGACCGATCATCCAGCATGGAAACCCGTCTTGCGGCCACATCTTTATCGAGGCGAGAACAACCATTGGAACTATTGGAAC
>JAQCFT010000503.1 GCA_027619545.1 Verrucomicrobiota bacterium | reverse complement strand
AGCGAAAATCAAGCTGATTTTTGTGCGCGTATCTCAGGCCTTGATGCCTCGACTCCTTGGATTGACACATACAGGGTTGGTTTTGCGGAGATGCTTTCAATTGCTGGAGAAAGAACGTTGCAGCCATTTATAATTCCTCCCAAGGTAAGCCACATCATTACTGCTCGAAGTATCCAGTTCGCCTCACAATCCAGTCTGATAGAATTGGCTGCAATAAGTTCCAGTATTGTTATTGATTTCATGATTAAAAGCAAGGGACGGGGTCATTTAAAACCCTCGGATGCCAAGTCCCTGCTTATAGGTGTGTCTGAAGTTTATCACAAACGACTTTGCCTCAACACCCTATTGCTAAATTGTTTGACCGAGCATTTTGCAGAACTCTGGTCAAAAGGATTCCTTCCGGAATATTGTGATGAGCAATGGTCGCTAGATGATTCCATGCTCCCTGACTTGACTAGGCTAAGTCCTGATTGGACCTGGAATACTCCGATCCGTAGCGATTTCGCACGCCGCTGGGCGTTAGTGGAAATCGATGTGCTCACGGCCATGGCGCTCAACCTGACATTGGACGAGCTCATTTTGATCTACAACGTTCAGTTCCCGGTGCTGCAGCAAAACGAGGCGGATACGTGGTACGACGCAAACGGTCGCATCGTGTTCACGTGCTCCAAGGGGCTGCCCGGTGTGGGGTTGGACCGAAAGGAGTGGGAGGAGATCAAAGACCTTGCACCAGGACAAACCCACTCCCACGTGGTGGATCCCGCCAAGTCGGAGATGTACGGCGGCACCACCCGCACCTACGTCGCACCCTTCGACCGCCGCGACCGCGCAGAAGATTACGCCACCGCTTGGGCCTTTTTTGAAAAAGAATTGCAAGCATGAAAAATCCATATTTGATAGCTATTGAATCCGTTTTTAAGAAAGGATCCACCATTGCCATTCTTGACGGTTTCCCACAAGCAGAGTTGGCTGAGGTTCTGGATGAATTCGAGGGTGTGGTGGATGAAGATTCTTTTTTTGGTCAATGCGTAGGCAATGGTTTCGACTTGAAATTTTCGAAACGCCTCTACGCTTCGCTTCAAACTCCTGGAAACCATGTGATGACGCTTGCGCAATTCATGCGCATGCGGGAAGTATATGATGAAAAGCTCATCTCAGATGAAGCATGCATCATCCAAGAATCGTTGCGGGTATACTTTCCGTTGAAACCAGCAGAGTTACTCGAACAGCGTCAAGATGGCAATTTGGACGAACGCAGCGATGGAATGCCTGAGCATCACAGTGAGCACATCCGAAGCGGCAGCAAACAATATTTCATTCAAGGCTACACCTCAGATCTGAAGACCATACCTGTTTTTACTGATGAGACAGATTTCGAAGAATCCCGCAAGGGGGAATGCATCGAGGTTGATGTTTCAGCCGATACTACAGAACTTGAACTCGCGCTTTGCGACCTGATTGAAAGCGCCCCTTCCGCTCAAGAATTCATCCAGGTGGTTACTTCTCCCAAACACGATTTGGGAGACCACTTGATGAAGAGGCTGCGAAAACTTCAAGCTTCTTCACATAATGTGGGGGTGTTTTTGGAGCAAAAGCATAAAGACCTTCAGGTCGCTGACATTTCATCCACAGCTACATCAATGCTGCGCAAATACTGGGGAGCAGCAGCTGAATTCCGGAATTTATCGGTTTATTCCGACCCTGATATTTCGCGCGATACCATATCCATATCACAAGGACAGGTAGTGGATGCGATCATCCAAGAGATCGATCGTGGAAACAGCGGGAAAATGCCCCGCGACATCTTTCTGACTGCTCCCACAGGAGCCGGTAAGTCACTACTTTTTCAGTTGCCGGCATTTTACGCTTCCAAAAATGGTGACATTACCATCGTGATCTCACCTTTGATCGCGTTGATGAAAGACCAGGTCATCGCAGTACAACAAGATCGGGGTTTTGAAAAGGTTGCTTACATCAATTCGGAGCTGACATATTTGGATCGAAAACAAATATTGAAGCAAACACATGAGGGCGAAATTGATGTGCTGTATCTCTCACCTGAACTTCTTTTGTCTTACGACATCAGTCATTTCATCGGAGAACGGAATCTGGGCCTTGTAGTCATCGATGAGGCCCACTTGATCACAACTTGGGGCAGAGACTTCCGAGTGGATTATTGGTTTCTCGGTAATCATTTACGGAAGATCAAGAAATACAACGACCTGAAATTCCCAGTGGTGGCGGTGACGGCCACGGCGGTATATGGCGGTACCAACGACATGGTCTTCGACACGTTGAGCAGCTTGGAAATGAACAACCCGCACATGTTCGTTGGCGCTGTGAGACGAGATGACATCAAATTTGCTATCCGGAATACTGCACCCGGAATGAAAGGGAAGAAGTACGAGAATTGGAAGCTCAAGCAAACCGTTGAGTTCATACAGAACCTTCAGCGCAACACCGCCTTGAAAGCTCTGGTATACGCCCCTTACACGAAACATGTCAAAAACATCCACGAAGCTGCCGAGCTTCAACAGGTCGGATCGACGGCCATGTACCATGGCTCCCTCGATTCTGATGAAAAGACGCAATCGTTTGAGCGGTTTTTGTCAGGAGATGTTCGGACTATGGTCTGCACAAAGGCATTTGG
>JAQCFT010000072.1 GCA_027619545.1 Verrucomicrobiota bacterium | reverse complement strand
TGGACCGTATCCTGGGCGACCACCTGCCGGACCCGCCGATGAATGTGGGACAGGTCCCCCCCCAACTACCCGGCGAAAACCTAAGCTTCCGCGAACGCTTTGAATCACATCGAAACCAGGCTTCCTGTGCGTTATGTCATGACAAAATTGATCCGCTTGGTTTTGCGCTCGAAGGATACGACAGACAAGGAGGCTACATTCTAACCGGAACCAAAGCCCTGCCAGGCGGGGAGGTCAAACACGTCAATAAGGCAGGCGATGTGGTGGACACCTCGGGCATGATGCCCAATGGCACGCGATTTGACAGCTTTGCATCCTTGAAGACCATACTCAAAACGGAGTATCGGACAAACGTGATACAAAACATCGTCGAACGAACCCTGTCGTTCGCTTTAGGCCGCTCACTGGAGCTGTATGATCGACCTGTAGTCGATTCGATCGTCACAAAACTGGAAGAAACAGATGGCACCTATCGTGATTTGTTGTTATGCATTCTCCAGAGTCTCCCGTTTCGTGAAACATTTGTCAGAGGCGAATCGTTATGAAATACCGAATTCATCGACGCACATTTTTGAGAGGTGCCGCGGGCGCGTTGTTGCCGCTGCCCTGGTTGAACCTCATGGAAGCTTCGGCAAAGACCACTGCATCGGAGAGGCCGCCCCTGCGGTTCATGACTCTCTTCAAGCCAAACGGTGTGCATCCGCCTTCATGGAATATCAATGGGGGAACCGAATTTGATTTCCGCATGTCCCCCCTGATGAAACCCTTCGAAAAACATCAGGAAGACCTGCTCATACTGGACAACATGGGAGACTTTGGCTTTTCCTCCCATGCGAGCTCCACCCGGCGTTTCCTCTCGGGCCACCACGAAAACAGCGAACAAGCATCCATCGACCAGCTCATCGCGGATAAAATCGGAAAGAACACCCGTCATCGCTCGCTGGAACTGACAACCGAAGGCTTGTTCCCCAATCAAATCGGCTGCAGCTACATTTCCTACGATCACAAAGGCCAGCCCATCCCCCGGGAAAGCGACCCTCAACTGGTCTTTGATCGACTCTTTCGCAATCCACTGCAACACCCGCAAAAACGTCGGGACATGGCCAGCTTGCTGGACCGTGTCAAGGACGATGCCAAAAGCCTGCAGCGCGAAGCAGGCTATGAGGACCAGGCCGTCCTCGATCAATACATGACCGTGGTTCGTGAAACAGAAAAGCGATTGGAAAACATGCAGGCTTCCGGAATTCCTGCCATCGAAATCACAGACGACCAACGCCCACCGCGCGCCTTGAATCTGAACGAACAGGTGGAATCGATGATCGATCTGATTTCACTCGCTCTATGGACAGATTCGACACGATGTGTTTCCTACATGCTTGGAAACAGCAACAGCCGCATGATTTTCGATTTCCTCGGGGTCAAAGAACAACACCACTACCTCTCCCACTTCTTCCGCAACTTCAGCCGGTCCAACATCGATGGACTGCTGAAGATCAGTCTTTGGCACATGGAGAAATTCGATTATCTTTTGACTCGATTAAAATCATATAAAGATCAACACGGTTCCCTGCTCGACCACACCTTGGTGCTTTTTGGTTCCGGAATGGGCCACAGCGACAACCATACCGTCAAACGCATCCCCATGGTGTTGGCTGGCGCCAGGGACCATTTGAAAACCGGCCGCTACCTGCGTTACTCAGAAAACCAGGAACTCGGAAGGTTGCACCTGGCCATCATGCAGGCGTTCGGAGTGGAAGCCGAATCCTACGCAGGCGTCCACACTCCCCTCCCCGGTCTGGACGGATCACCGTTCGAAGCCTATCAGGAGCGCCCCTTCCAGAGCTGGGTCCGGCAGACCGGCAATCAGGTCACCGCCCAAGGACGGCTTCGCCTCTCTGAAGACCTCAACGAAGCCCGGATTTTCTACATCGACATAGAAAAACAACCGCCGGTAAAAATCGATGTCTCCTTCCGCGACTTCCATCACTTCAACCTGGCCTATCACTGCGGCACTCCAATCAAACTGACCGGTGAAACATCCGAGAAAGACGGTCAGACGGTTGTTACCAAGATCGCATCGATTACATCCTTGTTCGGCAAAACCCCCGGCACATTGAACGGGTGATGAGTGCGGTGCGCAGCGCCGCTCTGGATACGGTTCGAAATGTGGGTGTTGCGGTTTGATTACGCCAGGGGTTTCCTTTGGTAAGCCCATTTGAACACGAATGCCACAAGGGGCGGACCGGGACGGTCCGATCTACCCGCCCGACCACTCCAGGTAGGACGTGCAGTCCCTGGCGCGTCGCCTCATGGCTCCCATCACCACAATGACTCTCCGTTTGGGGAAGCCTACGGTAATCTACTCCTCAAAAACAGTCATTGCTCCGCACACGATGCGAATGGACCAATTCACCCTTCGCAATGAATTCACTATACAACGGAATGCAAAATCAAAACCTTCGGCGTCGAAATCCGTCACCACGCTGTACGGCTTCCGGAGTATCCCCATATGCCTCACGTGCTTTAACGAGCTCGGATTGCAGACGTTTCACGATATCCCTCGAAGACGCCTTCTGCGAAAGATCATTCAACTCATGAGGATCGTTCCGCAAATCGAACAACTGATGTGAACCATCGTCCAATCGAGCAAACAACTTGTATTGTTGATCACGGATAGCTCTTTCATTCTGCATGTAAGCCGTGAACAAGTAATCACGGGGAGAATCTTTTCTGCCATGAATGCAATCCACCAGACTCAATCCCTCAACCTCTTCCGGCAATTTTAATCCGGCAAGTTCACACAAGGTCGGATACAGATCGTATAAATACACCAATGCAGAACTCTTCTTTTTGGGAATGCCCGGGCCGGAAAGGGTTATGATGGATCGGGAAGAATGTTCGTAGGCATTGTGCTTTCCATTCAACCCGTGGCTTCCCATGGAAAGACCGTGATCACTGGCAAAAACGATCAGCGTATCATCGGAATGTCCATACTGCCTGATCGCCTCAAGAATGCGGCCGATATGATGATCCAGATGAGTGATCATCCCATAATAAGAAGCATAATTCTGAGCTCTCCCCCGTCCTGAAACCCCACCCCGGCCAAATCCACCTCTACCAACCCCGCCACCGATACGTGCGCCTTTCTGGAAATTTGGCGGCAGAGTGATCTCTTCGGGATCGTACATGGTCGCGTATTCACCGGGCGGGACAAAGGGAGCATGAGGAGAAGTGAACGGAACATAGCAAAAGAAGGGCTGATCAGATCCCTGTTGTTTCTTCAAAAAGGACACCGCCGCATCTGCAAACAGGACCGTCGAAAACACACCAGGCACTTCGTAGGGAACCATGCGATCACCCTCGCGATAATGAAGAGGCACCTGATAATGATCCCTCGCCGCACCGCCAAAAAAGACCGCCTCGGCTTCATTGAAACATTTTAAAAATGAGTTCTGACCATTGTGCCATTTGCCGGTTGCAAAGGTCCTGTATCCGGCCCGACGAAACACCTCCGGCATGAGGGTTCCTGAGTCCAATTGTAAGGGCGCCCGAAACAGAGGCTTCCCACTCATCAACATCGCTCGACACGGCAAACAGGTCGCCGGGGTCATGGTCCCCTGGACTTAAGCCTGACTAAAGTAAGTCCCTCCCTCAATCAAGCGATCCATACTGGGAGTTCGAATGTCTGGATTTCCCAAAGCTCCAACAGCATCCGCACGCTGATCATCAGAGAAAAGAAACACAACATTCGGACGCTCGCCTCCATAAACCGAAGACTGAATCAGAATCGACAACGAGTAAAAGATGACAATAAGGCGTTTCATGAAAGTGGATGGTTTCGGAAGCAGACGCACCAGGTTACAGGGAGGTTACAAATCCGCAACAGCCAAGACCACCTTACAAGTGTGCTTTCACACTTTCCATACCAGCAAAGGGATCGTAGGATGCCGACAACATGGTCCCCCGTCACAAAACCAGCTACGTATGGGCGTTTACCTTGATCGAGTTATTGGTCGTGATCGCCATTATTGCCATCCTTGCCGGCATGTTGCTGCCGGCCTTGAGCAAGGCAAAGTCAAAAGCCAACACTGTTCGCTGTGTTTCCAATCTGAGACAGATTGGCCTCACCATGTCCATGTACACTGGAGATCATGAAGAAAAATTCCCCTTCTCAGGCAGACAATGGCCACACATGCCATTGGTGGATTTGATAACGCTCTTCAATCCCTATATCAGCACCAATGCGCGTGCATTCTACCACTGCCCGGCCGACAAACCACCCGCATGGAACATCGCATGGGCCACTGATAACGGAGCTGGTGCCGGAATCAACACGAATCAACTTCCCTTTCCGAATTCTTATTACTACTACCATCAATTCTACAACGAAGACAAAATCCCCAACCCGAAACTCATGCAGCGACGGACACCGGAAGTGGCATTCACATCGCAGAAAGCCATCATGTCCTGTTTTGCCGAGCCACAGTTGGGGCAAATCTCTAACCCGAACCTCGGCCACGGCGACAAAGGATTTCCCCTGCTGTTTGTCGATGGACATTCCGGATTCATTGCCTACCAAAAGTTGAACAAATCCGGCGCTTACGGCGATTACAATCTGGACTGGACCAAGGACGGGCTAAAGGGACAGGACTTGAAGTAACACGATCCACCTGCATCATACACTGTTCCAAATGCGTTGTATGGACTCCCGCAGGTAGAGCGGATCGTCTTGATGCGGTCGTGGGGCATCCAATGCCCCGGGGTTTTCCTTTGCCCGGCAATCTTGAACAAGCCCACCACAAGGCACGCGGCGGGACACCACGTTCTACCTGCAACAATGCACAAAAAAAACGCCCATCCATGACGGACGGGCGTTTTGTGTGATTCAATTCGTTACGGACAATTACTTCGCAACGGCATTGGCGCTCGTGGCTGCCGAGGAAACCGGGCAGGCCTCAAGGGCTCGACGGACGGTCTCCTCAACGGTCAATCCGTATTTGTTCCGAAGATAGGAAACGGAGGTCGCATGCTCAATAAACTGATCCGGCCAACCGACACGCATCACGGGAGTGGTTACACCTTTGTCTCCGAAGAGTTCCATCACGGATGAACCATATCCACCGGGGAGATTATGATCTTCCAAGGTAATGACCAAATCCGCTGCCTGTCCGTAGAAAAGGGTGGTGGCCTCATCAATGGGTTTGGTGAAACGGGGATTGATTACCGCCACATCGTAGTTCTTTTCGGCAAGGATGTCCGCCGCTTCACGTGCCATGGAGTTGAGGTTGCCCAGACCGAACAAGGCAATTTTCGGACGATCATTGTTCTCAAAATTCCGGATCACTTCTGCCTTGCCGATTTCCAACATCTTAGGCTCTTCCTTCATCTCGACGCCTTCGGCCGCGCCGCGCGGGTAACGGATAAAGGTCGGATGTTTCGTATGCGTGCAAGTGAACATCATGTCAGCCAACTCGTCCTCATCCTTGGGAGCCATGGCAATGATGTTCGGCACACAACGCAGATAAGCGATGTCGAACAATCCATGGTGTGTCGGACCATCCTGCGCTGAAAGTCCTGCTCGATCCATACAAAAAATGACAGGCAAATCCTGCAAAGCAGCATCGTGAACGATGCAGTCAAATGCCCGCTGCATGAAGGAACTGTAAATGGCAACCACCGGGTGCAATCCCATCGTGGCCATGCCGCATGCAAAGATCACCCCGTGCTCTTCGGCAATACCGACGTCATAATAACGTTCAGGCATGGCCTGCTCGAGGTGTTTGAGCCCGGTCCCGGTCGGCATGGCCGCGGTGATGCCCACCAAGGTGCTGTTTTTCTTGCAAAGTTTGACGAGCGTTTTTCCAAACACGTCCTGCCAGGCGGGTGGTCCGCTCTCGCCCTTGATGGCTGCGCCTGTCTTGATGTCGTAAGGCCCCACTCCGTGCAGTTTCTCAGGGTGGTTGACCGCTGCATCATAGCCTTTGCCTTTCTGGGTCATGACGTGCAACACAATAGGTTGGTCGCAGGTCTTGGCAAACTCCAGGGCACCAATCAACATCGGCAGATTGTGCCCGTCAATCGGACCAAGGTAGCGCAGTCCCATTTCTTCAAAAATCAGGCTGCTCCCGAATCCTCCGCGGCCGTCGGCATCCACCTTGGATGTGGACTCTTCAAGGACCAGGTTGGAGACGGCTCCCTTGAGCACTTCCTCAGCTTTGTGACCGAGCTTGAGGGCCAGTTCACCCTTGGGCATTTTCTTGAGCAATCGCTGGAAGTCTTTCTGCAGGCGATTGTAGGAAGGATGGGTAATGAGCTTATTCAGATAACTGGCGATGGCTCCGACATTCTTTGCAATCGACCATTCGTTGTCGTTCAGGATCCCGATAAATTTTTTGGTGGAATGCCCGATGTTGTTGAGAGCCTCAAAGGAAATCCCGTTGGTCAAGGCTGCGTCTCCAAAAATCGCCACCACGTTTTCATCGCTGCCACGTTGGTCACGTGCCACGGCAATCCCCAATGCTGCCGAGAGGGCGGTGCCGGCGTGGGCCGCTCCATAGCAGTCGTGCTCACTCTCGGTTCGCAGGGCAAACCCATTGAGACCATCCGTCGTCCGGATGGTGTCAAACCGGTCTTTGCGTCCCGTAAATAGTTTATGCACATAAGTTTGATGACTCACGTCCCACACAAACTTATCGTGAGGGGTGCTGAAGCAACGATGCAGGGCGATCGTCAATTCCACCACGCCGAGGTTCGGGCCTAAATGACCACCGTGTTTGGCTAAACTGTGAATCAATTCCTGACGAACGTCATCCGCCAGGCTCTGCAATTGATCCAAAGTCAGTTTCTTAACGTGCTCCGGGCTGTCTACCATGTCCAAGTAACGACTCATATACGACTCAATTTCAAAGTGGGTGATTATTCGGAATCTTCTTCCAGTGTCAATGGTTTGAGACCGAATTCGCCGTCTCCCTTTGTCTCCAATTGCTGAATCCGATCCTCCGCCAACTGCAGCTTTTTCTGACAAACCTGCTGAAGCTGAACGCCTTTCTCATGAAATTCGAGTAATTTTTCCAGGGGCAATGACTCGTTTTCCATGGCATCCACAATCGTTTCCAGCTGATTCAACGCGTCCTCGAATGATAGTTCATCCAGGGCTTCCGTCTCTTTTTCCTTCGTTTTGGGTGCTTTGGCCACAGGCGGACCCTATCTCAGAACACCGTTGCCGTCCACCAAGTTTCTACATAGTGAATATTCCTTTCTCATTGCCTGTCGAACGAACTTGAGGCAGTTTGAAGCAGATTCCAGATGATTTTAAACATGAGGTTCCAAACAACATGTCAGTCGGTCTTCAGGGATTCATGGTCTTTCGGGACGTGGATCCTTGGATTGCTGTCGGTGGGGCAAGTGGCCCTGTCGGCGGAAACGAAGATCGAGTTCAATCGCGACATCCGACCCATCCTTTCCGGCAATTGCTATGAATGCCACGGTCCGGACGCCGCCCAACGCAAGGGTGGCAACGATGGATTACGCCTGGACACCCAAGCCGGAGCGTTCGAGGATCTAGGGGGTGGCGCCGCCATCTTACCGGGAGATCCGGAAGCCAGCCTCCTCATTCAACGCATCATTACGCAGGATCCGGATGACAAGATGCCCCCGCCCGAATCCGGCAAGCAAATCAGTGATGCTGAACTCGACGCCCTTAAGGAGTGGATCCAACAAGGCGCCCCCTACCAGGGCCATTGGGCCTATGAAGTTCCCAAACGGCCACAGCCTCCCGAACCAGTGAGCAACTCTTCAAAAGTCGTCAATGCCATCGATCAATTCATCCTGGCAGCGGCACAGAAAGAAGGACTGCAACAATCACCTCAAGCCGAACGCTACGCCCTGGCCCGCAGAGCGGCACTGGACCTCACCGGCCTGCCTCCTACGGTTGAGGAGGCTGATGCCTTCGCGGCAGACACCGATGTACAGGCGTATGAAAAATACATCGACCACCTTTTGGAAAAGGACGCATTCGGGGAACACTGGGCCAGGGCTTGGCTGGACCAGGCCCGCTATGCGGATTCGGCGGGATATGCCGACGACCCTCCCCGCACCATCTGGGGCTACCGGGATTATGTCATCCAGTCCTTCAATAAAAACAAACCCTTCGATCAATTCACGATCGAACAACTCGCCGGGGATTTGCTGGAAAACCCGGGCGACGAGCAATTGGTCGCCACCGCGTTCCAGCGCAACACCATGACCAACAGCGAAGGAGGAACAGATGATGAAGAGTTTCGCAATGTCGCCGTCGTGGATCGCGTGACGACAACCTGGGCGGTCTGGATGGGCACCACCATGACTTGTGCCCAATGCCACAACCACAAATACGACCCCATTTCCCAGAAAGATTTTTTCAAGTTCTTTGCGCTCCTCAACCAGACAGCGGATGCAGATCGACGCGATGAACGACCGCTCGTCGAACTTTTCACCGAGGAACAAAAGGCCCATCGCAAGTCTTTGGAATCCGGACGCGAACAGCTGAAAGAGATCCTGGCCACCCCAACCGCCGAACTTCTCACAGCCAAACGCGAATGGGAAACAATGCTTGGAACTCCCCCGAATTGGCACCCCTTGCCCCCTTCCAACATGTCTTCTTCGAACGGGACGCAACTTTCACAAGGAGCCCATTCGGTGATCACAGCTAAAAACGGCAAAGGAAACGACCGTTACACAATCGAATTCACCTTCGAAAAGGACAGCACATTCACCGGACTGAAGCTCGAAGCGCTGACGGATGCAACCTTGCCAAAGCAGGGCCCTGGCATGTCGGATGGACAATTTGTCCTGACCGATTTGAACGCAAAAATCATCCCGCCTTCCGGCACCAGCATGCAGGGACAATTCGTTCGGGTAAGTCTGAAAGGCGGCAACAAGATCCTGTCACTGGCTGAAGTCCAGGTATTCCAAGGTGAAGAGAACCTGGCTCGCAAGGGCAAAGCCACTCAAAGCACCACCGATTTCGGCGGGCCGCCCGAATTGGCCATTGACGGCAACACCAACGGTCATTTCAGTGAAGCCAAGAGCACCACGCACACTTCCATATCTTCCGATCCCTGGTGGGAACTGGATCTCGGAAAGTCTCAGTCCATCGACCGCATTGCCATCTGGAATCGAACGGATGGCAATATCCAAGACCGCCTGAACGGAGCACTCGTCGAACTGTTGGATGCGGATCGAAAAGTGGTCTGGACCGAAACGCTCAACCCTGCCCCTGAAGTCAGTGCGGCGTTTGAGCTGGACGGGTCCCAATCCATTCAATTCAGTGCCGCACACGCCGATTTCTCACAATCAGGCTTGCACGCTTCCAATCTGATCAAAAAGGAAAAATCAAACGGATGGGGCATCGCACCTCGTGTAGGGGAATCACATCAGTTGACCCTGCTCGCAGCATCCACTGCACAGATCCCTGCCGGAAGCCGCCTGTCCGTCGAGCTGGTGCATGAATCGGAACAAGACAACGCAAAACTGGGAGCCTTTCGACTATCCATGACCAGCGATTCACAGGCGGTCGAACTGGCGCAGACTCCTTTGACGATTACCGGTCTGATCAATACCCCGCCAGAGGACCGAACGACCTCCGACGAAAAGCGTCTGGTGGACTATTACCTGACCATCGCCCCAAGTCTCGATGACGAACGCAATCGACTGGCTGAAATCGAAAGGGAAATAAAGGAAATAAAACCCTACACCACCGTTCCGGTCCTTCAGGCGCTTGCCCCCGACAAACAACGTGAAACAAGAATTCAACGGAGAGGCAATTTTCTGGATCTGGGGGACTTGGTGGAACCGGGGTTGCCTGAGATCTTTGAACAAAACCTGGATCAAAAACCGACGGATCGCCTGAGCATGGCCCGCTGGTTGGTGAGCCGGGAAAATCCATTGACCGCTCGAGTCCTGGTCAATCGCATGTGGGAAAGCATGTTTGGAATCGGACTGGTCCGCAGCAGCGAAGAATTCGGAGCGCAAGGCGACCTGCCCTCGCATCCGGAACTGCTTGATTGGCTGGCTGTCGAGTTCATGGACAGTGGATGGGATTTCAAACACATGCTCAAACTAATGGTGACCTCTGCAACCTACCGCCAGAGTTCAAGGGTAACACCTGAACTGTTGGAACAGGACCCGGACAACCGTTGGCTGGCTCGCGGCCCGAGGGTCCGTCTCTCGGCTGAATCGATTCGAGACCAGGCATTGTTCGTCAGTGGATTGCTCAGCGACAAAATGTATGGATCCTCCGTCAACCCGCCTCAACCCGAAATGGGCTTGAACGCTGCGTTCGGCGGGAAGATAGACTGGAAAACCAGCGAAGGAGAGGACAGATACCGACGCGGCCTCTACACCACCTGGCGGCGTTCGAACCCCTACCCCTCCATGGCAACGTTCGATGCGCCCAACCGCGAAGTCTGCATCCTGAAACGCGACCGCAGCAACACACCGCTGCAGGCCCTGGTCACTTTGAATGATCCCGCGTTTGTGGAAACAGCACAGGCCCTGGCACGCCGCATGACCCAAGCCGCCTCGCATCCGGAAGGACGCGTCGAATACGGTTTCAGAACATGCCTGACCCGTTTACCATCGGAAGCGGAAAAACGTGAACTGCTGAAGCTCTACACCGAAGCATATGCTGCTTATGTGGACCAGCCGCAAGAAGCACGATTGATGATCGAAAAACCGCTTGGGGAAGCACCCGAAGGAGCAGACGTTCGCGAACTGGCCGCTTGGTCGGTCGTCGCCAACGTGCTGTTGAATCTGGACGAAACCCTGATGAAACGATAACCGAAAAACCTGATTTCAAACTTATGGGCAACGAAACACCACTGAACCCCGCGCTGGAATACCTGCAGCATCGCACCCGTCGTCATTTCTTCAAGGAATCGGCAGCCGGCATCGGCGCCATGGCACTGTCCGAACTGCTGTCCCAGGACACCAACGCAGCCGGATCGACAGCGATTGAAAATCCTTTACGCCTCAAGTCACCGCACTTTGCGCCAAAGGCCAAACAGGTGATCTACCTGCACCTCACCGGTTCCCCGCCCCATCTCGACCTGTTCGATTACAAACCCGAACTCGTCAAGCGGAACGACCAGGATTGCCCTGACGATTTTCTCAAAGGAAAACGATTTGCATTCACCTCCGGCGTTCCAAAACTGATGGGAACCCCCAGAACGTTCAAACGCTACGGCAAAGGCGGCGTCTGGCTTTCTGATGCATTGCCCAACCTGCAGAAGGTGGCGGACGAACTCTGCGTGATCAAGTCCATGCACACCGATCAATTCAATCACGCACCCGCCGAATTGTTGATCTACACCGGTTCTCCCCGCCCCGGGAGACCTTCCATCGGTTCCTGGGCGACCTATGGCCTGGGCACTGAAAACCAGAACCTGCCCGGATTTGTGGTGTTGATCTCCAGCGGAGTCCAACCCAACGGTGGACGCAACTCCTATGGCAGCGGTTTTCTGCCCTCGGTGTACCAGGGAGTGCAATGTCGTTCAAAAGGAGATCCCGTGCTGTTCGCTTCCGATCCAGCAGGCCTCCCCCGCGACCTTCGACGTAAGAGTCTGGACACACTGAATGCACTGAACGCCATGCAGGCGGACGAACTCGGTCACCCCGAAACCCTGACCCGCATGTCCCAATACGAACTCGCCTTCCGCATGCAGACCTCGGTTCCGGACGTCATGGATATATCCAAAGAAAAACAAACCACTCTGGAGGACTATGGAGCGGAGGCAGGAGCAGCCAGTTTTGCCAACAATTGCCTTTTGGCCCGCCGTTTGGTCGAACAAGGCGTGCGCTATGTTCAGCTCTTCGACTGGGGATGGGATTTCCACGGCACCGGCCCCAACGAAGATATCCGTGACGGACTCACACGCAAGTGCGCCACCATGGAAAAACCCGTCGCTGCCTTGATCCGCGACCTCAAACAACGCGGCATGCTGGACGAAACACTCATCGTGCTCGGCGGCGAATTCGGCCGCACCCCCTTCCGTGAAGGGCGCACCGCCAAAGGGAACCGCCTTGGCCGCGATCATTTTCCTGATTGCTATTCCATGATGCTGGCAGGCGGTGGCATCAAAGGAGGCATGATGTATGGAGCATCGGACGAACTCGGGTTCAGCGTCGCTGAAAACCCAGTGCACGTCCACGACCTGCAGGCCACCATCCTGAACCAGCTCGGATTCAACCACGAACGGCTTACATTCCGATTCCAGGGCCGCGACTACCGCCTCACCGACGTCGCCGGCGAAGTCGTCAAACCCATCCTGGCATAGTCACCGCACGTACAAAATCACGGCCAATTGAAACCCGGACGGCGCAAACCGCCAACGCGTACAACCACTGCCTTCAGGGCTTTGGTTGGCGCGTGATTGAAAACATCCGGCAAGCGGAGCGGTTTCAGGTTTTCACAATAATGGATTTAACTTCTCGGCAATCTTGTTCTTCAAATCCTGGCTGAACCCGACAATGACATCCCGCACCGTCCCGTCTCGATCAACAATCAACATCGTCGGCAGCCCGCGCACAAGACAGACATCTTTGAACGCGTCACTGCCATAGGTGAAAGTGTAGGTGTAGTTGTGTTTCCTGGCATAGGATCTGGCGGTCTTTGGAGAGTTGGCGATATTGCCTTCTCCATCCCTTTCGGAGGTATTGGCACCGATCACCATCAAACCTCGTTCTGAATACTCCTCATGCAGTGCCTGCAACACTGGAGAAGCCGCCAGACAGGGTCCACACCAACTCGCCCAGAAATCAATCAACAAAACCTTGCCGGAAACGTTCGCGCTGGTCAGTTCCGTGCCGTCGATCACGGACAGTTTAAAGTCGGCTAACGGTTTGCCTATAAGGGATTCCGGCCCGGGTCCTTCCGGTGGCGCAGCAACATTGGGTTTCACCGCCACCAGCGGAATGCTCTTGACGGCCGCGGATTGCCCGGCTCGCTGTGCTTGGCTTGCGGCAGTCATCATGGGCACCCCCGGCACAACCACGGACGGGACTTGATCAACCCTCTCAGCCAGTTTTTGTGAACCCTCCCCCGCCGCGATTCCGAGCAAAGCACGGATCGAGTGAAGCGAGACACAATTCTTAACCACCATTTGAGAAGGCCCCTTGTCCTGTTTCTCTCCTTCTCCATTCCGGGGTTTGGTGCCGTGATAGTAAATGGTATCCGTGCTAGATACCATGCCGACCACCTCCCCTTGATCGTTGAGGACCGGACCACCGGATGACCCTCGGGCGTAATCGGCGGTAATCGACATCCAAATGGAAGGTGATCCCCCTCCGTGCCCGTGTCTGGAAAACAAGCGAGACACGTGGCCGGATGTATAAGTGTAAAAACGGTGGTCCGGATGACTGATCACGTGAACGCCATCTCCCACACCCACAGCGGTGGCAACAGGCAACGGCACAAATCCCCGCCCCCTGACTCGAAACACGGCAACGTCCGCCGACCGGTTAGCCGACTCCACCTTCAGAATCTCCTCAAACCTTCCGTCAAAAGTCAAAATACCGAACGCCTCGCTATCCGATTTTTCGAAAACATGATTGTTGGTTACCATCAAACCATCCGACGAAAGCACCCATCCCGTCGCCACCCTGCCGAGATGCCATTGATCGCAATGATCACATTTGAAAACCGACCCAACCAGCACCACGCTCTGCACTTGGGCATCGTAATCCAACTTGTCTCCCGAATTGGCCCGAAGTGGCTCGAAATTTAACTCCATTCCCTGGGAAGCTTCCAACTGATCTGTCAAATCGTTTCCAGTGACATGATCCGCACGCTCAGCCACATCGATGAGGGATCGATGCAGCCTCCCCATGAGAAATGAATCATTGATGACAGGCGAAGCGGCCATGCCGGAGCAGGCAACGAGCAGGAACAGCACATATTGTAAAATTCTCAGTGTTTTCATCATGTCTGGACGGATTTGACTGTATCTCCCCCCCCCCTCATTCACAGAATGGATGATCCAGGGAATGAGACGCGCAAGGTCCCATGAGATACCAGCCGTCTTCCATCCTCTCATTTCACTGACTATACGGAAAGCCTTATCTAGTACCACCCAGACATCGGATCCGGATCAGAGCAGATGGAAAACACGTTGATTTTGGTGAGGATGCGCTGCTGCAGGTCTGCCCACAATGCCATTCAAAGCTTCAAAGGGTTCGTTGCTCAAAACGCAATTTTGTCTAAGTTATGTTTATTTTTATTTGACATTAATTAGACAAGCAGCATTGTAGGGGCATGACGATCAAGTTGCGTGTTTACTTTTGGCTGGTCTGGATGCTTCTGGGCGGGATTTCGGCGTTGCTTGGAGCGGAAAATGAAGGCTCATGGCCACAATGGCGCGGCCCCGAAAGGGATGGACGGTATGCAGGAAAGACCTGGCCTCAAGCCATCAACAAGGAAAACTTCAAGCAGGCATGGCATATCAAACTCGCCCCCAGCTACAGCTCTCCGGTGGCAGACAAGGAAATGGTTTACACCACGGAATCGCTCCCCTCAGGCAAGGAACAAGTGACAGCCTACCATCGGAACACCGGAGATCTCGCTTGGAGCCAAAGTTGGGAAGGAAGCATGAAAGTGCCGTTCTTCGCGGCCTCCAACGGAAGCTGGATACGCTCCACGCCCGCATTGGCAGACGGTAAACTGTTTGTCCTGGGCATGCAGGAACGACTTGTATGCCTTGACACCAACACAGGAAAGAAACTTTGGGAGATGGACATCCCCAAGACCCTACAAACACCCGAGCCCGCATTCGGAGGCGTGTCTTCCCCCATGATGATCAACGGTTCCCTGTATGTGCAGGCAGGAGGAGGAATCATCAAGCTGGATACCAGCTCCGGCAACCTGGTCTGGACTTCCCGACTCTCCAATGATGCCATGAACCAAAGTCCGTTTGCCTCGCCACGCCTCCATTCGTTCGAAGGCAAAGAACAGATCATATCACTTGGCAGAACGTCACTGGCAGGCATCGATCCTGAAAACGGCGAACTGCTTTGGGAACAGGAAGTTCCCGCATTTCGAGGCATGAACATTTTGACGCCGACATTCGTTGGAAAGGGCATCCTCACCGCAACCTACGGAGGCAAAACCCATTTATTCACTCCGGAACAAAACCTGGACAAGGACTGGACCATCACCGAGTCATGGAATCAAAAGTTCCAGGGATACATGAGCAACCCGGTCATCATCGACGGACACGCCTACCTTCACGGCCGTAGTGGACGAATGGTCTGCCTGAACACCGAAACGGGCGAGATCAACTGGACCTCAAAAGAAAGTCTTGGAAAATACTGTTCCATGATCTTTCAAGAGAACCGCATACTGGCCCTCTCAAACGACGGCAAGCTACGTCTCCTGTCGGCCAATCCAAACGCATACGAAGTGCTATCCAGCCTGAAAATTTCCGAAGAAGATACCTGGGCCCACATCGCCATGACCGACCGTCAAATCTTCATCCGATCTCTCAATTCACTGACAACCTGGCAATGGCAGGACTCCATCGCCCACTCAAACAGAACAGTCGCCATCTCATCTCATAAATAGCAACCCATTCTACATACTGCTTACCTTGAGCATGTTACGATTACAACTTGCCAATGTTGATTCAGAAAAAAAGCGGGCGTCGATACTTAGAACCGACAGCCCGCTTTACAATGTTATGACTTGTTCCTAGTGAAATCAGCAGGAGACAACGTTGTTGGCACACGGCCCTTTCTGGCCCTGGCCTACTTCGAATTCGACGGCCTGACCGTCTGCTAATGTTGCATAGTTGCCACCACTTTTAATTTCTGAATGATGAACAAAGAGATCTTTGCCGCCATCATCAGGCGTAATGAAACCGAAACCCTTATCAGGATTGAACCACTTAACTGTACCTTTACTCATTAATATTACTTTGTACTATTGTTTTAACTAGAATGTCATGTTCCGAATCTACTGGAACTAACATCTATTGAACTCAGGGAGTGCCCTTAAATCAGTAAGGACACTACCCATCAAGGAAACCATCTCACAAAAATTGCCGTCCGTCCATCTTTTAACACAAACCGTTTTTGCGTACTACAATTTACCGGGAACCACTCCTGCAGAGACCGGGAAGTCCCAGCATCCCAAAAATTCATATGTCCCCAGTTTCAGCCAACCTTCCGGTCGTAAGAGTGAAACATGCCCCCCAAGTCTCCTTCGACAGCCACTTGATCTTCCGTTTTGATGAATTTGCTATGAAGTCCTTGGTGCGGTCTCTCCCGGTTGTCATACATTTCCAATTCTACAAGCTCACTCCGGAGA
>JAQCFT010000502.1 GCA_027619545.1 Verrucomicrobiota bacterium | reverse complement strand
AACTCATTCTTTGCATTGGGACTACCCAGATGCCACTTGCCAAAGATGCCGGTTTTGTAACCACGTTGCTTCAATCCTTCGGCCAAGGTAAATTCGTTTGGATGTAAATGACGCGGCGCCTCAGGTCCGATCACCCAGGACCCCAGTCCCGACCGGATCGGATACCGCCCCGTCAACAAGGAATACCTTGAAGCACTGCATGCTGGTGAGGTCACGTAACATTGGGTAAAATTGATGCCCTCCTGCACCATTTTAGTGATGTTGGGTGTGTGAATGGTAGGGTTGCCATTATGGGAATAATCACCGTAGCCACTGTCATCCAGGAAAAAGATAACAACATTGGGGCGATCACCAACAGCTCTGGCATATCCGGTGACAGACAAGAGTAAAACAGCCCCGCCAAGAGCAGACATCCAAGCGAACCGGAGAGTATTATTCGTGCGTTTCATGTTTCTTCGTTCCCAAAGTTTCATACAGCCACGCCACATCGAAGCTGGTGATCTGCGTACTGTTCAAACCTCCATTGCGTCGATCCCCAGCGCAATGCCCCAACAGAACCCGATCACCCACAAAATCCAAAGCCGTGTAGCAATACCAACCATTGGGATCGTCTTCCAGTGACATGCTTTTTGTCCACGTTTTACCATCATCGTGGGACAAGGCCACACTGAATGGCGTGCGTCGGGTTTTCAAAGATTCAGGAATGGCTGCATGATCGTTCCAGACCATCAACAAATCCGAACTGCCGGGAATTCGTTCTATCGTAGCAGGTGATTGTGGTGAACGAATGCTACTTGCAGTCGGCTGTGACCATGTCTTCCCCCGGTCTGACGACCAACTTAAATATTGGCTACCGTCATCGGTGCGAGCAAACATCATCAGGCGACCATCCTTCAATTCAATCACACCCGGTTCCTGCAAAGTCACGCGCGAACCATCCGATCGAGCCCCTTTGAGAACTGACTCACATCGATTCCAGGACTTACCGAGATCATCCGACAGGTAACACATCAACAATCCCTGCCAATCCGGTTTTTCAAATTCCGGCAGGTGATGCAAGGCAACCGGACAAATCAAACGTCCATCCTTCAATTGCACGACCCGGTCGTTGTTCAATACATAATACCCGATTTGATCGGTGATGATTTCAACCGCGTCGCTCCAGCTCTGCGCCTCATCTTTGGAAACACGCATCAGCGGACGACAGTCTCTGTGAGAGTTTTTCCTAATATAAAACAGGGCAATGTCACCATTGTTCAAACGTAACAAAGAAACAGACATGATGTTAAAGCCGCCTTCATTGGACAAAACGACATCATTCTCCCGGGACCAGGTTCGTCCACCGTCATTGGATGAGCGACTTGCGAGAAAAGCGGAAGCATGGTCACTGCTCCCTCCTGTAAAGTGCGTATAGACAAACAGCACACGCCCGTCCCGCAGTTCAATGAAGTCACCTTCGCTATTGCGCGGATTCTCCGGACCGGGAGGAAGAAGCACTTCTTTTCGGACACCTGGGACTTGTTTGATCTGATAGGGTGGTTCCTCGGCCTGAACCACGCGCATGTTGTACCCGCCTCTTTCACAAAGGATGGCAATGCAACAAATCATCATGAATCGGATCATCCTTCTAACAAATCAGCTCCTGTCCGTTCATTCAACCACTCATTTAGATTTTCAAGTTATTCAAGAATATCACCACACAATAGGTTTCGGAGCCGTCACGACTATTAAAGCTTTCTGAGATTACCGTTCGCTCACAGAATTTAACAATCCCTTGGTTTAAGGCAACACTTGCATTAAAGCATGATTCGTGTGTGGCAACGAAGACAATCACCTTAGAGCTGGATGCCACACTTTCTTAAAAGCAACCCAAATCATGAATTTAGGTGATCCTATTCTCCTAAATTATACAAATTAGGAGATTGTCATCTCTCGAATCTCACATTCAACCTTGGGAGAACTTTAAAAAAAAACGGCAAAGTGTGCGAGTAATAGGAATGGAATGGAACTGGCACAAAAGAACAATAACTTTCCCCTGATATATCCAAAGCGGTGTCAAGCCACACGCAATCCACAATGTCATTGCAATGATGCTTGTCGCTAAATAGGTTTCTCCACATGACACGAACACTGTTATGGCTGATGGGAATGCTCCTTGTCAGCAGCCTCCAAGCTGACGATCCGGACGCCTATTGGCCTCAGTGGAGAGGTCCACTTTGGAATGGTGTCGCAGATCAAGGAGATCCTCCTGTCGAATGGAGTGAAAGCAAGAATCTGATCTGGAAAACCCCTATCGAAGGCCAAGGCTGGAGCACGCCCATTGTTTGGGGTAATCACATCTTCCTCCACACCGCCATTCCGATGGAAAAGAAACTCCCCATCCCGGATGTCATCCCACTCGGCACCCCCAACATTGGGGAACATCCGGACGTTTCACCCACTTGGAAAGCCCAACGCATCGGCATCATTTGCATCGACCGAAGCACCGGAAGCGAACTCTGGCGACGGTTCATCTTCGAAGGCATGCCGCATCAGGGACATCATCGCAAAGGTGGATTCGCGTCGCAATCTCCGGTCACGGATGGTAACTATCTCTACTCCTATTTCGGTTCGTTTGGACTGTATTGTTTCGATTTCGACAGAAACTTAATCTGGGAAAAACC
>JAQCFT010000071.1 GCA_027619545.1 Verrucomicrobiota bacterium | reverse complement strand
TGGCCAGCATTTCGGAACGTGTCCGTGAAATAGGTATTCGCAAGGCGGTCGGCGCGACCACCGCAGACATCTTCATCCAGATCATCATCGAAAGCGTGGTCATCGCCCTGGTGGGCGGTGTCATGGGACTGGCCGTTTCCGTGGGATTGGTTCACTCCATCACCATCTTTACTCCGAGTGAGAACAACCCGGAAATCACTGCGCAGGCCATGATGTTCGCGTTTGCCTGCTCGGCGATGGTCGGTATCGTCGCCGGCACGATCCCAGCCTTCAAGGCATCCAAACTCCACCCCATCCAGGCCCTGAAATACGATTAATCCGAGCGCACTGTCATGAACCTCTACAACGCCGTTTTAATAGGACTGAAGGATATCTGGTCGCACAAGTTTCGAACCCTGCTGACCATGTTTGGCATCGTATTGGGTGTGTCCAGTCTGGTGGCCATGGCGGCAGTCATCACCGGGATGGAAAAGGGCATGAAAGAATCCATGATTGCCATGGGCGGTCTGGACAAGGTCCGCATCGACGACGAAGACGTGCCCACCTGGCAGGACCATCTGAAAAACCAAAGTCCAGGGCGCCGCATCAAGGATGTCTATGCCCTGCAAGCCAGCGCCCCTCTCATCACCGAAATCTCACCCGAAATGCGCCTGGACTGGCGCGGCACGCGTGTCACTCACAAAGGCAAATCCGCTTCCACTTCCGAAATCGTCGGGGTCTGGCCCGCCGTGCTCGAAATGAATCTTTACGAAGTGGAGCATGGGCGCTTTTTCTGTGATCTGGATGAAGAGTTTGCCAACAGCGTGTGTGTGATCGGAACCGGAGTGCGCGATCAGCTCTTCGGCAGTCCGGACGAAACAGGCGAGAACTTCGTTCCAATCGGTGAGATCATCAACATCGGAGGGCAACCCTTCACCATTGTGGGCATGTTCAAGCACTACGAAAGCGAGCAGGAACGCAAACTGAAGGAACTTGCCAAGAAACAGGCAGCGGAAGCAGGGGAGAAAAAGGGCGGAGTCAAACGCGAACGCGGATGGAGTGGAGCAAAGAAATGGGGTGACGCTTTCTGGCGGAAAAACAACGTCATCTACATGCCGCTTAACACAGCCTGGATCAAATTCCGTGCCGCTTCCAACGAGGACGGAACCCCGGACCCTATTCTCACGGACATCGACATAAAAATTGCCGACCTCGACCTGATCGAACAAGCCTTGCAACAGGCACGCAACGTGATGTTGATCTCCCACAATGGCATCAACGACTTTGAGTTCGACACCCAGGAAAACCAGATCAACGACATTCGCACCCGAATTCGCAACATGCGCATCAGTCAGGGAGTGATTGCGGGATTGAGCCTGCTGGTGGGAGGCATCGGCATCATGAACATCATGTTGGCCAGCATCAACGAACGCATCCGCGAAATCGGTACGTGCAAAGCAGTGGGAGCCAGCAGTGAAGCCATTTTCACCCAGATCATCGTGGAAAGCATCGCGGTCGCCATGCTGGGCGCAGTGGTGGGGCTGGGATTTTCGTTTGTTCTGGTGGAACTGATCGAAATGGCCTCTCCCGCTCAAAATTCCCCCATCATCACCACTACCCCCATGCTTCTGGCAGTGGCTTTCAGCGCCATGGTGGGAATTGTTGCTGGACTGTTCCCCGCTTACAAGGCGGCAGGTTTACATCCAATTCAGGCCTTGCGCTACGAATGATTCTTCATTATTTTCTTCCAGTGAGCACGCCCTTGGCCCTCCCTTGCCCCTCCCGAAACGACGAGAGTGGCGAAAGCAAAGCCCGGACAGCGCACAAACAATAAGAACGTGGGATTCGATCAAAAAAGTCCCGCAACAGCTAGGAACATAGGAACAAGATAAAATTATGGCAGACGCAGCAAACAAACATCCTGAAAACGTAGGCGGCACATACTATGTCGATGACCAATGCATCGACTGTGATTTGTGCCGTGAAACCGCCCCTGACAACTTCAAGCGCCAGGAAGATGGGGGATACTCATTCGTCTACAAGCAACCCGAGAACGATGATGAAGCCACCCAGTGCCAGGAAGCCATGGAAGGCTGCCCCGTCGAGGCTATCGGCGAAGACGGTGAATAACTGATTCATCTCATCCAAACTTTCAAAACCCCAAACCTTTTCAGGTACGGGGTTTTTTTATTTTGGAAAGATCGCGCCCATAAAGATAACAAGCGCTATCCTCAAAGGAGCTGCCAGCTCAAATCAATCAGTTCCGATTGACTCGCTTCAAAAGGTCATAAGCTTGCTGGGCATTTTTGTCCCCACTTTGAATGGCGTAAATCAATTCCTCCTCCAAATTGATCAGTGAATCCCTCACAGCAGCCCCTTCCTTCATGGTAGACACTTCACCGGAAAGCTTGATTTCCTGAATCGAAATCAAGGCCTTGCGATAACGTTTCTTCTTCATGTGCTCTGAAGCTTCCTTTGCATGCCCCTGTAGCTTTGCATTCGTCCCCGAAAATGCATCACTCAAATAATCGGCCGCTTCATCGACCGATTTACTGGAATGAAGCTTTCCATCATCGCTGTCGCCACAACCAACGCCCCATAGACATAAAATGACTGCAGCAAACCAACCCACCCATTTTTGAAACTGAGATTTCATAACCAATTGAACATAAGTGATCTTTTTTGTAATGAGCCATCCGTCAATCGCCATTCACTGATGACGGATTGCACCAGAACAAACCGGGGCGCTTGCCGGAAAATCCACCAATACCGGCTTCTTCATAATAGTCGGTAAACTTCCAATACTCCACATGACCTCCGAACATACCCAGATTAGTGCCGCTGTTGTGCCTTTCTGTGACACCTTCATTCGGACGGCTGGCCACATTGTCATAATTGGAAGGCAGGCGCTCATCCGCTTCCCAATAAAGCAAATTCCCCGCATTAAACTGGTCCATCTTGAAACTTCCCCACTGCACCCCGTTGGGAGATGTGCCGTAAGCCGTCACAGCCCCATTCATCACATAACTGGATACCTGCATTTCGCGTTGTTTGAAAAGCGCCGTGTTCGTGCGATCCAGTGGACACCAATATATCTGGCCGGTGGGAACATAATTCCAAAGCTGACCGAGGGTAACATCGTGTTCCGGATTCTGACCTCGCTTCCGCGTGTAGAGCCAATTGGCAACATCGTAGGTACCGGAACTCCAGGAACTGTAAGGAAGATAATCTTCGTTGTCCGTCACATACATGTGCGTGGCCAACAACATCTGCTTGAGGTTACTGAGACACTTGGTCCGATGAGCCTTTTCCTTCGCCTTGCTCAATGCCGGCAATAACATGCTCGCCAGAATGGCGATGATGGCAATCACCACCAGCAATTCTATCAAGGTAAACGCTCGTGTGGAAACAAGACGATGCGAAAACGCACCCCTCCAAAACGGAAAAACGCTCTCTTTCATAGTGATTGGGAAGTATACTTCGCCCCAATCGGAAAAACATCAAGCCTATTTTTCCCTCCACCTATGTTGCCATCAAGGCCAGAGAAAACACCCGTCCAAGAGCAAACGACACGGAACTCGTCGTTTCCAATCAATTAAACAATACTTTTTTCCGCTGGAACGTGGGTTCGTCCAGATTGATGGAGTTGTAGTAGGTCGGTTCACATTTCGCAAAACGTCCCTTCTTTTGCCCGCTCAGGTTAAGAAACGTTTGAAAGTACTTTTTACCAACCCCCTTGCGGCGCTTGGCAGACGGTGGAGGCGCCATCGGATGAGGGGTGTCAATAGGCAGCTCTTTGCCACTGTTCTGAATGACCACTTCTTCTTGTTGAGCCGCTTCTTGAAGATCCAATGGGGCGGGCTGTGACACTTTCTCAATGGGGACGGGAAAATAATCCGGAGCGATTTTCACTTGTTCCGCCTTTTGGTCCGACTGCTTCAGTGGGGGCAAGGTATGGGAAACATGAGCACTGATTAAGCGAATGGAAAGAACACCCGCCCGGGTGCCACCCACGGACGTCCCAACCACCAGAGATTTGTCCTCGGGTAAAAACCGGCGAACGTGGCGTTTGATGCGGTCCACTTCCTTGAAGGTCAGGCTTTCATCCCCGGTAACCTGCAGCAAACATGCATCCGCCAGCCGCAGTGCCTGTCCAGCTTCCATTTGTGGGTGTCGGAGCAGATCTTCCACCGCCTCTTTGGCACGGTCCTCCCCTTCCGCTTCGGAGGATGCGAAAAGCCCTTCCACATGTTGACCGCGGAACAGTTCCCGGAGGTGAGAAAGCTTGATCTTTGTCAACCCATCGGCATGCAGCATTTCCCACACACCCTCAGTGGCCTTGCTCAATGCGAGGCGGCTCATTTCAAAAGCCTCCTTCATTTTAACAGGTTGATTACGATTTTTCAGATAACTCTGGTTGGGAAGTGCAATCACCGCATCCGCCATCTGAAGGAGGTCTTCCAACGTTTTTTCAGCCAACTCCTTTTTCTCTTCTCCTTCCATGTCGAAAGGAAGCGAACATATGACAAGAGCGAGGCTTCCTTGTTTTTTGACGGTCGAAACAGTCTGACGAAGGATGGGATCTGAACAATCATCCCCCAACCCCGCCACCAACATGGCCCAGTCGGAATCGCCTCCCAGTGCTTCCGGACAGGAATGATTTTCGGATGTTCCTGAAAATGTATCCCCCTCCTGATCGCCAACCTCACGCATGTTCCCTTCTCCGTCGCAGAGAATTTTCATGAGGCCTTCTTGTTGGAGGTCTTCCAGATGGGATGCATCGATGTCGAGTGCCACGCCCCGGGCGGGCAGTTCGCCACGCTGTAGGATCATGGATGCCACCTTACCGCCCATCTGCCCGACACCGATCAGCCGGTCTTTGTAAACCGGTGCAGCGCCACTTTCCTTACTTTTGCTGACAGTCATAACTATGGAAATGTCGTTAAGATTCGATACGAAGCAGGCTCTTGATGCGATCCTTGAGCGGTATACGCGAGGCGGCCGATTCGCGCTGGCGCGCCAGGTCAAAGGATCCAAATTTCAGTAAACCAAGCGCGGTTGCATATTCAGGTCGTTCGATGATGGAACTCGGTCCGTGCAGATTGACTCCCGCACCTATTTGAACGGGCAACTCGAGCACCTTGGAAGCCAGTGTGCAAATCTCGGGCGTGGATGAACCACCGCCACACAATACCACGCTGTGGACCATGTCCGTCATGTCACAGCGATCCAGCTCGGCAGCGATGATTGCGAATATTTCCTTCAACCGTTCAGACATGATCCGCCTCAAACTTTCCACATTGACACGTCGGTCCGTCAATCCAACCTCGTTCACCAATTCTCTCACCTGGCCACGAGCCGACTCGGACACCACAGCGGATCCAAATTTGATCTTCAAATCTTCGGCGCGAGTAAAGGGACATTCCAAACCGATCGACAAATCTTCCGTCACATGATCCCCCCCCACGGCCAGCACACCTGAATGACAGACCACCCCCTTGGAACAAGCGGCATACTCGGTGGTCCCTGCCCCAAGATCGATGACCAAGGCTCCTTCCGCTTTCTGGGCAGGACTTAACACCGAGAGTGCGGAAGCCAATCCATTGAAAACTAGATTCTCGGCTTCCAATTTCATTTTACGCAATAACTGAACCGGCCGCTGCAATGGCTCTTTGTACCCCTGAACTGCATGCAGCACGACAGCCAGATCGGATCCGGCCATACCGATGGGAGATTGATGTACCGTCCGACCATCAACCTTAAACTGCTGGCGGATGACATGAATCATGTGCTGCCCATGATTCAGGTTGAATCGTCGGGCATTGCTCATGACATCATCCACGTCTTCTTCGGAAATAAAACGGTCGCTTGAGGCAATGGCGTGGGAGCCCGTGTAGTTGTTGGAAGTGATATGTTGTCCGGTCACTCCCAGATACACTTGATGCACCTCTCGGTCAGCTCTGTCTTCGGCTTCCCGGATGGCCTTTCGAATATCCTCGTAAGCCACTTTGGAATCGATGATTTCGCCTTTGAGCACACCATGCGATTTGGCCTCTCCAAAACCGACAATATTGATGGCTTCCGACTCATTGACTTCGGCTATGATGGCAACGACTTTCGAAGTGCCAATTTCAAGTGCGGTCACAAAGGAATCCTGCTTAAACATCCACATGATTCAACGTAGGCAATTGGGTTCTGTTTCTCCGTTCGTCCGCCTGAAGCGCTTCTTCAGGCATCCATTCGAACGGCATGTTGTTTGGAATGGTTAAATTCAAAAAGGACAGTCGGCGACCGATTTCACGACCGAAATCAATCACCTGCATCCACTTGGCCAGTTGAGCCAAGGTATCGTCAAAACCAAATAAAACCTTTTGGCCATCCTCTGTTTTCACTTGGATCACATCAGGCTCGGATACGTTGACTTCGGTGACGGTCACCATAGAGTGCACCAGCGACTCCTGAAATGTCGTCACCCAATGAATGGCGGCTTTCAAGCGAGGATCGTCCACCGCGCGCCCTATGTGAATGGGAATGCCATTGACACCCGTGATTTCCGGAAGTTGATCCCATTTCAATCGCATGGAAATAGGTATTTCACCCTGAGTGGGCCGTGACATGACCACCCCCTTTTCATCCAGCATCAATGGAACCAGCCTGATGGACCCATTCGGGGTCCCGTCCAACTGCAACAATTGTATGCGGGCTTTGGGTTTGCGTTCACGCACATGAATGCTCAGTGTTTCGGGAAAGACACGTTCCACCGATGCTTCTGCGATGAACGGAGACAGTTCCAGGTTGCGCTTGATTTCGGCCAGTTCAAACCCCAGCAGGTTGTCACCAGGCTTCAACCCCGTCCATTGCACCAGTAATCGCTGTGGAATGACACCTTGGGAGCGGACTGTGAATCGTTTCAAGGAGAGGGTATCATTCGTATAAACATACTTCTGAAGAAACATGTGGATCCCGCTGTGCAATGTCCAGGCGGCAAACAGGACGGCGCTCAGCCAACTTCCCACACGCAGCACTCGCCGCACCCGCCTTTTTCTTTTCTCGCGACGCTGACGTCCCAGCCCGATGTCCTCCGAAGTGGACTCGGCGCTGAAAGGTGATTTTTTGGAAAAGAAAAACATGGTTCGATTCAATCTATCAAGCAGGGTTCCCTTTGTTGTTTTTTGCGTGGCGATCCAGAGCGTCCTGAATCATCCACTCACATAATTCGGCAAACCCCATATCCCTCGCGCCCGCCGACATGGGCAACAAGCTGGTTTCGGTCATGCCGGGCAGTGTGTTCACTTCCAACAAATAGGCCTGATCCCCATCCAGCATGATGTCCACACGCCCATACCCCTCACAGCCCAGAGCCTTGAAAGCGTTCAAAGCCAGCAACTGACATTGACGCGTCACTTCTTCATCCAAATCAGCAGGGCAGAAGTAGCGCGTCGCCCCCACGGTGTATTTGTGTTCATAATCATAGGCTGCCTCGTCATTGGGACGAATTTCCACTATGGGACAAGCTTCCTCCCCCAGTATGCCAACGGTCAGTTCGCGGCCTGTGATGAATTCTTCCACCAATGCTTCCCCACCAAATTTCAAAACCTCCTCAAGGGCACTCACCCATTGTCCGGTTTCGCGAATAAAACTCAAACCAACGCTGGACCCTTGCCTGACAGGTTTCACCACCAACGGCATTCCCAGATCCGACGGAATGGTGGCATCCGACTGGGACACCGAGCAGAACCTCGGTGTGGCCAGACCTTGTTCCCAAAACACACGTTTCGAAGCCAATTTGTCAAAAGCAAGCCGGCTGGCGGTCGGCCTGCTGCCAGTGTAAGGCATACCGATGGCTTCGAGTTCCTGCTGGACGGAACCATCCTCACCATAGGTCCCGTGCAAAGCCAGAAAGACCACATCCATTCCCGGCGGCAGCTGTAGCACGCCATCCTGCGGGTCCACCCTCGTCACCCGGTGCCCACAACTTTCAAGCGCTTTGGCAACGGCGGCACCGGATTTCAGCGAGACCTCGCGTTCCGCCGAAGGTCCGCCCATCAAGACTGCAATATTGAGGTTATGACTCATTCTCCCACCACCTGAACTTCCACTTCCAAATCGATGCCCCGATTTGATTTAGCCCGATCCTTGACCAGCTCGATCAGAGTAATCACATCACTGGACCGGGCATCCCCCAAGTTGACAATAAAGTTACCGTGCACCTCGGAAATCATGGCATCTCCGATACGCGTTCCTTTCAATCCCAGTTCATCAATCAATTTCCCCGCAGGAATGTTCTCCGGATTCTTAAACATGCATCCTGCGCTGGAGGCGATCGGTTGGGAACCTTTCCGACGCTGGCAGTAATCATCCATGGTACGCTTCACCGTTTCAGGTTCCGATGGGGTTCCTTTGAAAACAGCGGAAAGAGCGATGTGTTTTGTCAGCAATGGACACCGTCGGTAATGCGTGGCAACTTCAGATGCCTTCCAGACATGGAGATTTCCGTCGCGATCCATGGTGGTCATTTGCTCCACCACACCAAAAGTCTCGCGCCCCATCGCGCCGGCGTTCATCCGTAAAGCCCCTCCCACACAACCGGGAATCCCCTCCAAAAACTCCAATCCGGCCAGCCCATTCTTGCGGGCAACCTCGGTCAACTGCTTGAGACGGGTTCCCGCGCCGCAAACGAGTCGATCTCCCTCAACACTGATCTCGGAAAACGTCTCATGAGACAAAGAAACCACCAACCCTCGGATGCCTTTATCCTTGATCAATAAATTGGATCCCCTACCCAACAGAGTCAGCGGCACGTGATGTGCTTTGGCCCACTTCAAGGTCGCCGCCAAATCGTCGCAATGCCCGGGAACAACAAACATATCGGCGGGTCCACCGACTTTAAGAGTCGTTTTCGGCCCGAGAAGTTCGTTGGTTTTAATGGTGCTCACCTGGCTTAAGCAACGGCTGAGAGACTGAGACAGGTTATTCAGATCCATATGATGTTCTCCTTTCAATATGTCGGCGAAAGCCTGAGCCGACCTGGTGATGGTGCCAGCCCCCAGAAACACCACCCAATCTCCGGGATTCAATTCAGATCGAATGGCTGCCGGCAGAGTGGATGCATCCGAATGATGAACGACCGGCACACCTTGCTTTGCCAGTTGATGAGCCAAAGATTCGCTGGACACTCCGGGCAATGGGTTCTCGTGAGCCGCATAAATATCCAACAACCAAAGCCGATCGGCCTGCTTGAAACATTTCCCAAATTCATCCATCAAACTCGCCGTACGCGAGTAACGATGCGGCTCAAAAGCAACCAACAACCGACCTTCAGCACGGGATCGGAGGGAACTCAAGGTGCTGGCAATTTCCGTAGGGTGATGCCCGTAATCATCAATCACGGTGTGATCGGTGTCCTGAAACAACACCTGCTGCCGACGATCAACTCCCCGAAAATCACGAATGGCATATCGGATATCACCCATCGCATACCCCAGTTCGAGCAACATCACCACCACGGCAGCCGCATTGGAAACATTGTCCCGACCGTGGATGCTGATTTCAAAATCATCGTGAGAACGGCGTCCATGGCGCAGACTGAATCGGTGGTAGGGATTCAAGTGTGAGGCCGGTTGATGGTTTTCAATCTGATAGACAGCCAAAGGTGAAAAGCCGAAGGAGACCGCCTGCTCGTGCCCCATAAACACCTCCCGGAGACGTGCGTCGTCCACACAATACAGCGTCTTGCCGCGAACCCGATCCCGAAACCGTTCAAATACCTGAACAATGTCATCGATGGACCGGTAATAGTCCATGTGTTCACGATCGATGTTCAGGCAAATCGCATGATCGGGCTCAAACTCCAGGAGACTCCCGTCGCTTTCATCCGTTTCCACCACCATGTAAGGAGGTATCCCCTCGGACTGTGCGGATAGGGACACCGGGGCGATATGATTTCCATGCCGCACCAGTTGAGGCACCCGACCTCCGATGGCGTGCGACATGGGAGCATTCAAATTCTGCAGCGCATAAGCAAGCAAGCCCGATGTGGTGGTCTTCCCGTGCATGCCCGCGACACAAAGCGAACGTTTGGTGCGGCTCAAGGCACCCAACAATGCAGCCCGATGCACCATGGGAACATTCCACTGTCTGGCCGCTTCGAACTGGGGATTGCTTTCTGGAATGGCCGACGACACAACCAGCAAATCAGGTTTGAATCCTTCCAGATGATCGACAGAGTGTCCCAATTCAATGGCCACTCCCCGACCTTTGAGTGATTCCAGATATTCCTTGTGACTCAAGTCGGAACCGGCCACACGAAATCCGGCATCCACCGCCAAATGAGCCAGACCACTCATACCACAACCACCAATTCCAACAAAATAGAGTCCTGCCCCCGGGTGCTCCTTCAACCAGTCATTCAATGCAAATGGACTTTCTGTGATCATGACACTGTCGATACCTGATGGCTTGAATGCGATTGACCGGATCTGCCCTGTGCGTTGGTTGATTGCCGCGACTTTTCCGATCCTTTTTCATTGAAACGGCGGCTGCCGACAAGCGTGGACATGTGTGAAACAATAACCTGCGCCGAATCCGGACGATCCAACCCCGACATGACCGCCCGCATCCTGGACCGTTGGGCATCATCTTTCAGAAGAATTTCCAATTTCTTGATGAAAATGCCTGCGTCAGCGGTTTGCTCATCAAAATGAATGGCAGCGCCCAGTTCACTCAGGCTCAACGCGTTTTCCAACTGATGATTATCAGCCGCATGAGGAAATGGAATCAACATAGAGGGCAGACCGACCGCAACGAGTTCAGCCATGAACGAAGCGCCGGATCTTCCGATGGCGGCTGTCGCAGCTCCAAGAGCGAGATCCATCCGATCGAAAAATGCGTGGACTTGTGCGTCGATTCCATGGTTAGCATATTGTCGGCACACACCCGGCAGGTCTTCATGTAAACCACACAAGTGCATGATCTGAAGAGTGGGAAACGTTGACTTAATCCTGTCGAGATTGGATAAGATCAAGCGATTGATGGCAACAGCTCCCTGACTGCCTCCGGTAACCAACAACACCGGACGATCGACTTTTAACCCCAGAGCACGAACACAAGCTTCCCTGTCCAATTGACGCAAGGATTTACGAACTGGAGTTCCTGTAACATGACATGGGACACCCGGAATCCTGCTGATGGTCTTTTCGAATCCCACAAACCCAGTGTCAGCCCACCGGGCCAGCAACCGAATGGCTCGACCGGGAAAAGCGTTACTTTCATGCAGGAACACAGGTTTTTTCCAACGACGAGCGGTCAATACCGGGGCAAGACTGGTAAAACCACCCATCGCAAGTACGGCATCCGGGCAATGATCCTTGAAAACCGTGCGACACCGGTGAAGGACTTTGGGGAAACTGGTCAGAAAACGCAGACGCTTTCCTTTCTGCCAAGCCACGCTGGGCAAAGTGATATGGGGATGATGGATCGATGAGGAGGCGGCTTGATCCACTTTCTTGTCAGATAAAATCAAGAAAACTTCATGCCCGTTTTGCTTCAACACATCGGCGATGGCCACTCCGGGGAAGAGGTGTCCTCCTGTGCCTCCGCAGGCAAGGGCTACTTTGAAAGATCGAGGAGTTGTGTCATCACAGTCATTCATGCGCGCAGCAATTCTTCCGGCTCGACGGGTGAAGGGCCGATTTGACCAATGGATTTGACGGAATGATGAGCGATGCTCACCAGAATTCCGACTCCGGCCATCATAAACATGAGATTGGATCCTCCGTAACTGATAAACGGTAATGATAATCCTTTGTTGGGAAGGGTATTGGTAACCACCGCCACATTGATCAGTGCCTGCATCCCGATCAGGAACGTGATCCCGGAAGCGGTGAGAAAGCCAAATCGATCTCTGGCATTCCAGGCAATAAACAGACCACAAAGCACCAGCAAAGCAAACATCAAAACCAATCCGATGGATACAAACAAGCCCAACTCTTCACCCACAACGGCGAAAATAAAATCCGTCTGTTGCTCCGGCAGAAACTTGATCTTGATCCTGCCATTACCAAGCCCCATTCCCTCCAGACCTCCCGAACCAAATGCAAGCAATGACTGCCAAATTTGGTAAGCCTGATCCTCCTTGAACTTCTCCGGATCCAACCATGCCATCAAGCGTTGTCGCGGCATACTCTGGGTACTGAAAATGTAAATCAAACCACTGATCCCCGCGGTAAACAACGCTGCAAAACCGGTCCAACGCGAACCGGCCAACAAAAGCACCATGGCTGTAAGAGCACCCAGCAAAATCGTGGTTCCCCGGTCAGGCTCGGCAAATATCAAACCCAACAGCAAACCAATGGGCAACAGAGGATAGATAAAACCCTTGCTCCAGCTCTTCATTTGCTCGCTGTATTTTTCGCCATACCATGCAAGGAAAACGATCAATGCCAGTTTGGCAAACTCCGAGGGTTGAAAACTGATGGAGTTCCTGAAGACAAACCACCGACGAGCATGGTTCCGCACCTCACCCGCGACAAAGATCAATGCCAACAACACCACAGCCACCGTAAAAAACCAAAGCGCGTTTTTCTGAATCCACGCGTAATCCTTCCATGCGAGAAACAAAGCGCCGCATAACCCCAGACCGACATACATCACATGTCTGACCAACAGGGACGACCCCTCCTCATGCATGCTGGCACTATAGATCACCACAGAACCAAAGGTGAGCAGAAACGCCACACACAAGATCAACAAGTAGGTGGCCTGCCGCACACCCTGACATTTGCTTTCCACTCCACTCATTCCTGTTCTTTCCAAAGGTTGATCTTTGCCGGAAAACCCTATCCACTTCGATGTTACCGTCCCGAAGCGACCGTCTTCACCGGAATGACCAGTTTCTGACCGGGATGGATAATGTGGGTGTTGATATTGTTGGCCTTTCTCAACGCCTCCAGACTCACCCCGTTGTTCTTGGCAATGGTGGTCAGATAATCTCCTGCTTTGACGGTATATACCTTCTGGCCGTTGGTCACCGGAGTCGACGTGGCGCTAGAGGCAGTTTGAACGGAAACGCCTGAATCAAGGGCGGAGTTTTGAGGAATGAACAATTTATATCCAATGCGAAGTTTTCGAGGATCCACACCGGGATTTTTGGCCAGAATGTCCTTGAGGGTCGTGTTGTATTTGCTGGCCAATCTGGACAGCAAATCTCCGGACTTGATTTCGTGCTCGATCAGTCCTCGTTTCACTTCCTCGGTCTTGGGAGTGGACGTCAGGTCAGTCGCAATCGTTTTTTCAGGGATGCTGTTGTTGTCGATCGGTCCGCCTGTTTGATCATTCAAGACCCAATCGCTTGAAATTCCCGTGTCCAGATCCGGGGCATCCGCCGGAGCAACCGGACTGTCAGGGTCGGTCTTGATCGGTTCAGAAACGCCATTGGTCACGTCCTGTATGGGCATGGTGATTTTATTATTCTGCAACGCAAACTCTCCATACAATTCATCGTCAGTAACAGGAGCTTTCTGTTCTTCATTGGTCGTAGTGGTGTCTTCGGCATCATTCTTGGCCACCGCCTGGCCGTCGGGTTTGCACCCCTGCATCAGCAGCAGACCGGTGATAGGCAACACGTGTGCGGCAACAATGACAAATACGGTCGACAGCACCTTTGTCTTACGGCGCTGCAACTGCTCCAAAGCGGAGCCGGATGGAATGAGCGGACTATGGTCTTTCATGGGAACTTTAATGTATCACAATTCTAATTTTGCGCTGGTAAAATCTGTATCAAATTCAAATCTGAATACGGCAATTCACTTCAACTTGCTTTCGCTGAAGATCGGTTGTCTGTTTCTGGGTTTACGGCGTTGCTCGCGGAGCCGGCATGCTTGTCAAGGGCTCCTGTGGCGCTCAACTGATTTACGACTTTTCGAAACACCTCCCCGCGATGCTCGTAATTACGAAACATATCCAAACTGGAGCACGCAGGTGATAATAATACGACGTCAGAAGGTAAGGCTTTTCTTGCTGCTTCAGTGACAGCTTGTACAAGATCATCACAATATTGACAAGGGGCAAATAAACTCCAGGCGGCACTTAATTGTTCACGCGCTTTGCCGATCAGGAAAGCCCCCTTCACCTTCTGTGAAATAAGTGGTCCAAGATCATGAAACTGAAGTCCTTTGTCATCTCCTCCGGCAATCAGCCATACATTGGGCTCTCCGTTGCGTTCTGCTTTCATCGACCGCAAGGCCTGGACGGTGGCATGTGGATTGGTGGCTTTTGAATCGTTGATGAATCTTACCCCATTGATCTCCCCCACCTGTTCACAACGATGTGGCGGAGCGGAAAATGAATGTACGGCTGCCTTCATGGCCTCCAGAGGAATCCGCAACACCCGTCCTACCAACAACGCAGCCATAATGTTCTCTGCGTTGTGAGGCCCACTGACCCGGCAATCCGCAAGATTCAGCAGAGGGCCCGCCCATCCGTCCATTCGACTGATCAACAATCCCCGGTCCAAAAACACATCGGCCTGGCGACTTTCCGCGCTGAATGTAATCACTTTGCCAGGTATCTTTACCCCCAGTGACCGAAGCTTGGCAAGGGCTTCACTTTGAATGATCGCCCAGTCATGGGACAGTTGATTCTCAAAGAGACGGGCCTTGATTCGGCAGTATTCGTCATAGGATTCATGACGATCCTGGTGATCGGAAGCCAGGTTGAGCAGAACTCCGATGGCCGGACGGAAATATCGAATGGTTTCCAACTGGAACGAGCTGACCTCAAGCGTCAAAAAGTCCAGTCCTTTGGTGGATTTGATCAGTGAACTGATCGGCACCCCGACATTTCCGGCAATTTCTGTGTTTCGTTGACCGGAAGCCAGTATATCCTTGATGAGGTGGGTTGTTGTCGTTTTGCCATTGGTACCGGTTATGGCGATGTTCAGGCATTTTGATTCCTGAAATCCCAATTCAAGTTCACCAATGACCGGGATCTTGCGCTCTGCCATCTTCTGCATCAAGGGCGCATCAAGCGGCACCCCCGGACTGACCACCGCCAAGTCGAATGCAGAATCCGGAAGAGCATTTGCTCCCAAACGGACCTCTATCCCCCTGGATTCGAGGTCGTGGGAGACACGTTCCAGATCGGCATTGGACTGTGAGTCTATCGCGCAGACAGTCGCCCCCCGGTCAGCGAGGTATGAAGAAGCAGCCACCCCGCTTTTGCCGAGGCCCAACACCAATACTTTCTTTTCCTTCCAATCAGCCATTTTTATTTAGAGTGATCTCTCCCCATGATTCATCGGATTTTCAACGTCAACAAGGCCAGACACGCAAACAGCCCGGTTAAAATATAAAAACGGGTCACTACCTGCGTTTCCTGCCAACCCAATTGCTCGAAATGGTGATGAATGGGAGTTCTCAAAAAGATGCGTTTACCAACGCCTGTTCGTCGTTTGTGGTATTTGAAATAGCTCACCTGCATGATGACCGAGACGGCTTCCATCACAAACACCCCACCGGCAATGACCAGGATCAGGGGTTGATGGATCAAAACTGCCATGATTCCAAGTGCTCCCCCCAAAGCGAGTGATCCGGTGTCCCCCATAAAAACCTGGGCGGGATGGCAGTTATACCAGAGAAACCCCACGGAAGCCCCCAGCATGGCGGCACAAAACACCGTTAATTCTGCCGCTCCCGGCACGTAAGGCACCTGCAAGTAGGTAGCCCACTTGATATTACCTGCGATGTAGGTCAACGCCACAAAAACACCTGTCACAATGATGGTGCATCCGATCGCCAATCCGTCCAGCCCATCCGTCAGATTCACGGCATTGGAACTGCCCATGATCGCCAGTAAAGTGATACCAAACCCAACAAGAGCCACCCCCTGCAACACGGGAGTTTTGATGAAAGGTATCATGAGATCTTCGATCAACGGGCGTGTTTCAGGAACGTACCACAAATACCCCGCAACGGAGCATCCAAGAATGAGCTGGACCCATAACTTTACCTTGGACGCAACACCTTCCCCGTCCTGCCGGGTAATTTTGACGTAGTCGTCATAGAACCCGAGTGCCGAAAGAACGATCAAAGAGAGCAGGCACAACAAAATCATGGTATTCAATTGGGCCCAAAGAATGACAGCCAGATCCATGGACAACACAATCAGGATGCCCCCCATCGTGGGCGTTCCTTTTTTGTCCGTAACCCGCACGACTCCACCTGCCTGTTGGGATTTATCGTCATAGAACTGACGAAATTTCAAATCTTTCAACCAGGCGATCACCCTCGGCCCAAGCACCCAGCAAAACACCAAAGCAGTGATGGCCGCACCAATACCGCGGACAGAGATATAGCGAAACACACGCACGCCGGACAAGGGATCCTCCAAGGAAGTTCCTTGAATCCACTCCAAAATCAATTCATGCAGGTAGTAAATCATGATATCATCCCTCCCAAACTTGCGGAAACAGCTCCAGCAAGGACCTTGCGAACCGACGGACCGCTCATTCCCGATGTTGGATCATGGGGCAGTTTCTT
>JAQCFT010000501.1 GCA_027619545.1 Verrucomicrobiota bacterium | reverse complement strand
TCAAATTTTGAAGTTTTTTTTTTCAAACACCCCCAAAGGAAGCCCCCACCGCGCTCACCGGGGTCTAAATATCGTATTGCGTCAGACTGTCAGAATCCATTGGCATTGTTAACAAAACTTTGAATGTGGATCCCATGGTCAGACGGCTTTCAAGGGCGATTCGGCCTCCCATGTGTTGGACAATTTTTTTACTGATCGCCAACCCCAAACCAGTTCCCCCGTACTTGTGGCCATCGGCCTTGCCATGCGCCTGAGAGTATACGTCAAATATGCTCTCCAACTGATTCTGAGGTATACCAATACCGGTATCCGCCACTGATATCTCAAGGTTGACGTCACCTTGCTTGGTCGCTTCAGCTTCTGTGTGGATTCGAATGGATCCCGAATCCGTGAACTTGACCGCATTGGCCATCAAATTGAGGAGCACCTGGCGCATACGATTCTTATCCCCAATGACAATCAAAGGTAAATCCGTATTGAATGTGGTCTCAAAACTCAGGCTTTTCCGGCGAAGTTCCGCTTGAAACAATTTGGAGCAATCCTGAATGAGTTTACGCAATGAAAAGGAATCCTGATCCAGCTCCAGCTTGCCTGATTCCATCTTGGAGACATCCAGTAAATCGTTAACCAGAGACATGAGTGTTCCCGTGGATTCATCCAACACTGAAACGTAATCACTTTGCTCCTCATTTAAAGGGGTGTCCTTCAGCAGCCGTATCATGCCGCACATACCATTAAGAGGATTGCGAATTTCGTGGCTCACATTTGCCAGGAGCAGACTCTTTTGCCGACTGGCTGTTTCGGCTATTTTGCGTTCTGCGTCGTGTTTCTCCTGTATGGCTTGTTGTACTCTTTTCGCCGAACGATAAAAGACCTCGGCAAAAATCATTCCCGTAACGATCACTGCGATGATGATGATGATGGTCTGATCGACAAAATGAGTTGGCTTCTCCTCATGCCAATCGAATAAATAGACCGTCGCCGTGGCGACCATGGCTGCATAAGCAGCCGATCCAACGTAGGTTGAACGGCTGAAAAAGTGAGCCGCATAAAAGATGGGACCGATCAGGAAAAATAGAAAATTTTCAAGCACATGCACGATCTCATCGGTTTCCTTGCTTTGGCTGGTATTATGTATCAAGACAAGCCCACCAAAGAAAACGATTGTCGCCGTAAGATAGGTGACTATGAATTTAGACTTATGCGACATAGCCAAGGCTATTGAATCTGCAAGTTAACTTGAACCGAGAGGCACGTTCAATTGACATGCGCCAGGTCTTGAGAGTCCCTGAAAAATAGAAAACAGGCTTAGGGCAAGTCAATCAAATACGAACTGGCTGTTTCCTGTCATCATATGTTAACCATAAAATCTTATAAGAAAACGAGAGCAATCATCCTCCTCGGCATGATTGCTCCACATGACTGACAAATGGGGTAGTTTATGCCCGAATGACTATTCAGCAATACAGTAAAGGTGATGATGGCTTCTGATATACAAAGCATCTCCGCTGACAACGGGTGAAGCATCAATATCATCACTCAATTGGTTGATTGAAAGCACGTTTAAGGTGTCGGAACTATCAATCACAATGGTTGTGCCGTTCCTACCAGCCAGGTAAACCCGATTGGCGGCCCCGACTGGCGATGCATAAAATCCGGATGGCCCCTGGAGTCTTTGCTGACTGTAAAACGGTTCTCCCGTTTTAGGGTGCACGCAGGTAATGACCGCATTGTTCCCCTGAGTGAACCATATTTTTCCATCATATAGCAATGGGGACGGCACATAGGGGGTTCCGCGATTGATTTCCCATTTGATGTAGTCCGATCCGGTCAAATCCCCTTTTCCGCCCAATGCAATCGCCATGGCCATGTTTCCCCGGTAGCCCGATACTGCATAGACGTATTCTCCGTCGGCAACCACGGAAGGGATGGCATTGGTGGTTTGTCCTCCGCATTCCCAAATCAGTTCCCCTGTTTCCAGATGATAGGATCGAACTTTGTTGGTGGCGTTGATGATGACTTGCGTCGCCCCCTGGTGAGTGAGCACATAGGGCGTGGTCCATCCGGTTTTCTCATCACGCCGCTGCTTCCATAATTCTTTGCCGGTCCTTTTATCAAATGCATAGACGAACGAATCAGATTCATTGTCCCACAGGACGATCAGCGTATTGCCATGCAAGGTTGGTGAAGCCCCTTCTCCAAATCCATTGCGCGAGGGCATGTTGCCTAGGTCCTTGTCCCAGATTTCATTTCCATCCATGTCGTAGCAGTATAATCCACGTGAACCGAAAAAGGAGATGACATGCTCCCCGTCCGTTACGGCTGAGGCGGAACTGTAGGTATTGGTGGGGTGATGTCCTTCATGTGGGATTTCTTTGCCACCTTCACGCGTCCACAGCGTCTCTCCCGTATTTTTATGGATGCAAAAAGTGGTAAAAGCATATTCCTGTGTCGGCGCCGCGCCACCACTTCCGCCGCGCCTGCGCCGTTGCTCCTGTGAAGCGGGGGGGCGATCGGCTTGCTCAAGAGATGCCTGGGGGGGATTTACCGGAACAGCCGAAAGCAAAAACAAACGCTCCTCCCAAATCACTGGTGTCGAATGGCCTTCGCCGGGAATGTCTTTTTTCCATTTGATATGCTTGGTTTCACTCCATTCAACGGGAGGATTTCCAGTTAGTGCATACCCATTGGCTGTGGGGCCACGCC
>JAQCFT010000500.1 GCA_027619545.1 Verrucomicrobiota bacterium | reverse complement strand
AAGAGGAGCATCCAGACTTAAATACTTTTGATAATAAGTTGTTCACTCTCAAAGATGAGAATGGCACTCCGCATGCATCATGACTGTCAGGCGGTGCGAAAGTGCCACCGAACCAACACAGGAGTAATGAGCGATAACCAGAGAAGCCTATAATCACTCAAAATAATGAAAAAACTAATATGTCGTAAGTACCGGTCATGGTGGAAAGACCTCGCCCTGACCGCTTGCAGTATCGCCGCTTGTGTCCCCGCCATGGCACAACTCGTCATTTCGGTGGTCGATTTTGACTTGGATACCGTCGGAACACAGTCATCCAATCCAAACATCGTACACTCGACCATCGCGGACTGGACCGTGGTGACAGACTCGGTATTGGATCCGGCAGCGCCCGAAAACGTTTACGAGAGCACACAAGATCAAACCAACATCAAGATCGAATTCCCCTCTACCACGCTGGCACCCGGGGAAACGTTGAGGGTGAAAGTGGATTACAAATATGTCGCCACACCGACGAGCCCTGGTATCCAACAATACAACTTCCTGCGCTTCGGTGCTTACCAAACTTTCGGAACCGCCACATTCACCGACGATATCGGCTACCTTGCCGACGTCAGCTACTGGCAACAAGGCTCCGGCGCCAAGAGCGGGGATTATTCCATTCGTCGCGAAGACAATGTCTGGGATGATTTCGATCTGGGTCCCCTGCTGGACAATCAGGTTTCCCCTGTCGCTTTCACACCGCCTGCCGTTCCAGAGACGGGAGACATTGTGACCATGTTCCAACCGGACGGCATGATGGCCAACTGGCCCAAACCCTTTGACGATGGCGTCACGAGCGACCACGCCGCCGTTATCTGTGTTTCAAACACCGGCACAGCGGTTGAGGTTTGCCTTTACCATGGATTTCCCCCGACCCTGATTGGCAAAGCGGTGGATAGCTCGGCTGCACCTATTGTCACCTTTGACACGGTCTATCTCGAAAGCCCCTCGGACAACAACGGCTTTCACGTCGACAACATCGGCATCCAGCACATCGCCCCCGAACTGGCTTGCTGCAGCGGGTGCGTCGAATTCCAGGACCTGACGCTGGGCAGTGTATACAATGTCGGAGATACCTTCACCGTTCATAGCGCCGATGGGAGTTTCGGTTTTGATGTTGTCGCCTCCGACTTTTTCTTTTCCAGCGGATCCGCCTTCAGTGGCGGATTTGCGGAAGTCGAGAACGGCGGACTGGCCGGCTACTATGGCCATGAAATGGAAGTCAACAACATCAACCTTGAATTCACACCCACCGGAGCCTCCCCTATGGGTCTTTCCGTGATGTTTGGTGAGTACGGAGGCAACATCAATTTGTCCGTCAACGGCGTTGCGGCCAACGTCGCCAACTTCATCGATCTGGACGGCCTGACACTCGGAGGCGCCATGCTTTCGGTTCCGACCGGGGGCCTGGGCAATGACACCGGCGAACTGCGCATGACCGGTGCGCCGATCACCCAATTCATCATAGGTGGTCAGGAACTTTGGATCGATCACATCTGCGAATATGATGAACAGATGCCACCCTCAAACTGCCCCATCGATGATTACATCGCACACGACAACGGTTTGCCCGGTGGGGGCGAACCTGATCCGGTTGCAGCCGGATGGACTTATCCAAACTCAGCCACGGAACAGGCAAACTTTCTGGCAGACCTCGCCTCACTCGGGATCAGCACTGACATCATCACCTTTGAAGGATCCAACGGATGGAGCCCTGTCAATGGAACCGGCGACTTGTTCGCAGGTAGTGGCGCTCCCTACGCGGGAGGCCCCTACACATCAGCCGCCTTCGGAACATCCGGAGACATGGCCACGGGCGATGCAGTTGGCAGTGTTTCCTACAACGGAGCGGACAACACCGTGAGATTCACACTCTTCAACAACGGTCACGCAGCGGGCATCGATGAACCGGGTATCGGGGACATGGACGGTTCCAACGATTCGGACCGTGGCATCAACACAACACCGGGCGGTTTTCATTTCCTGGAAGCGCTGCCCAGCGAAAACCTACCCGGTGGGCTGGCCATTGAGTTCGACAAAGCAGTTCCTGCAGTCGGCATGTATGTCATGGGCGTGGAAGAGAACAAACGCGACATTGAAGTGACAATCCTTCATGCAGACGGAAGCATGCAGGTCCGCCCGGCGGACATCGTACCTGGACCATTGAATGATGGTGGCACGCAGTTCCTGGGCTACCTGGCACCCGATCTTCAGGACTCCACATGCTGGATCAAACGGGTCACTTTCAATGAACTTTATGACGGAGAACCCGCAGGCGAACGCGACATCTTCTCCATCGATGATGTCATTTATGCGGCTTCCGAAACCAACCCACCGCTCACGCCAACCGATTGCGATTTGACATTTTATGATGCACGCGACAACGGACCTGCTAATGGAGGTGAACCCACGCCCTACGCCACTGGATGGACGTTCCCCTCGGCGCAGGCAGAACAAACCCAATTTCTGACCGATCTCGCAAGCCTGGGCTTGGGACATGAACTCATCACCTTCGAACAAGCGAACGGCTGGACCCCGGTCACGGGAACAGGAGACATGTTTGCCGGTTCCGGCGCACCTTATGCCGGGGGGGCCTATACGACAGCAGCCTATGCCACTTCCGGATCCATGGGAGCCGGTGATGCCAACGGGTCCGTTGATTATCAGGGA
>JAQCFT010000070.1 GCA_027619545.1 Verrucomicrobiota bacterium | reverse complement strand
GGAAAACGGTGGGCCCCTTACCATGATCCATTTCGTTTTCGCCACAGTGATGATGGTTTGTTCGCAATGGTTGAAAATAAGCAGGTTATTCAGGTTGTTCAGTTGTGTAACAAATTAGAAATGAGTTAAAAGCATTTAAATAGAGTCATAATGACTCATAAAATCATAATGACTCAATAAATGCGTCAAAAGTAGTCGTTTAATTCAGTGGAAATATGATTGGAAATTTGTAAACAACTAATAATAAGCATAAATTGAATAAATCAAAAATGGGTACAAAACCTGATAGATGTATGGAGTAATGAGCATCGAGCAGGGAGTCCTGCTCTGAAAGAAAAGGCAAGGGCCTTTCGCAATAACAAAACTTATAAACAACAAGAAAGGATACATTATTATGAACACACTCACATTGTTTGATCGCAAATGGAACCCATTCAAAGAAATGGAAGACTTACAGAACAGACTGAACCATTACTTTGGAACACCGACCCCAACCCGCACAGCTGATGAAGAGTCCATGGCGCCAGCACGTTGGGCTCCTTTGGTGGATATCGTTGAGGATGAGAAGGAATACTTGATCAAGGCTGAATTACCGGAAATCAAAAAAGACGATATTTCGGTCAAGGTTGAAAAAGGCGTCCTTTCGATATCCGGTGAACGCAAATTCGAGAAAGAAGAAAAGGACAAGAAATATCATCGAGTTGAAAGGTCTTACGGTCACTTCACTCGAACCTTCAGTTTCCCTGAAGATGCTGATGCGGATCACGTAAAAGCAGAATTCAAGGATGGCGTCTTGCTGGTTCATCTTCCGAAAGCAGAGAAGGCGAAGCCTAAGCAGATCGAAGTGAGCGTTGCCTGACGCAACCCGATTCGAATAAGAAAAGCGCGTGATCGGAGCAACCCCTTGCTGATCACGCGCTTTGTTTCAAACCGGAGGAAAACCGGGGTTTTCCTCTAGGCCATCCAACCCGGTCGATATTCGCGCTGGATGATGTCTGAAATATCCATGTTCTTTGCCTGCAGACGTGTGCTGTCCCACTCGATCTTACCGCCGACTCTGAGTGCGGCATTCCCCAGCAGGATGGCTTCTGTCATTTGGGAGGCATAATCAAAATTCGACATGGCAGGGCGACCTCCACGCATGGCTTCCACCCATTCGTTCTTCATGCCTTGGTCACCTTGACCATTCCGCGGCAGCCAGGGTGACGGTCCTTCATAGTCCTTAAAGTCGTCTCCTGGCAGGAGTTTCCAGTCAGAACCATAATCATTTGGTGAATAAAGCACCCCTTTGTCACCGACGAGCAATGAACCGCTGTTGGTTGGCTTTTCACCGTAAAACAGGTCGAGAGGAGGGAGATTTTTCTTACCGTCGGGGAATTTTCCTTCGTACCAGTAATAAGAAACCGGCGGCATGGTGCCACGGGCGCCAAACTCCGTTTTGGTGGTTGCCCAGGCTGGGAAGGTTTCATTGTTGATGGGACCGTGATTGATGGATTCAACGCTGAGTGGGTGCCCCAAATTGAGAGCCATGAAGGCCAGGTTGGCGGTGTGACAGCTCATATCCCCAATGGCTCCCGTGCCAAAGTCCAACCAGCCACGCCAGTTAAAGGGGTGGTAGGAAGGGTGATAAGGTCGGTCCGGCGCCACGCCCAGGAAGAGATACCAATCCACATGATTGGGAACGGGCGGAGTGTCGGTCGGCCTGGTGGTGATATCTGGAGCCTGGGGCCAGACCGGGCGGTTGGTCCACACATGGACTTCCCTTACCGGTCCTATTGCTCCTGATTGAATCACTTCAACTCCGCGTCTTAGGCCGTTGGATGCCGTGCCCTGATTGCCCATTTGAGTGGCAACTTTGTATTGGCGAGCAACTTGCCCCATTCGGCGTGCTTCATAAATTGAATGGGTGAGGGGTTTCTGGCAATACACATGTTTGCCAAGGCTCATGGCCATCAACCCGGCAGGAGCGTGCATGTGGTCAGGTGTGCTGATGGTGACCGCATCAATTTCCGAATGCATTTCTTCCAGCATCTTGCGGAAATCCTTGTAACGCTTGGCACCGGGAAATTTCTCCCCCTTTTCATTCATCTTGTTCAGATCAATGTCGCAAAGAGCCACCACGTCTCCAAGGTTTCCGGCCTGATCTATATCCCCTGATCCTTTTCCTCCAATTCCGATCCCCGCAAAAGCGATGCGATCATTGGCTCCGAAAACACGTTTTGGGAAAAAATTGAAGGAGAAGGCGGTCGCCGCAGCAGTCCCGATAAATGAACGACGCGACACATACGTTTTGGAGAATTTTTTCATCATAACCTTTTCATCTGTGTTAATGGGCTTTCTCAACTGGAATGAACACGAAACTAAGGAAATAATCCGCGAAAGGCAAGGCTTGTTGTGTGAATAATGAAGGGCTTCATGTGCTTGATTTTTCTCTTCGTGACTTTTTTGGAACGAATTTGTTGGACCCATCCGGGCTTGGATTTTATGCTGCTTCCAGCAGTTAACCAAAAAAAGTAAATCACGCTGAACCATGAAAAAATCACTTGGACGTGGATTGTCACAGTTGATGCGGGAGAACGCTCCGGAGGAGACGGTATCCAAGCTCTCAAGAGCGGCGTCTGCGCCTGAAGGCGGTCCCTCAGAGCGCCGCTCAGGTGTGTCCCGATTGATGCAGGGGCTTGATGAAACCAGACCTTCAAAACCGGAACCCATCCATCACGAAAATCCGTTCCAATCCTCTGAGAGTCGCCAGACCGAATTTTCAGTGCGCAGGGTACCTGACTGGATTTTTTACCTGGGAGATCTGGTGCTGCTTTCTGCCGTGGTCTGGATGGTTATTCTCAACCCTACCGCCCCTACCTGGGTTGAGTGGACTACCAGTTTGCTATTGACGATTGTTGCCGCCTTGATGGGGATCTATCCGTGGGCCAGAAACGTCCTGGGAAATGACTCGATCAATCAGGGAGATGAAGTTCCCCAATGGAGTCTTGCTCACAAGTTGCTGCCGGATGGCACTGAAAAAGTTTATGTGATTCATCTTCACGAACCTTTCACAGCTGTGGAAATTACCGAAACAACATGGAGTGGCGTTCAACCCAAACCTATCTGGTTGTCCGGTGCTTCGGATATTTCACCTGAGCATATGAAACGCCTGCTGCTGGGTGCTGCTGAATACTATAAGCAACAGTGCTCCAAGAACGATAGCCATAACTCGGCTGTCAGTGCAGCCTGATCTTTCTTCCCCAAACAAAGTTAGTTAGGGGGCTGCAGCGGAGCTGATCGCTTTCGAGTCCCTGACAAACATCCTCAAACAATCCCAAGGGTGTCCGTATCGAGCGGCCGTGCATCACCTCAAAAAGTGTCAATAGTAGGGACTGACCCCCAAGGGGTACGGGGGGAGCTGCGGATTTCTTCTAATAGTTTGCGGCTTTTGGGTGTCCATGATGTATGATGCATCGCATGTGCAGGTTTATTGGAACGTGTTTTCTTTTGGTTGTTTTTTCGCTGAGTGGTCATGCTCAGAAAAATCCGTGGGATGAGGTCCAGTTTCAAAAGGCAGAGCGCTTGTTCGGCGAGGGCTCTTATCAACTTGCATGGGAGGCGTATCAGCGCATTTCTGAGGCTGATCTTGACGGCCAATCGGATGCGTTTTTTTGGCTGAAGTTCCGTCTTCTGGATGCCAAATGGAGGGCTGAAAGCGGATCTCGTCCCAATGATTCCGGTCAAACAGATGACATATGGCGAGATTTGGAACGTTTGATTTCGGATCGAGACCCTCGGACCGAGCCGGGTGAATTGGACGCCATCCTGATGGAGTCTGCTGGGGATTTTTGGTGGATCTCCCGTTTCAGGCGTGATTGGGCCAGAGCTTGGACTTATTACGAAAAGGCACTGGATATTTGGGCGCGATCTCCGGACGTTTCTCATGCCAGAGATGAATATCTATCCATCATCTGGAAAGCCTCTCGTCCGGACGATGCCAATCGCTTCTACAGTTATGGGGGTTATGGAAACATCATTCCGGTGGAGGCGTTGGAGAATGCTGTTCGCATTGCAGAATCGCCTGAGGACATTGCTCACGCCCATTACCTCCTGGCCAGGTCACTTCAATCGACCTACGGGCTTTCCGAGTTCACGTACGAAAGGACCCAGCGCGCCTTTCAGCAGGCAACTTCAGGGCAAGAAAAACATGCGTGGCTGGATGATGCGCTTGCTCAATATGCCCAGTGGCTTTCGCATCAGGGCAAACCTGTCAGGGAGGCCAATGGTCAATGGTCGTTTCATTCCGATTTTCCGGCAGCGGTGAAGGTTTGGGAAAAACTGCTGGATTTGTATGAAAGGGAAGAAACGCGTTACCACAGTGATGCGGTCAGCCAGATCCGCGACATTACTGAAGCCCGTTTGGATTTGAACGTGGATGACGCTTTTGTTCCCGGATCCAACATTCGTTTTTATGCGAACTGGCGCAACATTAAGGAATTTCGATTGAAGTTGTATCCAATCGATTTGGTAAAAGATATTCAACTGACGGATGGTGAACTTGGCCCCGATGAATGCATGCAATCGGTTCAAATCGCGGGACGAGAAACTGTCCTGGAAAAAAGCATCACCACCGAAGACACAGGGCAACATGAGCCTGGATCTCGGGAAATCGTTCTCGAGGATTCTCTCAAGGAAGGGGCGTATCTCGCGGTGTCCTATGCCGACGGCGCTGAGGAACACAGGGAATTGGTTTTGGTCAGCCACTTGTCAGTCGTGGCAAAAGCATTCAGCAATCGCATGCTCATCTGGGTGTGCGATGCCAGGAACGGGCTCCCGATTGCCAACGCGGAAGTCAAACTATGGAAGCGATATCGGGAAGATCGAAAACGCTTTTGGGAAGGGATGAACCGCATGACGGATGATCAGGGTCTGGTTGTGGTGGATCTGCAGGACATGACTTCGCTCGAATGGTTGGTCAGCGCACGACATGAGCAGCAGCAAAACCTCACCATGTGCCGGACCACTGGGTATCGGGTGGGGGCTCAACAGTGGAAAGTTTATGCGTATACGGATCGGCCTGCTTATCGGCCTGAGGATTTGGTCCACTGGAAAACGATCATAAGATCTCGATCAGAGGATGGTTATTCCACTCCGAGAGGGTATGATTGCAAAATCAGGATTTATGACCCCAAAAATGCCGTGATCTTGGAAGAAGAGGTCACATTGAACGATTTTGGATCTGCGCAAGGCGAATGGAAACCGTCCAAGGAAGCCGCGTTGGGGATGTATCGCATTTCATTTTTGAACGGGGAAAACAAACAGATAGGGAGCGCGGATTTGTTCCGTTTGGAAGAATACAAACGTCCCGAAATGAAACTTTCCATAGACTGGCCTGAGACCGTGAACAATCAAGAAGCAGCCGTGCCCAGACCCGGGGATCGCATCAAGTTGGAAGTGACAGCCGGGTATTATTTTGGAGGTCCTGTGGTCAATGGCGAGGCAGAAGTACGTGTTTATCGCAGGCCTCATTATTTCTCGTTTCCCGATCAACGTCCCTATGCTTGGCTATATGAAGACTTCAACGCAATCGGGGAAAGAAATCAACGCAGCTATTGGCGACGGAGCGAGACACTGGATCATGAATTGACGGCCAAAACAGACGCCAAAGGAAAGGCTGTCATTGAGTTTGAAAGCTCCGATGATTTGTCGAGCGACATGAACTATCGTGTCGAAGTGCGTTTAACGGACAGTTCCCGTCGGGAAGTGGTCGCCGAACACGAAGTGCGAGTATCACGTCAGGGGCATTTTGTTCAAACCAAGTTGGACCGCAAACTGGTGCAACCGGGGGAAAAGGCCACGTTCCATTTCGAGGTTCTGGATGTGAATGAACGTCCTCTCCAAATGGAAGGGGATATTAAAATCATACGCAAACGATGGCGCGAGGTTTGGTTGAATCCTGAAGGCTTGGAATTGGAGGGTGCCGCTCTTGAGCGAGTGCGCCAAACACATTCCGTTTTTCCTCCGCCGTTGTCCCGCCCAGACCAGCGTCCGTGGCGGTTGAAAGAAAAGGGCTACGCTCCGGAAGTCGTTATGGAACGAACCATCACCACCGATGGCCGGGGACAAGCCGAACTGACCTTTACACCTGCGCAGTCCGGATATTACACCGCACTTTGGACGAGTGAGGACAAGCGCCCGGGAGGTTTGGCCGGACCGGGTAAGGAAATCAGGTCCGAGACCGATCTGTGGGTGCGAGGCACAGGGGACGACGCAATGGGCTATCATAGTGAGAGTGTGGAAATCATCATCGATAAGGACACCTTCAAGTCTGGCGAAACAGCTCCGGTCATGTTGACCGTGCCCACCCATGATCGATGGGTGCTGTTGACCCTGGCAGCCGAAAGCATGATCGAGCATCATGTGATTCACGTGGAAGGAACGACGCGGATGGTCCCCATTGACATCCATGCCGCCCACGTCCCGAATTTTTACATTCAGGCGGTGATGGTGGGGGATTATCGAGTTAGCACGGATCAGGAGCAAGTGACGGTTCCTCCGGTTCAGGAATTTCTGAATGTGAATGTGAGGCCAGACAAAACCGATTACCGGCCACGTGAAAAAGCCGTGGTGGACATTCAGGTCACCAACAACGAAGGACAACCTGTCGAAGGCGAAATATCACTGGCTGTGTTCGACGAATCCGTAACCTACATTCAGCAGGACATTGCCGGAGATCCACGTTCATACTTTTATGGAGACACTCGCAGGTTGATCTCAGAGGAAAGGGGGCCGTGGCGTGGTTTTGTGAACTTGAAATTGCTCAAGGATGGTCGAGTGATGTCGGAGGAAGAGTTAAGGCGATATCGCGAAATGGGGGTTGATCCGGAGAACCTCGAAAAGGACTTGAGTTTCTTTTGGGATCAAATGGATGCTCGAAAAGATTTGGGTTTTCCCGTGTTTGGAGGAGTTTCCGGATTTGGAGGGGGCGGTTATGGTGGGATGATGGAGGAATCACAATTAGAGCCCCTGACTGGCCTTCCACAAGCCTCACAAATGATGCGTCGGTATGGGCTCGTGCCAAGTCAGAGAGGCTCTATGGCTGGTGGGGCTGCTCCTGGATTGATGGCTTTTGATGCGGCTCTTCCCAAGGCGATGGCTTCATTGGCTGAATCTTCGAGCGACCAGGTCGATATCGTCGTTCGCAATGACTTGCGAGCCACTGCGTTTTGGGAACCCTCCATCCAGACCGATCATGAAGGAAACGGACGTTTCGAATTCGAAATGCCCGACACATTGACCACATGGAAACTGGATGCCAGAGCCGTAACACAGGAAACCAAGGTCGGAAAGGGAGAAGCAAGCGTGGGCACCCGGCATCCCCTGGTTGTCCGATTGCAGCATCCAAGGTTTCTGGTGATAGGAGATCAGGCAGTGTTTTCCACGATCGTCAACAACCAGACCAATGCCGATATTCGGGCAAAAGTCACTCTTGAAACCGAAAACATCATCTGGGCTGAAACCATTGAAACTCCCGGCGTGATCACCGTTCCCGCGCACGGGGAATACCATATCGACTGGCCCGGCGCTCTGGCTGTGGAGACAGGGGACATAAAGCTCCATGCCACAGTGAAGAGTGATGCCTACGCAGACGCCGTGGAAATGACCCTGCCCGCATATGAACATGGTATCGAGCAGTTCCTCGCCTGGACCGGGAAGAGTTCCGAATCCGAGGTTCAAATTCCGGTGCAGCTGCCGGGTAAACGAAAAAAGGGGACCACTGAATTGGTCGTGCAAGTTTCACCCAGCCTTGCGGTGACCATGCTGGATGCCGTGCCCTATCTGATCGATTATCCATACGGTTGCACCGAACAGACCTTGAGCCGATTCCTGCCCGCGATCGTTGTGCGAAAAACCTTGGCGGATTTGGGGCTGCCCGTAGATGCGATCGAAGCAGGGAAATTCGGCGGGGTGGATCCTGCTCATGTGCGAGCCACGCATCGATCGGGTTACGAAGCTTTGACGAACATCGACAAGGTGGCAGAAGAAGGTTTGAAGCGTTTGAAGGATCTGCAGCATGCCGATGGAGGGTGGTCATGGTGGGAGAGTGGGGATGCGGATTTGTTCATGAGCGCTTACGTGGTGTGGGGATTAAGTTTGGCCAAGAAATCCGGACTGGAGTTTGATCGGGACCTGCTGATTCGCGGGCGCAATTTTCTGGCAACCCAAATCGTTCGGTCGGAAACCATGCCCGATTTGCAGGCCTGGTTGTTGCATGCGATACACAGTGTGGGTGTGCGAGGTCTGGATGACAAACCGCGTCGGGCGGTCGAAGCGGCTTGGGACAATGCCTGGGGAAAACGGGATTCACTGAACGCTTATTCACGGGCCTTGCTGGCCTTGGCGGCTCACGATGCAGGGATGGTAGATGAGGCCGTGACATTGGTCCGCAATCTGGAAAATGGTGTGGTTCACATTGAAGCCACTGCTCCCTCCCAGCTGCAATCAGGAACCTTGTCGGGTGGTTCAGGTGCCACCGCGCATTGGGGAGAGGACGGCATCTATCATCGTTGGTCCGATGGCGGGGTTGAGGCGACATCCGTAGCCTTGCGGGCTCTGCTTGTGATTGATCCGGACAACGCTCTGATTGAACCGGTGGTTCGCTGGCTGATTCAAAACCGACGCGGGGCTCACTGGTCCAACACACGCGACACCGCGATGACCTTGCTTGCTCTTAATGATTATCTCAAGATCAGTGGTGAATTGGAATCCGAATTGCAGTATGAAATCCATGCCGGGGATAAACTGGTTGCGACCGAACGCGTGACACCCGAAAACTTGTTCAAAGCGCCCAGCCGTTTTGTGATTCCCAACGATTTGGTGAATGATTCGACATCGATTCGAATTGTGAAAACGGATGGTGACGCTCCGGTTTATTACGCGGTGGAGGCCTCATGGTTCAGCTTGGCGGAACCCGTTCCAGCAGCCGGAAATCACTTGTTCGTTCGCAGGGATTACTTTCGGTTGAAAGAAACACCTACTCTGCTCAGAGGAACGACCCTTGAGCGCGTCCCGATTGGGGAAGGGGAAGCCCTTGTCAGCGGCGATCGAGTTGAAGTGGTCCTGACCGTGGAGACCCGCAATCATTATGAGTATTTGTTGTTTGAAGATTTCAAACCTGCGGGATTGGAAGCGGTCGAGCTTCAAAGCGGCGGACTTGCATCGATGCGCCAATTGTCACGGCGAAGTATTGATCAAATGAAAGCCGAAGGTACGCCTTCCTTGACTGCAGATCGTTCCTGGAGATTTACAGGGCGACAACAGCGTGCGCATCAGGAATGGCGAGATCGCAAGGTCGCCCTGTTTGTGGATCGTTTGAGCGAGGGTGTTTGGGAAATGCGATATACCTTGCGTGCGGAAGTTCCCGGTCAATTTCACGCGCTGCCGGCGATGGGACATGCCATGTACATCCCCGAGATTCGAGGGAACAGTGAAGAACAGCTTTTTGAAATGGTGAAAGATCGGTCCTTACAGGGTTTTGAATTGAATACCCAGGAATAATGTCATCATTACCATTCCGAATATTACCATGGCAGTTAGCCCCCATAAGAGCATGTTGACACATTTCTCGGTGAGTGGTTGATTCGGATCGCGGATTGTTTCCCAGTCTTCGCGCCAGCGTGGAATCATTTCACGGCACCAGGCAAAGCCCAATCCATAGAGCGCTATGACCATCAGGAATGCCACTCGAGACATGGTGTCTTCTCCATTTTTGTCTTCGCTATCTGAGGAGGATCAAACATCGATCTTCAAACCGGATAAATCCAAGGCTTTCGATAATCTCTGCGGACCATCGCATTCGCTTCCACGTCTCCGGGGATGGTTTCCTTGTCGCCGTCCCAGTTAATGCTGCGTCCCAGTTTGTGGGAGATCATGCCCAGCATGGGGAGGACGCTGGATCGGTGGGCGACTTGGATGTTGGCAACGGTCGTTCCTCCATTGTCCGCTGCGTTAAGAAAGTCGTTCCACAAAGGTGTGATGTTGTGGCCATCTTGTTCATTGTCAAATTTCGGATCTTCGTGAACGATCGGGTCGCTGTCGTTCTTTGGGTGAAAGGTCCAGCCATCGCGCCAACCCATGTGGAACACGCCGCTGGTTCCGTAAAAATATGCGCCGATGCGATGTTTCTCCTGGTTGCTGCCCGCGTATTTTCGGTGCTCCCAGATGGCGGTGAAGTTCTCGAATGCGTAGGTTACCGTTTGGGTGTCCGGTGCATCCGTGGTGGAGCCGTCTTGATCATTGAATACGACGGGCCCCAGGATCGGGCGTCCACCGGTTGAGTAAACGCTCTTCGGATGTTGTTCATCCGTCCACCAGAGCAATTGGTCCAGCCAATGCACTCCCCAGTCCCCGAGGGTTCCATTGGCGTAATCCAGAAAGTTTCGCCAACCACCCGGAGTCAATTTGCGGCAATAGGGCCGATAAGGGGCAGGACCGCACCACGTGTCCCAATCCATGCCTGAAGGGGCTTTGCTATGGGGGGTGGGGGATTCCGGTCCGTTGCCTCCGCCACTGACGAAGAGTTTGACCATGCCGATTCTTCCTACTTTGCCGGATTTCAGAAACGCCATACCGGATAGGTGATGCGGGCCGATGCGTCGATGCAATCCTACTTGGACCGAACGTCCGGCGGCTTCTGCGGCGTTCAGCATGCAGCGGCTTTCCCCGATGGTATGCGCCGTGGGCTTTTCGACATAGACATGGGCTCCTGATTTAAGTGCCTCAATCGCCGGCAAGGCATGCCAATGGTCCGGAGTGGCGATGATAACGATTTCGGGTCGTTCCTTTTTGATGAGTTCCCGGTAGTCTTTGTAGAGATTGGGTTTGTCACCCGTCAATTGATCAACCTCATCCTGTGATGCCAGCATGGGGCGTTCATAGACATCACACAACCCCACCACCTTCGCACGTCCGGCGCTCATGGCTTCGCGCAGGATGTTCATGCCCCACCAACCACACCCGATCAATGCCGTACGGTAGCGGATCGGCGGCGCTGATTTGATATAGGGCATGGCTCCAAGGAACAGTCCGGCACTTAATCCTTGGTGCAGGAACTGGCGGCGACTGGAGCTTTTGAATGCTTGTTTCTTCATGGGTTGCTTGGAAAGTGGAGGCTAATTGGTGCTCAAGAGCGAAGGTCCAGACAGATGAGTCGCCCTCTGGAATTGCGCAGGTAAACCAGGCTGTTTGACAACACTGGAACGGTCCAGCATTTGCCGTCCAATACATTTGCGCGTGCCGTGGGGTGGAATCCTTCGGGGGAAGCCTTGGCCACGATCAGTTCGCCTTTGTCGCTGATGACAATGAGCTGGTCGCCGGCGGCTGTCAGCGCGCCATACCTCAGTTCTTCCGCTTCCCAGACAACGTTGCCCGTCTTGAAATCCACACATTTCAGAGGAGATTTTTTTCCGGCATCGCCATCGAAACCATAGAGATGATCACCGATCAAAACAGGAGGATTTTGCTGGGACTTCAGGTCGCTGTTTGTCCATACTTCGCTGGCATTGCTTCCATCCATGTTGAAAAGTCCGTTTCCTTTGCCATATCCGGAACCGATCCAGACTTGCTCACCCACTACAATGGGATCGGCCGCGTTGACGCCATAACGCGTGGGCCAGGAGATTTCCCAGGTTTTCTCTCCGGTGGCGGCTTCGGCTGCCAGGAAGCCTTTCCGGAACTCAGAGCCACGAAATGTTTGCCGTCCAGACTGAACGGCAGGGGAGTGGAATACCCGGCTTCTTCATCGTTGGAACGCCAGATTGTCTTACCTGAAGTCTTGTCCACCGCCATCCCGCCACCGCCCACATTCAGGATCAGCATGTTGCCATGGACGAGCGGTGATCCGTTGAAACCCCAATCGGGCAGTCGCAATCCTTCTTCCTTTTCCAGCTGGCGTTGCCAGATGATATTTCCATCCGCCGCATTCAGACAGAACAGATCGCCCCACTTGCCCAAAGCATATACCTGCTCCCCATCGACGGTGGGAGTGGAGCCGGGACCTCCTTCGTAGAATTTGGAACCGATGTCGCTTGCGTAGCTATGTGTCCAGATGGTTTTACCGTTTGTTGCGTCGAATGCGTACACCGTATCCTTTTTGTCTTCGTTTCCCAAAGTAAAGACACGGCCGTTCGCAACACTCACCGAGGAAAACCCGGTGCCGACCGCTGCTTCCCAGAGTTTGGCGGGACCGGATTCCGGCCAGTTGATTTTCCAGTCGGTTTCCGAGGAAATGCCGTCGTGATTCGGACCGCGGAACATGGGCCAATCCGAAGCTTTGATCGGTGGGTGTGAGCTGACGATGACGCACGTGGCGCAGAGAGACAGAATGTGATGTTTCATGATAAGAAGCTTCCACTTATACACAAAAGAAGGATTGGTCTTCAAGTCTGGGCTCATGGAATTCTACGCATGAGGGCGAAGCAGGCATTGAATAAGTATTGACAAACAACCCGGTTACCTGTCCTAATCCTCACCGTTATCAAAAGAACCAAACCGACATTAATCTAGACAAAACCTTTAACGATTATGAGCTTTTCAAAATCGACCTTCTTAGGTGCGGCGCTAGGATTGGGGCTTTCCCAGTTCGCGCAGGATTCAAATGCAGGTCTATTCAAAATAGACTTCGGGCATCTTCAAAACGAAGCTCCCATATTGGAATATGAAATCGACTATTTCGATGGGGAAGTTTTTGGTGGACCTGAGGAAATCGATTCCCAGCCGGCAGAGCCTTTGACCGATTGGGATGTGATTCCAACCTTTACCTTTGCCGACCCCAATGCGGAAGTGACCGAAGGAAGCGCCAGTCTCATGGGGGAAGCGAACGAAGCCGGCACCGAAGTCACCTGGTCCTTGCGTGATTTTTCCGAATCGGGCAGCGACAGTGATGTCACCATGACCATTCTGGACAACACGGCATTGCCTCCTGCGATGCTCGGGATGACTGCCAACAACCCAACCCACGAAGGTTTCAAATATGTGGATTTTGACGGGAACGCCATCCCACTGCCGCAATACCAGCATGTCCCGGAAATTATTTATGACGGTGTCCTTGTTCCATTTGTGGTGAAGGATGATTATCTCTACCGGAATCCGGACAATGCTGGAACCGAGTCCTTGATGCGTTTTGGAAATCTTGATCCTGGCTTTTACAAGGTCACCGTGTTTGAGGGGCGAACCACTGATGGCAATGGTCGATTCGGAAAAGTGTGGGCAGGTGATATCAACGGCTCCAACGCTCCTGACGAACAGAACACCGGCAATTATGCCGGTGTCTATGATTCCGGGGAAATCGCCCCACAAGGACAGCCACGCTCCGTGGTGGTTGAAGTCAAGGCTGGCGAATATCTGTGGTTTGCTGAAATGGAGGATAACTCCGGTGGTATTAGCGGCATGATCGTTCGTTCTGTTGATTTCCCACCTCCTCCCGCCGATGTGGCCACATCACCCGGTTTGTTCAAGATTGATTTTGGCCATCATGAAAATGATAAAGAAGGTGTGGAAGCGCTTTCAGATTGGAACGTGATTCCCACCTGGACATTCAGTGATCCCAACAGCGATGTCGCAGAGGGAAGCTCCAGCCTTGAAGGCACCGCCAATGCCGCTCAAACCGAAGTCACCTGGGCATTGACCGACTTCTCAAATGACAAGAATGCCAACGTGACCATGACCATCATGGACAATGCAGCCTTGACAGCAGCCACAGGGCAGCCTCCTGCATTGGGGCAGATCTCCAACAATCCAACGCTCGAAAAATATGAAGGCCATTACGATGGGGTGTTCATTCCTGCCATCGTCAAAAACGACTACAACTATCGCAATCCGGATACTGCCGGCTCCGAGCTTTTGATGCGTTTCGATGGACTGAAGCCCGGGACGTACAACGTGACGGTTTTCGAAGGTCGCACGACAGATGGCAACGGCCGATTCGGTAAAGTCTGGGTGGATGATATGAGTGGCGGCAACGCCCCTGCTGAACAGAACACCGGAAACTATGCCGGTATGGTCAACCCAGGAAGCGGTGCTGTGATTGCTCCTGCCGGAAACCCTCAGACCGTCACCGTCAATCTTGGCGAAGGACAGCATCTCTGGTTTGCTGAAATGGAAGACAACTCGGGTGGTATCAGCGGATTGATCATCCGTGGTGTCAGCGGAGGCAGCACCGGCGGTGGTGATCCCGAGCCGGGAGGTGGCCCTGCCAATGTGGCGATTTCTGCCTCGACGGACAAGGTGACCCTTTCATGGGAGGGTACGGGCGCTCTGCAAAAAGCAGATGCCGTGACTGGTCCCTGGAGCAATGTAGCCGAAGCCACCAGTCCATATGAGGCTGCCGCTACCGGGGCGGCAGCATTCTTCCGAGTGCGATAAGACGCCCCTTATCAACAAATTCATCAAAGGTCGGACCGATAGGTCCGACCTTTTTGTTTTCCCGGAGAAGCTGGCAAATTCCCATGGAATTCAGTGCGGAATCATTCCGGCTATTTTCTTGTCCCCAGTGGATGCCATTGATCCACTGGATTCGGATCTGAAGCATAGGTGGTTTCAAACCTTTCAACGGACGCATGTCCGTCCGCATATCCATAGACGGATCGATCATCCTTTCCATGCCTGTCTTTGTCGACCGAGGATGTCATGCCCTGATCCCAGAAATGTGCCATGATGTGATCGGCTCCATCGACGACTTCACCTAACAGGATGGTTTCGGTCGGTTGGGGGAGGGAAGTTTGCTTCCTCCATGTCTTGGGACGCCCACGGTAGTCATCGGCTTCTTCCAGTTCGAAGTAAACATTCAACCCATAACTCCATCGGGCAAGCTTTCCTGCTTTGGGGCATCTGAACACACCGTTGTGAAGTGCTGACATGCCCTCGGATGATTGGAGTGCTTCCAGCCCGACATAAGGCCGGACCGTGATTTCCCATGGGGGTTGATGATAGGCGAAGGAAGAGTGCTGGCTTCTCGGAAACAAGTCCTCAAAGTCATCTCCATACATGCGAATCCCGAGGCTCAATTGTCGAATGTTGTTGAGACACTTAATCCTCGAAGCGCTGGATTTCGCCTTGCTCAACGCTGGAAGGAGCATCCCTGCCAGGATGGCAATGATCGCGATCACCACCAACAATTCGATGAGAGTGAATCCGCTAAGCACGCGTTTCGTTGAGAAACGCGTGCGTGGCTTGTCTGGTAGAAATCCGGACATTTGTCTTATTGTTCCATATGTGGAGCAAGCCTGAAATACATGCCCTGATGTGAAGGATCCAGGATCACGGTGGATTTTCCATCCATCATCACAGGAGTGGCGTGCATCATATGCCATTCTCCGTAACCCAGATCGCTTGTTGATTCCAGGTGATGATTTGCAAAGTTGCCGGGCCAGGTCAGAACAATCATGCGCGCAATGCTCAGTTCCGGCATTTCATCGGATTGTTCAGCGGTCCATTGTAAGGTGAACGTGACGCCGTCAATGTCCTGAAAACGTTCTCCCGTTCCAGTGTCGACCACAAAGGCTTCAAATTCAGCCGTCAAGGGGCCACTGCCTTGTGGTGCCACAAATGCCGGATGAAACATGCGCATGTCCCACTCGAAGATCTTGCTGGATTCCTTCGTACCGAACATCGGTGTCCAGATCTGTTCATCTTCGCTGATGCTTCGATAAGTGTAGGCCTCCAAACCGTGATCTGCTGAAAGTATTTGGATCCAAATGGCGGTGCCAAGGGGGAGCAAATCACTGGTGCCGTCCATCACAAATCCGTATTGGCGGTTGAAAGCTTTCCCTTCCTGATCGGGGTCCAGATCCTTATACCAAGGGGAGGCTGGATTGAAGTGCGCGTCCGGATTGCTTTCTTCCAGGGGAGTCAGGTGGGGAACCGCCGAAGGCAGGGTCACCATCAAGTGACCGTGTTCAGCCATATAACGAAAGGCAGGCATAACCATGCCTCCCTGCATGGGGACCGCGCCAAGTTGAGTTTCTTGTGCTTGTATGTTGACGGCAGTTGACGCCGCAATAAGTGTCGATGTGACGATAAATGTGTTCAAATTCATATATATTCTGGTTTTGTTAGATTTTTGATGATTCTAAGCCTGTGAATCCTCGGATGATGATCCCAGATGACATCGCGCACTCCCTCTGACTCAAGTGAGACCAGGGTACACGAAGCATTGCAGAGGTTTGGAAACCTCCAATGTGTTGATCAGGACAAAACCAGGCGGGGAGGGGGAAGGTCGGGTGGTGCGCGAAAAGCTGTGAATCGGCACGTTTCAGGGGATACATCTTTCTGGATAACAGGCGCCATCAGAGCAATGGAAGATCCCTGGTGAAAGAGGTCCAGTTTGATGTTGGATTTGAGGAAGTCTTGATCTGATTCCTGTTTCTTACCTTCCCGGACGAGTCGGCAGATTTCGCAGGAAGTTTCGGAATCAAAAGTTTTTGATATGGCGCTGATCAAGGATCGATCTTGGGAAAAATCCAGGATCATGTTCGCCCAACCAATTGTCTGCAACAGCCCCCAATGGCCACCAATACTGATGGTCAGGCTTACGACAACGATGAATCTGGCGAACAAGTGACGCACTTCAGGTGAACACTGCTCCGACCGTCCTGT
>JAQCFT010000069.1 GCA_027619545.1 Verrucomicrobiota bacterium | reverse complement strand
CTTCAAACAAAATGTCGTGAAGACGGATGATGTAAGAGCCAGCATGTTGAGTCTGGAAATGCACCATCCCTCCGGACCGGGCCCGGGCACATTCCCGGCCTTTTGGATCAAGGACGATCAAGGACGGGTTCAGTTTTGAATCAATCGATTTCGCGAGGCATTCGATCGTGTAAGAACGATCTGCTTCCAATGACACAACAAAATGATCAATGGCCTGTGGATCGACGGTGCCATTGACAATGGTTTCGAGAGGTACTTTGATCGCCTGTTCTGGATGATGGGGTTTGCCCTGCTTTTGAATTTCGGCTTTGGTGCCGACGACAAAACAACGTGGATTAGAAACTCCAAAATATCCTGCGGTTCTCACTTCATAAAAACCCGGAGGAACTTCAGCCGAAATCGAAATGTGAAAGGAAGGTGGTGTGGAATGAGCGGAAGATTCATCCGGTTTGATGTCGGATTGAATGCCCGGGTGTGAAAATAAAACCTGCATCACCCCATCCAGATGCTCTCCGGTCAAGCGTATCTCAACTTCCGTTCCCTGTTTGCCGCCGGGTGGGAAGATGGTGTCCAGACGGGCCTGTGGCAACTGGGCCTGAAGCGGTGACCATGCGAATAAGAAGGAGTTCAAAATCACGGCCAGGATTGCAACCTTTCCAAGAATCCCTGGTCCATGACCCGGCAGGAACCTTTTTCTTCTGAATGGAGTCATCGGATGCATTCGAACGGAAAGGTTTCTTTCATGGTCAGTGGTTGAACAGAAATTCCTTCATGTTCAACATCATCCAGATCAGATCTTCGAATGATTCCCTGCGATCACGTTTATCATCCGGCGGTAGAGCTTGCCCTTGTTCATCCACTCGAATCCGTGGTGAACGATGGAGGTAATCCTTCGCTTGGCGCATTTCGGCATCGGTCGGTTCCCTGGACAAAGCGGAGAGGAAGAGGCTTCGGATGTTGTCGTTATCCTTTCCCGGATCATCATTGGCAAAACCGGCTGCCGTGCCGCTTTCGGACAGGATCTTTTCCTGGATGGACTTGGAATTCAACATGTGCAGACTTTGCGCCAGGCTTGCGTCCATGGATCGTTCGCACTCGCAGGCACTGGCCGATTCGGGGCGTCCGAAAACGGTCAGGAAATAGTAGTCCTGATTAAAACTGTTGTCCGGCAATTGTACCGCCCGGAAGGATGGTGGCAGTCCGGTGAAATGCGTGCCGGTACCGGTTACTTCATCAACGGCATCCAGCAATACTTCGGCTTCCAATCTCTGAGGGTAATGACGTGAAAAATGTTGGGTATCGATGGCATTGAACTCGTTAGGTGTGGCGCTTGCCTGATAGGTTCGGGACCGACAAATCTGGCGCACCAGATCCTTCAGGTCGAAACCGCTGGAAACAAAATGTTCCGCCAAAGCCTCCAATAATTCCGGATTGGTCGGGGGATTCGTATCCCGCATGTCATCCTCCGGTTCGACCAGTCCACGGTTGAGGAAATGTTTCCAATAGCGATTGACCAGGGCGCGTGCGAAGAACGGGTTTTCCGGTTGGGTGATCCATTCGGCCAGCGCCGTACGCGGGTCTTCCTCCGGTTCAAGACTCACCGGGGTAGCTCCCAAACCGGCTGGTGAGAGGTTCTCTTTGGACTTCGGATGCGTTGCCGAGGCGCGGCCGCTTTTATGATAGATGCTTTCCTCTCCAGGGTAGCCTCCCGATTTCCTGCCAACACGCGAGAAGAAAGCGGAGAATTGATAATAATCCCTCTGACTCCATCGTTCGTAAGGATGGTGATGACATTGGGCGCATTTCAATCGGGTGGCGAGGAAGAGTTGCGCGGTGTCTTCGAGCTGCTCCTGTGCTTGGTTGACCTCCCTATACCAGGCTGTCGGCGGGTTCTGTGTGATCTCCCCTGAAGCGGTCAGGATTTCCCGGACAAACTGGTCGTAGGGTTTGTTGTCGTAAAAGCTGTCCCGGATCCAGCTATGAAACGCAAACGATCCCCGCTTCTCTTTATCGTTGTCGCGACGGTTGCGGAGGAGCGCGCTGTATTTGTTGGCGAAGTAATCCGCATAATCAGGACCGTCGAGAAGGTGATCGATCCATCGGTCGCGTTTGTTGAGTCGCGTGTCGCTCAGGAATGCATGTGTTTCTGCCTCAGTGGGCAATCGGCCAGCAACATCCAATGTCACGCGCCGAATAAAAGTGGAGTCGTCACATAGTCCTGATGGCGGAATGCCGAGATTTTCAAGTTTTGCAAAGACCTTTTCGTCTATAAAATTGTTGGGATTGGGCAGCGTATCCATGGGCGCTCCCAACGGAATGGTTGCTCGAAAAACCCCCACATGACCATCATACCTCACCATGACGGCTACGTCACCGGGTTGCTGACGAAGTTGCACCCATCCCTGACCGTCGACTTCGGCGATGTCCTTTTGATTGGATTCGTAGAGCGCTCTCCTGGTAACATCCTCCACGCTACCATCAGTGTAATGCGCCAATACCACCAACTGCTGATCGCTCTCCAAAGGCATGAGCCGTTCCTGTGGGATGATTTCAATGTGCTCCACCGTCGGATCGTTTCGATTTCCATAAGGCATGCCCTGAGCGATCCAACGTCTCAAGAGCTGATACTCGTCGGATTCTTTATCCATCCGTTTGCCGCCACCATGGGGTAGTTCGCCCGTGGCCTTCAACAGGAGCAGGCTTCGGTCCGGTGCAGCCGGAAACACGCGGCGGCCGCGGGCTTCGCTCACCAGAAACCCATAATCTTCTTCGGGCTCGAATCCAAGCAGCGAAAGCCGAAAACCGTTTTGACCGGCCGCCTTACCATGACATCCTCCTCCGTTACAGCCGGTCTTGGTGAAGATGGGCACAATCTGGTTGGGAAAATTCAATGGGCGGATTGTTTCGATATTTTTGACTTCAATGCTCAGTCGCGACTCCAGGTGCTCACCGTACTGCGCGCTTAAAACCGTACGCCCGTTTCCAACGGGAACAATACGTCCTTGGTCATCCACGTGCGCAACCCCGGAAGGTTCGGTGACATAGGTCGCCCGGCGTGTGTAATCCCGCACGGTTCCATCCGTCAGGGTGCCGGTTAAAAGTATCTGTTGATGGCGATCGCCACCGTCCAATACCAAGGTGTCGGAAGCAGGATGATCATATTCGGTGTTCCAATGGAAAATCAGTGAACGCGTTAAAACCTCGGCTTGCTGTGCTTCTTCGCACACAGCTGTCAGCGACTGGAAAGCAAGGATGCATCCCAGCAAGAAGCTTTGATGGGTGACCATACGCATTGGATGGAACGATGTCATGACAAAGAAAAGGAAACTAATTTCAAACCAATTCCTTCATGGGTTGAATCCCATTGTCCACCAGGAATTGCGGGCGTCCGGTAAAATCCGGAATGGTCACCTTGTTCACATCGATGCCCAGATTGTGGTAGAGCGTCGCGAATACCTCTCCGAACTGCACGGGGCGTTCCACTGCCTCGCCCCCCAAACGATCGGTGGCCCCGATCACCTGACCTGTATTCATCCCGCCTCCCGACAGCATGGCGAAACTGACGCGCGGCCAGTGGTCCCGTCCACCGTCTTTATTAATGACCGGCGTGCGGCCAAATTCCCCCCAGACGATCACTGACACATCCTTGTCCATACCGCGCTGGTAAAGATCTTCGATGAGCGCACTTAATCCCTGATCCAGCAATGGCAGATCCTGACGCAACGCGTCGAAGTTGCGACCGTGATGATCCCAGCGACTGAACCCGACCGTCACACAACGCGCCCCTGCTTCCACCAGACGGCGGGCGATCAGGAAATGTTCCATCATTTTGGGAGCGCCGTCGTCGCGGTTTTTGGGATCTCCTTTTCCGTAACGTTCACGAATCTTGGGATCCTCCTTTTCGATGTCCATCGCTTCCAACAGGCGGCTGGAAGTCAGGATCCCGAAAGCCTGTTGATTGAAGGTGTCGAGCCCCTCCATCATGCCGCTCGCATCGGTGTCGCGTCGGAACTGATCAAAGCTCGCCAGCAAAGCACGTCGATCTGCCAGGCGGTCAAGAGAGATCCCGTTGAGAACCATGTCATCTTTCCCCGCGCCCTTGTTGGGTTGGAAAGGTGCGTGCCCCACACCGAGAAATCCCGGAACCCCATTGTCCGACCAGGGCACATGCCCCATTTTTGGCGACATGCCGACGAAAGCTGGGATGGCGGGATCCACCGGGCCCTCAAGCTTGGAGAGAACCGAGCCCATGCAGGGCCAGCCACCGGGTGGTTCGTTCCCCTGATGGCGTCCGGTCAAACATTGAAAAGCATAATGACGATCCAGTGCGCCGACCATGGAACGAATAAGGGCGAATTTATCCATCTGCTTGGCCAGAAGCGGCAGGTGTTCACAGATCTGGATGCCGGGCACGTTGGTAGAGATGGGGTTGAATTCGCCACGTATCTCCGATGGCGCTTCCATCTTCAAATCCACCATGTCCTGATGCGATGGACCACCGGGCAGGAAGACCATGATCACCGCTTTGTGGGAACGGCGGATACCGGATTGAGATTCAGCGCGCAACAGTCCCGGCAAAGAGACCCCACCGAGTCCCACCGACCCGATGCGCAGAAAGTCACGGCGTGAGACACCGTCACACAATTGAAAAGACCGATGGCCTGGAATCGTCAGCATGATTACCTCAAGAGTTCAATTTTTATTTATCGACAGACACTAACCGATATCAACGCTCTGGGATGGTAGGGAGTCTTGCGCTGGCCTGAAGGAGTGTCAAGAACGATATCAGGCCCACTGAGGCAGGATGAGGGGAATCATGCGCCGATCGGACTTGCGGTAAATTCGAAAATCACTGTCCGGTGTCCTGACTGGCCTCTTCAATCATTCTCATTGTCGGCATTGGCATTCTCAAATTCTGGCGGTTCACTGACAGGAGGCCCTGTATTTGCCAGCTTCAATCCCACCAAGATGGTCAACAACCAAAAATGACCAACCAAAGTCCCAATACTCGGTTGTTTAAGCTAAATCGCATTTTCTTAACTTTGTGTTTTCGTGCCTGAGTATGAGGCAAAAAAAGAAGGAATCCCCTTTATTCCCCTCGTTGCTTCCTTTCCTGAATCGCCTTCAACTGCCTTACGGCAACCAGATCATGTTCACGCCCCATTGTTTCATAGGAAAGGATCATTGAATCACGCAACGCCATTACCCGATTTATTGCCTTGTGATGGGCTTCCAATCTTTCTGAGGGTGTCATGGCGAGTTTGTCTTTCAGCAACGCCATATCCACTCCTGCTTCACAGGCGGCTCGCCAAGCTGGTCCGGCGTCAGGAGGGCAGACATAGCAGCCCATATCCAGCTCCTCCATCAAGGTGAGGGTCTGGGGGGTATTGGTTTTTCTGTGGAGTTTGAGTTGCTGGACATTGATTGTCGTCTAGCTTAAACGTTGGTTTAGCTTCGTATTGAAATTGTGAGGAAAGGCAAGCGGCATTTCTTTTATCCCGGCAGCTCCAGGAGAGGTTTGTGTTGAAGGAGCAATTGGTGGGCGCTTTCGATTGATTGGGTTTGGATACGTGTTTTCCAGGTATCGATCAGCTGGTGGATCTCTGTCAATGGCAGGCCTTCGCAATGGTCGCCAAAAGGCTTTAAGTAACCCTGGCACAGATTAAAGAGTGCAAGGGAAGGTCGTTCTCGTTTGTTTTCGAGGTGGACGAAGGCGCCGGCGAGTTGGATGAGGGATTTGTAGAATGTGTCCAGGGAGGTGTCGCGGCATTCGAGCCAGAGGTCTTCCAGCACGTCGTGCGCCTCGTAGAATCGGCCTTCGTTGAAGGTCTTGAAATAGCCCCAGTAACGCGGATCCCAGGATCCACAGTCCGTGAATGTTTCAGCGAAAATCCGCATACGCTCTTTCTTTGTGCTCATCGCCCCCATATTTAGCTTGATTCCAGGGAAAATCAAATCCCACTTGGTCCGCCGCTTGACAAGAGGTCCGGCGTCTTCCAATCTGCATACATGTCTAAAACGCCCTTAGGCAGAGGCCTGGGCGCACTCCTGGGAGGCGCCGCATCATCCGTAAAACCTCCGCAGCCCAAACCTGCCGAGGTGCCCTCGACTGTTGCCCCATCCAAATCGGAGGATGCCGCACCAGCTGCCAGTCTCTCGCCCAGTCATTTGCCGATCGACGATATTCGGCCCTGCCCCTTTCAGCCGCGCCGTCATTTCGAAGAATCGGCCTTGGTGGAACTGGCAGATTCAATCCGCGAGCAGGGCCTCATTCAGCCTCTGGTGGTTCGGAAAAAGGTCGATCATTGGGAATTGATCGCCGGGGAACGTCGGTGGCGAGCCTCCCAACGTGCTGGACTGAAGGAAGTGCCCATCGTCGTGCGTGAAGCGGACGATCGGGAAGTGCTGGAGCTGGCATTGATCGAAAATCTTCAACGCGAAAACCTTAACCCGATCGAAGAAGCTCTTGGTTACCAGCAATTGATTCAACAATTCAAGTTGAAGCAGGAAGAGGCGGCCATTAAAGTGGGTAAGAGTCGTGCAGCGGTTGCCAATGCACTGCGATTGCTGAAGCTTTCAGATGAAATCCAACAGCACCTTCGAGAAGGGAAACTGAGCGTCGGTCACGCGAAGGTTCTTCTGGGCCTTGATTCCAGAGAGCAAGCGGTCTCCATCGCCCGTCAGATTCTCAAGGAAGGCCTCAGTGTTCGTCAGACCGAATCTCTGATCAGCGATTTGCATCAAAAGAAGACCGCCAGGCAGGAGGCGGAAATACATCCGGTAACTCGTAATGAGAAGGATGTGCACGTGGCTCACATGGAGCAGCGGTTGGTTGAAAAATTCAATACAAAAGTCCGGCTGAAGTACGTTGAAGGGAAGGGGAGCTTGGAGATCCGGTTTTTCTCCGATGATGAATTGGAACGGATTCTTTCCGATCTGGGTGTTTCAGCTGACTGATAAATATCATGAGCGATCAAAATGACATTCGCTTGCGCGTGGCGGCCACATTGCGTGAAAAGATTGATGTGGTGAAGCGGTCCTCCGCCTTTGTGGGGTTGGATGGTTTTGTGGACGAGATTATTCACGTGGTGGACAAACGTTTGGACGTGGGGCGTTTTGAACGTATCCCTACCATCCAGGGATATGCCGACCGTATTGCCGAAGCATCGGGTCGCAGCACCAACATGGAGTTGGTCACCCAACGGATCAAGTTGGGAGGCAATGGTCCCATCATGGCCAACGCTTTGGCCCAGGCGGGCATCAAGGTGACCTACCTCGGGGCGCTCGGGTACCCTGATGTGCTCCCCGTGTTTCAGCCGCTGGTCGACAAGGCCGGCAAAGTTTACAGTATTGCCAACCCAGGGCATACCGATGCCTATGAATTTCAGGATGGCAAACTGTTGATGGGAAAACTCACTCCATTGAATGATGTGCGTTGGGACAAAATTGTTGAGCGCATGGGCAAAGACCTTTTCACCTCTCTGTTGAACGGTTCGGATCTGGTGGCCTTTGTTAATTGGACCATGATGCCATTCATGAGCGAGATCTGGCAGAAGGTGCAAAGCGAGGTGTTGGGAACGCAGGATCGCCCCGGGAAATCCGAACGAAAACCTATCTTCTTTGATCTGTGTGATCCCCAAAAACGTCCCAATGAAGACATTCTTGAAGCCCTCAACATCATTGGAGGATTTCAATCACATTTTTCTGTGGTGTTGGGGCTGAATGAAAAAGAGGCTTATGAAATTGGTGAAGTATTGGGGTTGAAAGTGCCTGATGATACCAGGGAGGGGCTGATGGAATTTGTAGCCCAACTTCATCAGCAGGTCGGAGCGGATACCATCGTGGTCCATCCTGTGAGGTATGCTGTTGCCTCCGATCGAAATGAAGTGGTGTCCATGGACGGGCCCTTTGTCCCCAATCCGGTTATTACTACCGGAGCGGGAGATCATTTCAATGCCGGATTCTGTCTGGGGCGACTGCTTGGTTTGAGTCATCGCGAATCCTTGGCGACGGGGGTGAGCACTAGCGGATTCTATGTACGCAGTGGCAAAAGTCCGACCGTCACTGATCTGGCAGACATGCTGGAAAACTGGCCGAGCTGACAAATTTAAAATAGTGAATTGCTCGGTGAGGGTGCGGTCAGGCAGAGCGTGCCCTCACCGGCGCGTTCCTTGTGATTTACGAATTGCCATTAACTTCCGTTTGGGAAGTCTGGGGTTCTCAAAATCCCACAATACACACTGATCCACACAAGAGGTTTCAGGGTTTTCCCCTGGATGGTAGTTTAGAAAAGGGATGCCATAAGGGCGGATCGGGTTGGTCGATCTATTTGTTGGTCGCTACTCCGTAGAGGCGGATGTCGTCCCAGTTGCCGGTGTCGTCGAAGGAACCTAGTCCGATTTTTCCCCAGGTGAATGATTTGTCTTCGGCGGTCATCACTGGTTCTTCCATATTGTCCCAGTAAACTTCGATAAGTCCCGTCTCAATTCGGCGTTTGATTTTGACGGTGTGCCATTCGGTGTCCCATGGGGTTCCGGGAGTCGTTTTTGTTGAGATCTTGATGCGCGGAGCATCGTTCACAATGAAGATCTGGTTGGCGTGATCGTCGGTTTTTTGTCCGAGATGGACATAATAAAAATGTTCAGGATCTTGCCAGCCGAAGAACAGGCACATGTCGCGGTGACCGTAATCCCGCTGGGTGGTCAGCACACGCGCATACAAATCAAAATCGCCCACGATCGTATCATTGAGCAATGAATAGTTAAATGGGCTGCGGTGTTTGGGAGTGTATTTGCTTGGGCGATGGAGGCTGTAGACTTTGGTTCCGTCCTGAGTGTAGACGCGCCAGGCGTTTGAGTCGGTCGGGGACCAGTCATTTGCCCCTTTTTCGAAATCTTCTTTTCGAATGAGTGGCAGTTCGGATTCTTTAGGTGCTTCGCTGGCAGCTCTTGGGCGAACAGGCAGGGTTGCCAATCGGTTTTTACCGTTGATTTCGTTCATTGTGAAATCCCGTCGGTCGATCAATCCCTCACCTGCGCGGAACACTTCCAGAATGACCGTTGGTTCCTCGGTCCGCGTGTCGATGTCAAACACGCAATAGAGTTTGCCCGTTCCATGATTTAAAAACATCTCGGGCAAATTTGGTGTGGGATAGTTGTTGGAGCCGAAGGGGCCGGATGTGATTTCGATGATGCGTTGATTGATCTGGTAGCCGCCGGTGAAGTGCCTGTCTCCGGATAGAAGGATCACACCTTCGATGTTCTCTTCATTGATCCAATCAAAGAAACCCAGCTGTTCGCGTTTAAAGCTGGTCCAGGAATCCACGTGGCCGTTCTTTTGCCATTCGCTTCCTGAGGCGATGAATTTGAGTTTGGCTCTGGAGGATTTGAGTCCTTGTTTCAACCATTCCCATTGACGTTTGCCCAGCATGGTTTTGGAGTCGTCGTCCTTGGCGGTATTGGGGGAGCGATAGTAACGGTCGTCCAGCATGAAAAATTCGATGTCACCATAGCTGAATCGATAATAGGTGCCAGGATTGTCCGGTTCGCCATAAGAAGGATTTGCCCACATGGATTTGAACGTTGCCAGTGTTTCCTGACGGCCTTCCACGGTTCGGTCGCTGTTGTTGGGGCCGTAATCATGGTCATCCCAAATGCCATAAACCGCCGTGCGTCGAACGATGTCCAGAAATCCGGACACACTTCGATGGTCGTAATACGCGGCTCGTTGAACGGCGGGATCGGTGGAGTCGGCGTAGTGGTTGTCTCCCAGCATGAGCAGCATCTCAATGTCCTTGTCTCCGGCCATTTCACCCTAGGCCGCCGCGGACAACTGTCCAACGTGTCCGACGCAGGAACCAAATGCAAATCGGAGATGGGTGGGTTCTCCATGCTCGGGTGCGGTTTTAAAGGAAGGGTAGGGAGCAGTCAGGCTCGGTTGGCCGTCGAGCAGGATGTTGTAGTAATATTGCGTGGAGGGGGCCAAATGGTTGATTTGCACATGACCATTGTTGTCCGTTTGGTAACCTAAAACGGGGCCGTCGACCCGGCGTGCGTCGGAAAGATCGGCCTGAGTGCTCACTACCGCACTCAGGCTGGCCGTTTGCGAGGACTTGATCCAGATCCGGGCTTCATCGCTTCCGACATGGCCAAGCATGGGGCCGATTTCGATATGGGCACCTATAACGGTAGCTTGCGTCAAAGCGATACAGGCCAACAACAAACGACCTGCGAACATGATCAGTGTGGAATGCATGAACCGTTGGTAGCACAGCATCGGTCGATTGGCGAGCGTTTTGGCAGGGTGTTCGGCAGGGATCCCGATATGATCGGGACCGCGTGTCCGGTGGCGCGTTCGAAATCTTTCAGGGCTCTTTCTAAACCGTAGGTGCGTTCGCGGCCGCGCAGCAGCGCAGCCCTACCGAAGGCATGTTTATCAGTTCGAATTGCCATCGTTCTTTCTCCATTGAAGTATCTCATCACCGCGTATAGGTTGGCCGCGTGCATCCTGTTGCGTTTAACATTGGGAGTGTTTCCATTCATTGGTATGGGATTTTGGTTGCGTTGGGGTTTGTCGCGGGATTCTGGACGGCAAGCCGACGCGCTCCTTTGGACGGGCTTCATTCCGAAACGGTCGCCGATATCGGGCCCTGGCTGATTGTCGGCGGTTTGGTGGGTGCGCGTATCCTTTACGTGATCACCTATTGGCAGGATGATTTTGCCGGCGGTCCCTGGACGGATGTTTTCAAGGTCCGGCAGGGAGGTTTGGTTTTTTATGGAGGATTTATCGGAGCGGTCTTGTGTGGGGTTTTTTACGTTCGAAAGAACAAGATTCCCACCTGGAAGATGGCCGACGCACTGGCACCCAGCATTGCGCTTGGCCATGCCTTTGGTCGTTTGGGGTGCCTGATGACCGGGTGTTGTTATGGCAAGGTATGCACGCTACCTTGGTCCATCCAGTTTCCCTTTGATCACGTCACACATCCCGACCGGGTGCATCCCACCCAGATCTACGAGTCCTTGTTCAATTTTGCTCTCTATGGTGGCTTGGCCTGGCTATATCGCAGGAAGAAGTTCGACGGCCAGATTTTTGCCGCCTACCTGCTTGCCTATGCTGTCTTGCGGGCGGTGAATGAGTTGTTCCGGGGTGATTATGATCCCTCGAAACGGTTCGGTGCATTGACGCCAGGGCAAATGACCGGGATCCTCATCCTTTCCGCCGGTTTGGGATTGTGGTTCTTCTGTTCCAAAACCAAACGGACTTCGAATCAACCAACATCCTGACCTTGAACTTTTTTTGTTTATCCGCAGATGACACAGATGTACGCAGATATATGCCTTGAAGCAGGATATTGGCATGTCGCAAGGGTTCACTTGGTCGTTTCGGGAGATTCGGCCTCCGAGCCTCGATTACCCCTCAGTATCTGTGCAAATCTGCGTCCTCTGCGGATCAACAGCTTAAGGAATCCTTTATCATGAGGGAGCATTCTTCAATGAACGGTGAACATGATGATGAGTGTGGGATGAACGAACCTTCTTCATTCACTGTCGAGACGTCCGCATTGGCTTCGCGACTGGATGCATGGTTGCACGAACGAATGCCGGACTTTTCCCGGGGGACGATTGCTCGCTGGATTCAAGAGGGATGCGTTTTGGTGGATGATAAAAAGGTCAAGCCAAGCATGAAACCCAAGGCCGGGCAGCGGATCGAAGTTACGCCCCCTGCGGCACGTTCATTGGAACTCATTCCTGAAGTGATGACATTGGATGTGCTGTTTGAAGATGAACATTTGATCGCGATCAACAAACCGCCGGGTTTGGTGGTGCATCCGGCGGCAGGTCATAGCAACGGCACGTTGGTGCACGCATTATTGCATCATTGCGCCGGACAATTGAGCGGTATCGGCGGTGTTGCTCGTCCGGGTATTGTACATCGTTTGGACCAGGATACCAGCGGCTGTATCGTGATGGCCAAAAACGATACGGCCCACCAATCCCTGGCCGAGCAATTTGCCAACCGTTCGGTTCGTAAAGTTTACCTGGCGGTGGTGTGCGGTGGTGTGCAGCCTGTGAAAGGTACGATTGACGCGCCCATTGCGAGGCATCCGAGTCAGCGCAAGTTGATGGCGGTTGTCGAACGGGGGCGGCAAGCAATCACTGATTACGAGGTGATGCAGCATTTCGGCGACCATGCGACGTCTGTGAAGGTTGTTTTGCACACGGGGCGCACGCACCAGATTCGCGTACATTTCAAGCACCTCGGGTATCCTTTGTTGGGTGATGAAACCTACGGAAGCAAGGCCACCTACAGATTGGTCAAAGTGCTTGGATTTCAACCCAAACGTCAATTACTCCACGCCTGGAATTTATCGTTTACCCATCCGGCAACACGACAAAGGGTTGAGCTGGAAGCGCCGATTCCTGAGGATATTGATGAGGCGCTCAAGAAGTTGAGATAAAAGGTCTTGGCTGGTGGTTGTTTGCAGGCTTTCCATTGTGAGTGGAATGGAAATTCGAATACCACAAGGATGCGCATCGATACGATACCTGCTACCAGTAGTCTCGTTTACTTGCCTTACTCTTTGTCCGAGTCCTCCAATGACTCTTTGAGAATATCCAAATACAAGTTGCCATAATCAGGATAAAGGTCCCCCTCGGTGTAGTATTCGCCGGAGTCCGAATCGTCTTTGGTGGTGGCGGGTTGGTCGCCGGCGGTGGGTTCGATTTGCGTGTCTTCGTACCATTCGTTGAAGGAGGTGATCGTCCACATGCGTTGGGCCTTTGGATCGGACAAGGGTTTGGCCACTTCCTCGATCATGGCCCGGAAAATGTCTCCTTCTTTTGAACCGGGTTCATCCGTGAAATAGCGAGGCCGACCGGGATGTCCGCTTCGCACCGCACGATCGTTGTATCCCGGAGCGATGCCTGGAACAAAGGCTGTTCCGACTGCATGGGCGGCTTCCTGTGCGTTTCGGTAATTGGTCAGCAGACGTTCGATGCCCTTGCGGGTGGCTCCGGCGTTCTGCATGGATTGCCCGTAAATATCGTAGGCGGAGATCGCATCCCATTGTTTGGCGTACTCGGGGCGATATCGTGGGCCGAACACATCATCCCCAATCAAATACAGATTTGGGAATTCCTCGCGCAATGTTGCCAAGGCTTCTCCCCCTTGATGTCGAAAGTAAACTCGGGTCAGGTAAATGAAGACAACGGGTTTGTCGTCGATCTTGAGGTAGTGTGGATTCGAAAAAAGGTGTTCCTTCATATAGGTGAAATCTGGAATCAGGTTGGAGTAATCCGGATTGTCAAGACTCCCGAGACGTCCGGTGGATTCGTAAAGAACTGCGTACTTCAGTTTACCGGCCTCCGGGTGGGTAAGGATATGTTCGAGCAGTGTTTGATCTTCACGTTTTCCCGCGCCCCACCAACTGACTGACCAGAAATCAATGCCTGCGTAAATACTTTGCTCGATGTGTGTTCCGATTACCTCTTGATCGCGGCTGTCGTAGATACCAGAGACGGGTAACTGTCGGGGTTCCAGTCTTCCGCGCAATGCCTTGCGTAGCCAGCCGCGATCGTTTTCATTGCGGGGCGCTCCATACCAGGGATAGTAATGGGCTCCAACAAGCCAGGAGTCCTTTGGTTTGGACGGTTCGGTTTGAGTTTCCGCATTGGCTTGGGTAAAGAACAATGCACCCAGCACTATCGGAAAACTTCCTTTTGACAGAAAGGTAGTCATTGAGAATACCCGATCAACCCATTTGAGATGCATTGGAAAAGTTTGAACTGACTCACAGTATAGTCAATTCAAGATTTCGATCTTCCAATCTTGTGCCTCAAGTCCGACCTAATTAGTATCATCCTCATGTTCCGACATTGTGTGATCAACTTTTGGATGTTTCCTGTCGTTGTCCTTTTTCTCGGTATGCCATCGATGGATGGTGCCGAAAAATTTGAACTGAGTGAAGGCTCGCGCGTGGTGCTCTTGGGAAATGGCCTGGGTTCGCGCATGACGCGTTATGGGCTGTTTGAAACGGAGATCTATCGACGCCACCCAAGCCAGCGCCTGGTCATCCGCAACATGGCGGATGAAGGGAACACTCCCGGATTTCGTCCACACTCGGGTCGCCCCTCTCCCTGGGCCTTTCCTGGTGCGGAAAAGTATTATGAACCTTTGTCGGATGCGAAGGATCGATGGGGCTCCGGTCATGCTGGTTACGGCACGTATGAATCGCCCGATGCATGGCTGACCCGGTTGAAGGCGGATGTCATCATTGCATTTTTCGGATACAACGAATCGTTTCGCGGGCAGGAAGGTTTGGATGCCTTCAAAAGCGAGCTGCGGGATTTTGTTCAGCATACGCGTTCACAATCCTACAACGGCATCGGATCGCCACAGCTGGCCCTTGTTTCGCCAATCGCGTTTGAAGATTTGTCCGCGACCCATACTCCTGATGGCCAAATCGAAAACGCCAATCTGGCTCTATACACAGCCGCCATGGAAGATGTGGCTCAGGAAATGGACGTGTTGTTCATCAATGCTTTTGCTCCCAGCCAACAATGGTATGACCACACTGAGGCACCGTTGACCATCGATGGTTTTCAGTTGAATGAATCCGGTTACGCCAACCTTTCACGATGGTTGGCCGATGCATTGTTCACATCCTATCAGGGTAAAGATACCGATGTTCAAGTGCTCCGTGTGGCAGTGCAGGAAAAGAACTGGATGTGGCACAAGTTATATAAGATTCCAAACGGGGTGCATGTCTACGGTCGTCGGCATCGGCCTTTTGGTCCGGACAATTATCCGCATGAACTCATCAAGCTGGATGAGATGACGCACAACCGGGATCAGGCCATTTGGGCGGTGCTGGAGGGGAGCGTTTTTGATTTAGAACAAGCTGATACACAAACCCACGAACTTCCAACCATCGAAACGAACTACCGTCCGAGCGCCAAGAACGGCAGCATTGATTACCGTTACGGTGATGAGGCTTTGAAAACCATGACCGTTCCCGAGGGGTTCAAGATCGAACTGTTCGCTTCGGAGAGGGAGTTTCCCAACCTGGCCAATCCGGTCCAAATGGCTTTTGACAATGCCGGACGACTTTGGGTGTCCACCATGCCGACCTACCCTCATTACCAACCCGGCGATGCCAAACCCGACGACAAGTTGCTCATCCTTGAAGACACCGACAACGACGGTAAAGCCGACAAGGAAACGGTGTTCGCTGACGGACTGCATTTGCCGACCGGGTTTGAGTTTGCTCCCGAAGGTGTCTATGTGGCGCAGGGGACGCATCTGATCTTGTTGTCGGACACCGATGGAGACGATCATGCTGACAAAAAGGAAACTATCTTGAGTGGTTTTGACGATCATGACACTCACCATGTCATCAGCGCTTTTTGTGCCGACCCCAGCGGAGCGATTTACATGGGAGAAGGGACTTTCTTGCATAGTAACGTGGAAACACCTTACGGTCCGGTCCGTAGTTCGAACGGAGGGTTCTTCAGGTTTGATCCTGTGCGAAAGCATCTCGAACGTACCACACGTTTGTCCATTCCCAATCCATGGGGCACAGCGGTTGATGAATGGGGCCAAATCTTTTTCACCGATACTTCCGATCCCAATGTGCGGTGGATGGTGCAGGGTAGTGTTTCCGTGCCCTACGGGTCCTTTGCTCCATTGCCCCCGAATCTGATCGAGGACGCTCATCGGGTGCGGCCAACCTCTGGTTTGGAGTTTGTGTCGAGCCGACATTTTCCGGAAGAAATGCAGGGGGATTTGTTGATTCACAACACGATTGGATTTCTCGGTACCAAACAACACACCATGATCGATGATGGAACGGGTTTCCGAAGTCATCATCGTCAGGACTTGTTGAAAAGTTCCGATGGAAACGTTCGTCTGGTTGACATGGAATTCGCGCCGGATGGATCCTTATATGTGGTGGACTGGCACAATGTCCTTGTGGGGCACATGCAGCACAGCGCGCGTGATCCGCTGCGTGATCATGAACATGGGCGCATCTATCGCATGACCTATCCATTACGTCCACTGATCCAACCCGCCCAAGTGGCCGGTGCATCTATCCCGCAACTATTGGATAACTTGAAACTTCCCGAATACCGAACACGTTATCGCACTCGACGAGAGTTGCGTGGACGTTCATCCGGTGCGGTATTGCCGGCGCTTAAAGCCTGGACCGAGCGGTTGGATGCCAGCGACCCGAAAGTTGAACATCACTTGGTGGAAGCCATGTGGGTTGGTTGGGGATTTGATCAGATTGATGTTTCCCTGGTCAATCGGTTGTTGCAGGCCGACGACTTCAAAGCCAGAGCGGCAGCTGTTCGTGCTGTTCGTTACAATCACCATAAAATCAGCCGGGCTGCCGACCTGCTCAAGTTGGCCGCCAAGGATCCGCATGGACGTGTTCGACTGGAGGCTGTTGCTGCTGCTTCCTGGCTGAAGCCTTCAGTTGGTTTACCGATTGTGGAAGCGGCTGCGGCGCTGCCCATTGATGATACATTACGTCCAGTGATTGAGACTGCATTGACACATTTGAAAGGTGGTGTGATCGAAATGGTAAAATGGACCCCTCCTGAAACGACGCTTACAGGTATGGCCAAGGAACGGTTTGAGAAAGG
>JAQCFT010000068.1 GCA_027619545.1 Verrucomicrobiota bacterium | reverse complement strand
TTCCTTTTCGCCTCTTGCCTTGCGTGTTTCGTTGATGGCGGCTTTGAGGAAGTAGGTGGTGTTGACGCCCGGAATTTCGACCGGGTATTGGAATGCCAGAAAAAGTCCGAGATGCGCACGTTCGTCCGCTCCCATTTCGAGTATGTCCTCGCCCTTGAAGAGGATTTCGCCGCCCAGGATCTCATAACCTTCGCGCCCGGCAATGACCGAAGCCAAGGTGCTTTTGCCGCTGCCGTTCGGGCCCATGATGGCATGGACTTCGCCAGCGTTGATGTCCAGGTTGATGCCTTTGAGAATCGCACGGCCTTCCACGCCGGCCTGCAGGTTTTTGATGCTTAACAGTGGTTGATTCGACATAGTAAAAATTCGTTAAAGTGATTGGATCGGTTTTCTTGTTTATCCTACGCTGCCTTCGAGACTCACGCCCAGCAGCTTCTGTGCTTCCACGGCAAACTCCATGGGAAGTTCGCGGAAGACCTCTTTGCAGAATCCGTTGACAATCATGTTCACCGCATCCTGTGTGGAGATGCCGCGTTGATTGCAGTAAAAGATCTGATCTTCACCGATCTTGCTGGTGGTGGCTTCGTGTTCCACGCTGGAAGAAGTGTTTTTGACCTCAATGTAAGGGAAAGTGTGCGCGCCGCACTGATCTCCGATAAGGAGGGAATCGCACTGTGAGAAATTGCGCGCGTTTTCGGCAGACTTTCGCACCTGTACCAATCCTCGGTAACTGTTCTGTCCCTTTCCGGCAGAGATGCCTTTTGATACAATTGTGCTGCGGGTGTTTTTCCCGACATGCACCATTTTGGTGCCCGTATCGGCTTGCTGACGGTTGTTGGTCAGCGCGACAGAATAGAATTCGCCCACGCTGTCTTCGCCCTGAAGCACGCAGCTGGGATATTTCCAGGTGATGGCGGATCCTGTTTCCACCTGCGTCCAGGAAATCTTGGATTTACGTCCTTTGCACAATCCGCGTTTGGTCACGAAATTATAAATGCCGCCCTTGCCGTTTTCATCACCCGGATACCAGTTCTGCACGGTGCTGTATTTGATTTCCGCGTTATCCATGGTGACCAGTTCCACGACGGCCGCATGCAACTGGTTTTCATCGCGCATCGGAGCGGTGCAGCCTTCCAGGTAACTGACGTAGCTGTTGTCTTCGGCCACGATCAAAGTGCGTTCGAATTGACCGGACTTGGCCGCGTTGATACGGAAGTAGGTGGACAGTTCCATCGGGCAACGGACCCCTTTCGGTATGAAGACGAAGGAGCCATCGCTGAAGACGGCGGAATTCAATGCTGCATAAAAATTATCGGTATAGGGAACCACGCTGCCCAGATATTTCTGAACCAGTTCTGGATGCTTTTGAACCGCTTCCGACATGGGGCAGAAGATGATCCCTTTTTCGGCCAATGTTTCCTGGTAAGTGGTTCCTACCGAAACGCTGTCAAACACCGCGTCGACCGCGACCCCGGCCAGGCGGGCCCGTTCATGCAGGGGGATGCCCAGCTTTTCATAAGTCTCCAGCAGCTTGGGATCCACCTCGTCGAGGCTTTTGGGTCCGTCTGTTTTTTTCTTTGGGGCGGAGTAGTAAATAATATCCTGAAAATCTACGGCCGGATACTCCACTTTAGGCCAGGCTGGATTGGCCATCTTTTGCCAGTAACGAAAAGCCTTCAGACGCCATTCCAGCATGAAGTCCGGTTCGTTCTTTTTGGCCGAGATGAACCGGACGATGTCCTCATTCAAACCCGGAGGCGCTGATTCGGCTTCGATATCCGTGATGAAGCCGTATTTGTATTCGCTTTTGACAAATCCCTCGATGGTTTCTGTTGCGCTGCTCATTTCTTATGAATCAAGTCTTATTGGATGTTTTAAAATGGATTGTGAGTATTTCCCTCAGGCTAGCCTGAACTCAATGCGGTCAGTTCCTCTTCCCAGGTGCTTTGCGCCTAGTTTTTGGATCGGTTCGGACAGGAGAGTGGGTTGATGCAATGCCCTCGAATGGAAATATCCACCTGGGTCGGGATCAGGTTGCGGGGGATTTTCACCGGCAACTCGTCCCTGCCTTTTTTGTAATCCACGTCATGGATGTTACCGCATTCCCCGCAAAAAAAGTGGCAATGTTCCTTCATGTTGGAACAATAGCGCGTGGCAGTGCGTTCGACGTTGACCTGCTTGATGAGGCCGCATTTCACCAACGCGTCCAAGGTATTGTAAACAGTTGCGATGGAAATTTCCGGCATGTCTGCCTTGGCCCGCAAATATACGTCATCCGCAGTGGGGTGGTCCGTTTGGTTCAGCAGGGTGCGATACACATGTTCACGCTGAGACGTCATCCGCATCCCGCTGTGAGCCAGTTTGCGCGCCAAATCGTTGTTTTCCTGTGTCGACGATTGTTCTTCTTTCATCTCGCTGAACGCAAAGTAAACGCTCTTTAATTAATGTCAATACTTAGAATGATTCTAAATACAATTTAAGATCATTCTCCCAGAAGTAGCCGAATTCACTAGAATTTGGCCACGCTTTGGCAAGCGCGGCTACGTAGCCGAATTCGCAAGAATTTGGTCTGACCCGTTCGAAATGTCCGGCGCCCCGTTGGGATTCGGGAGGTGTGACCACGCTTTGGCAAGCGCGGCTACGTAGCCGAATTCGCAAGAATTTGGATGAAGATCACCGTGATAGAGATTCTCCTCAATTACCTGACTGACCTAGAAAACGGAGGGGATCATCTCCTCTTGGTAGGCTTTCCATTGTTTGGTTAATTCGGAGAGCACATCCTGTTTGCTGCCTGAAAGATCATTGGATTCGTTGGGGTCTTGTCCCAGGTGGTAAAGTTCCCATTTTGGGTCGGCGAGGGTGCCTTTCATGTTGATGAGTTTCCAGGCTCCGTGACGCATCGCGGTTTTTTTTCCTTGTCGCCAGAAGAAGGTATCGTGTGGGTTGCCTTCTTGGGTGCCAGTCAGATAAGGCATCAGGTTGACGCCATCCATTTTGGGTGCAGGCTGATCAAAGAAACGGGCGATGGTTGCAAACAGATCGACCGAAGCGGTCAGTCCGTTGAAATCGATCCCTTCCGGGAGTTTGCCTTTCCATTGCATGGCCATCGGTACCCGGAGACCTCCCTCATACATTTGCCCTTTTTCTCCGCGAAAAGGGAGGTTGCTGGATGTGAGTTCGCGTGTGGGGCCGCCGTTGTCGCTCATGAAGACGATGAGGGTGTTCTCCTCCAGTCCGTTTTTTCGCACCGCCTCCAAAATGCCACCCACGCTGTCATCCAGATTGGCCAGCATGGCGGCGAAGATGCGTCGGTGGATGTCTTCAATGTGGACAAATTTCTTCATGTATTTTTCCGCGCCTTGCAAGGGGCTGTGCACAGCGTTGTAGGCCAAATAGAGGAAGAAGGGTTTATCGGCATGGCGGTTGATGAAATCGGCCCCTTCCCGGGTGAATGCATCAGTGAGGTAGGCTTTTTCTTCCACAGGTTGTCCGCCTCTTATGATGGGGTTGTTGGCATCGTAGTGAGGTTCGTTATGCCCCATATGAGTGGTGTAAATGAGGTGGTCGCTCACCCATCGACCTTTGCCTCCTCCCGGAAGTGCCTTACGGCGCAGCATGGTGGTGGTGCCTTTCCAGGGGGGAGGGGCGAAGTAATGCCCTTCGTGCATGAACCCAAAAAACTCATCAAATCCGTGACGCATCGGGTGGTAATCGGCAGCGCCTCCCAAATGCCATTTTCCGATGAGCCCTGTTGTATAACCCCTGTCATGCAGCCATTCCGCCAGGGTGATTTCTTTGGCGGGCAGGCCTGTCCCGGGATCTTCATTGCGTGCGCCGATGGGATTGAATTCGTATCCAAAACGGGTCGGGATTTTTCCCGTCAACAATCCGGCACGCGATGGACTGCAATTGGGCGCCGTTACATAAGCCTGTGTGAACCTGACCCCGTTCTTCGCAATGGAATCGATGTGTGGGGTGGGGATTTCCGTGTTCCCTTGGAATCCAAGTTCGCCCGATCCGAGGTCATCCGCGAGTAACAGGATGACATTGGGGGTTCGTGCGCTGGCGGCTTTCGGGCTGACCATCGTCAGCATCCCTGCCAATCCAATCATGAAAAGCATTCGAGCCATCGTGTGGAGGTGCATGACCGCAGTGTATTGAAAGGTAAGCATCGGGTAAAGGGTATCGATTCACCGTACCACCCAGTTCACTATTTAAAATTCACCATTTAAATCTACCCCCAGTCGAGCTCCTCTATTTTCCTGCGATCGCGCTTGGTGGGACGGCCGGCGCCTCGTTTGTAGAGGATCACTGGCTGGGGGATGGGCGCGGAGGATTTGGGGCGGAGATCTTCAGGTGGGGCCAGGTCTTCCACGAATTGCGCGGCCTCTTTGGCGCTGACGCGTTGTTCAAGGAGTCCGGTCACCTTCACTTTGCGTAAAACGGTTCCGTTGCGCGCCTGGATGTCGTCCCCTATCTGCACAAATCTGGATGGCTTGACATGGTGGCCGTCCACTTTGACATTTCCGGCTTTGCAGGCCTGCATGGCGAGGCTGCGTGTTTTGTAGATTCGCGCCGCCCACAGCCATTTGTCGATTCTTACGCGTTGGTTCGTCTCGGTCATTACATGCGTGTTGTTTTTCGCGTCTGTTGGTCCAGCATCGCCATTTTTATGTTCTTGGGCAAGTCATTCGCGTTGTTGACACATTCATATTTTGCCCGAATTTTTACAGGGTGAGTGCCGTCACATGTTTCTGCCGTCGTGTTTTACGGAGATCACACTGTTGACGGAGTGGATTTGAATCTTGTCCGATCAACATAGTCCTATATAGAGTAAACGCATCACTAGCTTATGAATTTATCCAAGATCACATGGACCGCCGTCCTGCTTGTTGGCACTTCCGGAATCCTTCGAGGAGGTGACTGGGGCCAATGGGGACGCACGCCTACCAAAAATTTTTATAGTCCCGAGAAAGGGCTCGTGCATGAGTTTGAAGCCGGGGACTACAAGTCGGGCACCGAGGAAATCGACATGGCAACCACCAGGAATGTGCGCTGGGCAACCAAGCTCGGGTCTCAATCCTACGGTAATGTCACAGTGGCAAACGGGCGCGTTTATGTCGGCACGAACAACGACTCACCTCGTGATCCCAAACACAAGGGGGATCGCGGGATCGTGATGTGTCTGGACGAAAAAACGGGCAAGTTCCTGTGGCAATTGGTGGTGCCTAAATTGAGTGCCGGCCAGGTCAGTGACTGGGAATATATCGGCATTTGTTCTTCCCCGACCGTTGATGAGGACCGGGTTTATGTGGTGTCCAATCGGTGTGAAGTGGTCTGTCTGGATGCCAAGGGTATGGCCAATGGAAACGACGGTTACCAGGATGAAGGGCAATACATGGCCGGTCCGGACAATCCCCCCATCACTCCTGGTGAAACGGATGCGGACATTTTATGGGTTTATAACATGCGTGAAGAGTTGGGCATCTTTCCACACAACATGACCAGTAGTTCGGTTCTCGTCGTCGGGGACAAGGTCTATGCCAGTACTTCAAATGGTCAGGATTATTTGCATGAAAGCGTGCCGTATCCCGAATCACCTTGTCTGGTCGTGCTGGATAAAGCGACCGGCAAATATCTTGGCGAGGAAGCATCCGGCATCAGTGAGCGCATGTTTCATTGCAACTGGTCCTCACCCGGATTCGGAGATGTCAACGGATCCAGGATGGTTCTGTTCGGCGGTGGAGATGGCGTCTGTTATGCCTACCATCCTGAGCCGGTGAAAAAGGGGGACACTTCCGTTTTGGAAGAGATTTGGAAATTCGATTGTGTTCCTGCCAAATACAAGACCAGAGACGGTGAAGCCATCGAATATCCGGACGCCGAAGGTCCGAGCGAGTGCATTGCCACTCCGGTTTATTACAAAAACCGCGTTTACATCGGAATTGGACAAGATCCAGAGCATGGTGAAGGTGTCGGCTATCTTGCATGCATTGACGCTACCAAAAAGGGGGATATTACCAAGGACGGCGCGATTTGGACCTACGACAAAATCAATCGCACCCTTTCCACCGTTTCCATTGATCCGGATACCGGATTGCTGTTTGTCTCCGATTTTTCTGGTTTTGTATACTGTTTGGATGCTGACACAGGTGAAGAACATTGGATCTATGACATGAAGGCGCATGTGTGGGGGTCCACCCTGGTGGCGGACGGCAAGGTTTATGTCGGGGATGAAGATGGTGATGTTGTGGTGCTGGAAGCCTCCAAGGAAAAGAAACTGCTGCACGAGGTTTACTTCGGTTCTCCGATTTATTCGACTCCCGTGGTGGCCAATGGAGCCGTCTATGTCGGGACGCAATCACATCTTTATTCGATAGGAAAATAGGGGGGCGGGTAGAGCTGATCCTCCCAATCCTCGCCTTGTGGCATTCGTATTCAAAAACGCCATCCGAAGGAAAGTCCTGACTTATTCGAATCGCAGCACCTTTTTAGCGTGTTCATCAAGAACACAGGCCGGAGATAACAGCGGACTTTCCGAAACGGAAGTTGAATGGATTTCACACACGCCAGGGACGGCACGTCTCTACCCGGGGTGAGCCTCAGGTATTCGTTTTCCTAAATTGATTTTTTGGTAAAGGCCGGTATGGTTTCGGCAATCCATGAAACAGTCGATATCACTTTTGTTGGGCTGCATGTTGGTGTGTTTGAGCGCCCATGCACAGGAAAAGGCCAAGCCATTGCGTTTGGGGATGATTGGACTTGATACGTCTCACGTCGTCGCCTTCACGCGTATTCTGAATGATGCTTCCCGTTCGGATCATATTCCCGGGGGCAAGGTGGTTGCTGCTTTCAAGGGGGGGAGTGATGATGTTGAATCCAGTTACACCCGTGTCGACAAATTCACCGAGCAATTGAACACCGAATTCGGCGTTGAGATCGTTGATTCCATCGAGATGCTTTGCACGAAGGTGGACGCGGTTTTGCTTGAAAGTGTGGATGGACGGCCTCATCTCGAACAGGCTAAACCTGTGATCGCCGCCAGGTTGCCTTTGTTTATAGACAAACCGATGGCGGGATCACTGAAGGATGTGATTGAAATCTTCTCCCTCGCGCGTCAAGCGGGGGTTCCCTGTTTTTCGTCTTCCTCGCTTCGGTATTATCCCAGTTTGGTGGAATTAAAGGCCAAGGACATTGGGGATCTGAAGGGGGCAATCTCCTATGGTCCCTGCAGTCTGGAGCCGCATCATCCGGATTTGTTTTGGTACGGTGTTCACCCGACCGAGGCTTTGTTTGCCGTGATGGGAACCGGTTGTCTCTCCGTTTCCCGCACATTCAGTCCCGAGACGGACATTGTTTCCGGGCTGTGGGATGACGGAAAGACGGGCATCGTCTACGGCTTGCGCACCGGACATTCGGCCTACAAGGTGACCCTGTTCGGCTCCAAAGGGATCCAGGATCAACAGGGAGGTGGCAGTTATGTGCCGTTGGTGAAAGAAATCATGCAATTTTTTCAGACAGGCACAGCTCCTGTATCTGCCAGGGAAACTGTTGAATTGTTCGCTTTCATGCAGGCTGCTGATGTCAGCAAGGCCAACGGTGGGTGCTCGGTGAATATTCCCGACTTGATTCGCGCCAATGGAGGGGCATGGTTGCTGGAAGAATAGACGGCCGGTAAAAAAGCTGTAACTTCCCTTACTCCATTGAGTCTTTATAAGAAGTCTCAACGGACTCCGGGTTTGATTGCGGTTGAGTCAGTGATGGCCGTAACTCTTTAATAAATTGAAAGTTATGAGTAGATCGTTCGTTCGTCTCATCTTGGTGGGCTCCTTGTGGGTGCATGCTTTGGTTTGTGGTGCCGGTGAGCCCTCGGTGGAGGATTTTCTGGAAACACAGCAAAAGGTGCAATCGGTATTGCCCCAGGTATTGGATTCCACGATCGGGGTGGGTTCCGGCGGAACCGGTGTCATTGTTTCCGAGAACGGTCTGGTGTTGACGGCTGCCCATGTCAGCGGGGAACCCGGACGGCGCATTTCCTGCGTCATGCCTGACGGGAAACGTGTGAGGGCGCGGACGCTCGGGCGATTTGATCATGCCGATGCCGGAATGGTCCAGTTGGAAGGAGAGGGCCCCTGGCCGTTCAGTCCCCTGGGTTCCCGTAAATCGGTGAATGCCGGTGACTGGTGTTTTGCTCTGGGGCATCCCGGGGGATTTGATAAAGATCGAGGTGCCGTGCTGAGGGTGGGAAAAGTTATCTACGCCAGAAGCGACACGATTCGGACCGACTGTGAACTGCTTAGAGGTGATTCGGGGGGGCCGTTGTTCAATATTAACGGTGAGGTGATCGGCATCAACAGTCGTATCGGGGATCCCCTGGATGATAATTATCATGCACCCATCGATGCATTCCACAAGATGTGGGATCCCTTGCTGGCGGGTGAAGACCTTCCCAATACCCGCGACAGATCGGAACGCGGTGACCTGGGGGTGGATGTGGAAACTCACGATCAAGGGGTGGTGGTCACCCGGGTGCGTGAGAACACCGTTGCGGTGGATGCCGGCATTTTGGTCGACGATGTCATTCTTTCAGTCGATGGATATTCCATAGACGATTCAGCGGATTACCGTTGGGCCATTGGCAAGAACATTGCCGGAGCTTCCGTAAAAATTCAGTATCTGCGGGGTGAATCCACCAGTGAATTGACAGTGGAACTCGGAAAGGCTCCCCGTCGTGGCCGCTGGCGCGGTCGTGGGTTTTGATGGTTTCGTTCCGCTTGAGACTCTTTATTCCTTGTCATGTTTTCTTCAACAAAATCCTTCATTTTAAAGGCGTTCTTCATCGCTCTGTTTTTGAGCGTTCCATCGTCCGGTAATGCTGCGGATACCGGTTACCTGGATCGTTCGGAAAGGGTCAATGGCTGGAATACACGTTCGGTGTTCGAGCCCCTTTATGAGAAACACCGCGATTCGGTGGTTGAAATCCTGGAGGATGGACACCAGATCGCTCTCGGGACGGTGGTTTCCGAGGACGGTTATATCGTGACCAAAGCCAGCGAGTTCGGCATGGCCCTCGAGGTGCGTGATGCAAAGAACAAGGTGTATGTTCCAGAATTCATCAGCGTCGATCGCGACAACGATCTGGCATTGTTGAAAATCAAGGCGGATGGAATGCAGGCTGTTCAGTGGTCCGGCGATGCAACACCCTCCATGGGGCAATGGATGATTTCACCGCATGAAGATGAAACCCAGGTGCGCGTTGGGGTGGTCAGCGCCGTTCAAAGAGCCATCCCCAAAAAGCCGGGAGCCCTCGGGGTTCAGTTGATGAATGCGGCGGATTTTTTGAGCCTGAATTCTTTCAAGGATTTCAACGAATTCAGGCTATTGGTTGAACAAAAGAAAAGACCCCTTGACCAATTCCTTGCTGAATTCATGTCGCCTGATGATTTGGATCCAGGTCAGGCTGCAGAGGAAAATCAGGATTCCCCGGGGGAGCGTATCCTTGACTTATTGAATCGAACCATGTTTCGCAGATCGTTATTTAACGGGGAACTTTTGGAGGGAGTGCAATTGAGTGAGCCAACTGAAAGGTTGATGGCAAAAGAAGCATCCTTGGAAGGAGGAGATCGATTTCAGTATCGAAGTGTGCTGAATCTCATGGTGCTTGAGGATGCATTTCCAGAACTCATTATTCCCCGGTTGAAGGGAGGGCTCATTACCGGGGTCAGGCCTGATTCCGGTGCTGAAAAGGCCGGAGTGTTGCCTGAGGATGTGGTGGTTTCGGTGAATGGAATCAGCGTGATGACATCTTCGGATATTATTCAAATCGTCCGGCAACACGGTCCGGGCGAAAAATTAAATTTGAAAATTCATCGGGGCGAGCAGGAATTGGTCAAGACGGTCACTCTTGGGTATTTTGACACTGCCTTTCCCGAGCAGGATGTGAATATTGAATTGAGCGGAGATATTTCCGAGCGAAGAACCGGTTACCAGGAAGTGATTCAACATGAAATTCCCATTCCGCCCAAAGCCATGGGTGGGCCGCTGATGGATTTGGAGGGGAAGGTGGTGGGGGTGAATATAGCGCGCTACAACCGGGTGACGACTTTTGCCCTGCCGGCTGCTTTGGTTCGGGCCTCCATTGAAAAGTTGAAGTGATCAGTTTGATCGCTTTCCTCTCGGGATAAACCGCGGTGTTTTTGCTGCATATTCGCTATATGATTCACCGAATGTTTGTTTGAGATTCGATTCCTCCAGACTCAGTCGGAGAGGGAGAAATACGAGGAATCCAATCAGAAACCCAAATCCCGCAAGGACGTTCCATAGAAGCAGCGCTTGAGAAATGCCCCAGAGAAAGTGTGCGGCATACATGGGGTGGCGGATGGTGGTGTATATCCCGTGAACGACCAGTTCAGGATGATCGACCTGCCTTGGGGTATGTGTCCATTGTGCGCCCAGATCCCGGTGTGATTTGGAGATGATGGCGACGGACAGGATCATGCCGAGTGTTCCTGACACTTCCATCGCCAGTGTTCCTTTGTAATCCGCGAAGGCGAGCCAATCGGTCAGCGTATAAATCAACGGAAAGACGGTCATGCCCAGAAAACTGAGCAGCATGCCGGGCAACTCTTTTGGGTCGAGTTTTGGAAGTGGTTGATGAAACCGACGTCGATGGAGCGCCCTGATGGTGGATGCACAAATAAAGCATAGCCAATAAACCCAGGCAAACGGGATCCATTGTTCCATGCCATCAGTTGTCATTTTGAAGTGATGTTAAGAAAAAACGGCGGAAACAAGTTCCGCCGTTTTCGCATTCAAAGGGATGTTCCGGTCTTATTTGACCTTGTAGCAGTAGATAAGGTTTTGATCTCGAAGATACAACTTGCCGTTTACAATCACCGGGTGTGTCCAGATTTTGCCTCGTGAAGATCGTATGTCGGACTGTGGATCCAGGGTGAATGATCCGAGTTGCTTGAATCCCTCGGTTGAGGCGGCCAGCATGGCAACGGTTCCCTTGGCTTCATCCACGCAGAAGAGTTTGCCGTCGGCCAATGCGACGGCACCTTTGCCCAAAGCGCGGCGTTCGGACCAGACTTCCTCGCCGTCGGCCAGGTTCTGGCACAACCAACCCACTCCGTCCGAGTAACCAAATACATGACCACCCAAACGGACGACACCGCCATGGTGGTTCTTCATCGTGCGGTTTGAGTAAATTTCTTTAACTTTGTTGCCGGGCTCGATTTCGATGGCTTTGCAACCTGCGCCGTAGCCTGCGGTGACAAAGATTCGATTACCAAAAACCACCGGCGTGGGAATCACTGCAGTGCGTCCGGGGAAATCATTGTCATGCCAAAGCAAGGCTCCGTTTTCCGGATTCAGACCAAAGATGGATTTTTCATTGCGCTGGATGTATTGCTTGCTGCCGTTGATTTCCGCAGCAACCACCGAGGAGTAGTGAGCGGGCTCGGTGATGTCTTTGCTTTGCCAGATGACTGTTCCCGTTGACTTGTTAAGCGCAGCCACGGTGCCTTTGTCTCCGCCGGGAGTGACGAGGACTTTGTCGCCATCGACCAATACGGATTCACTGAACCCCCAGGTGGGAGCACTGCCGCCAAGGTCCGTCATGGATGTTTTCCATTTGATGGAACCGTCCGTAACGGAGGCTGCGAACGCGATGCCTTCCCCCGTCAATCCGTAAACAAATTCACCATCGACCGCCGGATTACCGCGAGGGCCGTCTCCCCAGCCGTTGCCGAGGATGCCTCCGATTTCAGAAGCCCATTGTTCTTCGCCTGTGTTGGCGTCGAGGCAGAGCAGGATACTGCTGTCGCCGCGTGTGCCCAATGTGTAATACTTGCCGTCTACGATGGCCGGGCTGGAATATCCTTTTCCGGCGTTTTCAAAGATCCAGATTTTCTCAGGACCGGATTCGGGCCAAGTGTCGAGTAATCCTTCTTCGCTGGAATGACCGTCCCGGTTGATTCCACGCCATTGTGGCCAATCGGATTCGGCCTCTGCTTGTTGAGAGAGGAGGGCTGCCATCAGCAGGATCATGGCTCCGCTTCTAGTTAGTGTATGCTTTTTCATATCAGAAATACCGATGATTGCGGTTATACGTGTACCGACGACAAATTGACTGGATGCATTCATTCGTCAAGGTATTAGTTGTGTGAAATGCCGAGTTGATACCGAGTATGTTAAATGTTTGCTGGATTCGAGCGAATCAGAATCGTGTTGACCGTCGCCATACGGGGTGGTAGTGATTTGGCCACTTACCAAACCTTTAACGATCAACAGTAAAGCAGTTATGAGCAAAATTGTGCCAACGATTAGTTCCAGCGTCGCAGGACCGCTTGGAGTCAAACACCTTCCAAGATTCTGGCAGAAGGTATCCCTTGAAAACGCCGGAAAACTGGCCGACGGATATCCCGGCTGTGGAGCGGGTTATGACCAGATGGTGTTGGATGCCCTTGGGCTGGACAAGGACGCCACCTTGAGTTTCATCAAGAGCGAAAAACCCACTTACCCACAATTGGAGGCCTGGATCAAAAAGCAACCCGGCGCCAAGTTGGATCAGGGAGCCATCACGGCCATCAACGCCGCGATCGACGGATACATTCACGATGACGAAACGCGCAAAAGCATCTTGTCAGCCAATGGTATCGAAGAGAGCTGCAGCGGACCTTACGACGCGGTCAACCTGAACAATCTGGATGATTGGTTGGAATTCTATCAAGCCGAATTGAAGGGCTAGTCCCGATCCCTTGCCAAACCTTTCATACCCGTGATCCTGGTCAGAAAACCACGGTCGCGGGTTTTTATTGTATGACGTTCCGGATCATTGTCTTTTTGAAAGCACCAAGGCCTGGTGAGGTGAAAACCCGGTTGGCTGCAAGCATTGGTCCGGAAGGCGCTTGTCAGGCTTACCTGGAATTGTCAGATACCTTTCTCAAGCAGCTTGTTTCATTCACGCAGGTGGAATTGCGTTTTTCGCCGGACGATGCAGTTCTGGAGATTGAGTCGTTCAAAAAGCATCCAGATTGGATGTTAATGCCACAAGGACCGGGGGATCTTGGCCAGCGAATGGAGCGGTCGGTTCAGGATGCGTTGACAGAAGTGGATGCGGTGCTTTGTGTGGGGACGGATTGTCCCTATATCCGGAAAACGGACATCGACCAGGCCCTTGAAATATTGAGAAATCAAGATGCCGTTGTGGGGCCGGCTGCCGATGGTGGGTATTGGGCGATCGGTTTGCGTAGGCCGGAGTCGACTTTGTTTCAAGAAATGCCATGGAGCACGCCTGAGGTGCTTGGGATAACCCGACAAAGACTTCAGGCTGCGAATATGACTTTCCGGGAATTGATGGAGTTGGAGGATGTGGATGATTTGGAGGCATGGAATAAGTATGTAGTGTGGGCTGGGTAGATCGGACCGTCCCGGTCCGCCCGCGAGCGACAGGGATGCGGATGTATGGTGTTCGGGAACCAAAGGCTTCCCACAACGAAAACCAGCTTTGGTTATGTTGTCCACAAGGCGACGCGCCAGGGACGGCACGTCCTACCTGCAGGGTGGCTTACGCTGATTCCTACAAGCCGGTTTTTTGATCCGACCTTTGGCTTCGGATTTAGCAGGATATGTGCAATGCTTGACAAGGAATTGCTATGATTCAGGGACTTCCTTTCTTAGACTGGCAGCATGAAATCATTACCTTTGGTTTCGTTGGGCCTTCTGTTGGTTTTGATTCAAAACCTGTTGGCTGAATCCACTTACCAGCCCAATTGGGAATCTCTTAACGCACGTCCATCACCCTCTTGGTTTGGTGACGCCAAATTCGGGATTTTCATTCATTGGGGCGTTTATTCGGTTCCGGCCTATTGTGACAAATCAACCTACTCCGAATGGTATTGGCATTGGTTGCGAACCAAATCGCATGACGGAAAAGTATCCAATTTCCATAAATCCCGTTATGGAGAGGATGTTCGTTACCAGGATTTCGCCGAGGATTTCAAAGCGGAACTCTGGGATCCGATTGCGTGGGCGACCTTGTTCAAGCGTGCCGGAGCGAAGTATGTGGTGCTGGTTTCCAAACACCATGACGGTTTTGCACTCTGGCCGAACAAAGACGCATCCCGCACACGGGGTTACCCTTGGAACAGCGTGCAAACCGGACCGAAACGCGATCTATGTGGCGACTTGGCGGAGGCCGTCCGTGACCAGGGGCTTCGGATGGGGTTTTATTATTCGTTCATGGAATGGGAGCATCCCTTGTTCGACAGCGACAAGGAGCGATATGTCAGCGAATACATGATACCTCAGTTCAAGGAATTGGTGGAACGTTATCGTCCGGATATTGTGTGGCCTGATGGAGAGTGGAACGAACCGGATTCTCTCTGGCGAAGTCCTGAATTGGTGGCGTGGCTATACAACACCGCTCCCAATATCGATACCCTCGTGATCAACGATCGATGGGGCAAAGCACTGCGAGGACAGGTCGGGGACTTTTACACCACCGAATACGGCAACATCGGCGGAGGATCCCCGGGATTACGCCAAAACAAACCATTCGAAGAATGTCGCGGCATCGGGCACAGCTTTGCGCTGAATCGATTGGAGGACTATGACGATTACCAGACAAGGGAAAGCCTGGTTCGGATGTTGATTGATCTGGTTTCAAATGGGGGCAACTTGTTGTTGAACATAGGGCCTGCTGCGGATGGGACGATTCCGGTGATCATGCAGGACCGTTTGATCGCTATGGGCGAATGGTTGGAGGTTCATGGCGATGCCATCTACGGAACCCGGAAATCAAGTTTACCCGGGCAGGCGTGGGGATGTGTTACGGAAAAGGGCAACAAGGTTTTTTTGCATGTCTTTGATTGGCCTGAAGACCATCAACTAAGCGTGAGTGGTATGAAAGCGGATCACATCAAAAAAGCATTTCTTCTTCATGATGATGATCATCGATTGGGGATTCGGTCGGGTGACCAAGGCGGCGTATTGATAGATTTGTTGGGGCACCATCCTTTTAGTAAGGCGGCTTCGGTGGTGGTGTTGGAGAGGTGAAAAAGGTTGAGTTGTCTCGCCCGCGAGCCGTATCCGCGTCATTGTTCAGCGACATCCCGCCACCATCCCGGTTATGGCATTCATCGGATGCCGTGGTTTCTGATCATACGTTCAATCAAACTGCCCCTTATCATGATGATAAGCCCGCTTTGAAGTTACTTGATCTGGAGATGGACTTCCTTTTGCCCTCTGGTCTTGCGTCTCATTCAATCGAGGCGTAGCTTTGATTCAGGCAAGATCGTTCCAAACCAGTTTGCCAGTTAACATGAAAACTACCAGCTCAACCCAGCCTGCCAAATCCACCCGAAGCCGCCCCAAAGGGCCCTGGTTAAACCGGATGGTGATCTGGGTTCTGACGCTGGCCCTCGGAATACTCACCTATTTGCTGGAAGGCTTTTTTATTCGGGACATTGAATCCATCAAAGGGCCCGATTGGCAAAGTATCGAAACCAACCGGGTGGATGTCGCGCTCAGGGATCGTTCGAAAGAACTGAACGTTGAAATTGGGAATCTTGGCCGCCGGATAACCCGTTTGCAGGAGGAACAGCGTATCTTGTCGGATGGATCGAGAAATCTGCAGGACACCATCGTCCAGTTGGTTGAATTGCAAAAGTTGTCCCTTCAAAAGGAATTGCCTCTTTCAGAAAACGACCAGCAAAACCTGGCCAATACGCTGAACCAATTCCTGGAAACCCAGACCTCATTCCAGACCTTTAACCAAAACCTGCACGATCAAGCCGAGCAGAAGCGGCTCGCCGAGGATGAAAAGCAGGCATTGGATGCACAAATCAATGAATTGCTGATTCCCGCCAGGGAAGAGTACAGCGAGCTGGTTCGCAAACATCGCATGTGGTTGGCCACTTTGGAACTGTGTCTGCTGGTACCCTTGCTGGTGTTGGCCGGTTTTTTGGTCATACGCCGGAACCAAAGTGTTTATTTTCCGGTATTCCTCGCGTTTGGGGTTGCTACTTTGATCAAAGCCTTTTGGGTGGTGAACAAGTATTTCCCCGCTCAGTATGTGAAATACATCCTCATCCTGACCCTGCTGGCGGGTGTGGGAAAAGTTCTGGTCCATGCCATCGGAATCGTTGCCTTTCCCGGTAAGAATTGGCTGCAAAAGCAATATCGTGAGGCCTACGAACGGTTTCTTTGTCCGATCTGCGAATACCCGATTCGCACTGGGCCGCGCAGATTTCTATACTGGACGCGTCGGACGGTGCACAAAACCATTCCACACTCGGGGGATTCCGAAGCGGAGCAGACTTATAGCTGTCCTTCGTGTGGTACCTGGTTGTTTGAAGAATGTTCGTCTTGTCATCACGTACGTCATTCACTTCTGACCCACTGCAGTTCGTGTGGCGAGGAGAAGAAGAATGATCCAGCGGATTAAGTCGGAGCTTTTTTTTGTGCGTCGGTTGTGGTTCAATCCTTCCCGAATGTTCGAGCATCCAACCAAAGTCGCCATCCGGCAAGCCATGGCCTCCCGATACGTGGGGGCAGCGGGTCCGCGAGGGGTTCGGGGTTATGCACAGTCAGGTGTGTTCCGCGGTCGCGCCACCGGGCGTGCGGTGGCATATCCCCGTCGAAGTCATGCTTTTTGGATGCTTGCTTGAAGCCGCCAGCACATGGGACACCAGGAAACCTATCAAGACAATCAAGCCTACGCCGAGTTTCTCTCTGGTTGGGACGTATCATTTTACCAGAAGTATA
>JAQCFT010000067.1 GCA_027619545.1 Verrucomicrobiota bacterium | reverse complement strand
GCCAGCAAAAAATTCTCAATCTCCTGGCAAATAATAAGTTATTAGTTTGCTTGTCTCGGGCCATGTAATAGAGATACGATCGCCAACCGAAGTTTTAGATTATGAAGATTAAATCTGTAGAGTTGATGAGAAACATTCGAAAGACGATGTCAGATGACCTTCAAGGCATGTCATGGCATCAGGAAAAGCAGTACATTAAGAAACGGATCACATCTCTGAAGCATATTTTACTGAGTCACTCTGGCGAAATGTCAGAACACACCTCGCCAGCAATGATCCTTTCTGAGAATTCAGAGGATTGATCATCTCGTTGAAAACCAAAATATTGAGTATGCATGACTAAACCAAAAGCCGTCATCCGCTTGGTTGTTTTGTTGACTTTCTGCCCCCTGCTTAGAGGACAGGAAACGACCTCCTTACCCCGCAGCAAGCCCGAAGCGCAGGGAATTTCATCGGACGCACTCGGCTTGTTCATTGAGGCGTTGGATTCGAAAATCGATGGGATGCACAGCATCATGGTTGTTCGTCACGGACACGTCGTCGCGGAAGGCTGGTGGGCTCCTTATGCAGCCGAGAACAACCATGTCCTCTATTCACTGAGCAAAAGTTTCACATCGACCGCCGTCGGACTGGCGGTGGCGGAAGGCAAACTCAGTATTGATCATAATGTCGGCAATTTCTTTCCTGATGCCATGCCGGAGAATCCTTCCAACCATCTCAAATCCATGCGGGTCCGGGATCTGTTGACGATGACCACCGGTCATCAGGATGAACCCTCCGCCTCTCCGGACGTGGTGTCGCCCGAATCCTTCCTTGCACAAGAAGTCCCGCATCAACCCGGCACCCATTTCAAATACAACACCGCCGCCACATTCATGCAGTCCGCTATCGTTCAAAAAGTAACCGGACAGACTGTATTGGAGTACTTGAAGCCACGTTTATTTGAACCATTAGGCATCACACAGCCGGTCTGGGACACGAATTCCCAAGGCATCTCCCTTGGAGGATATGGCCTGCGCGTGCGCACTGAGGACATCGCCAAGTTCGGTCAACTTTACTTGCAAAAAGGGCACTGGAATGGACAACAACTCATCCCTTCCATCTGGGTGGAACAGGCCACTTCCAAACAGGTGTCCAACGGCAGCAATCCGGTCAGCGATTGGAATCAGGGATATGGTTTTCAGTTCTGGCGATGCCGTCACGATGCGTATAGCGGACGTGGCGCCTTCGGACAATACTGCATTGTCATGCCCAAGCTGGATGCGGTGATCGCCATCACCAGCGGTGTCTCAAGCATGCAAGCTGTGCTGGATGTTGTATGGTCACGTTTTATCCCGGCCTGTCATCCGGACACATTGAGGCCCGACACAGCATCTTCCGAACAATTGAAATCCAAGTTGGAATCGCTGGTTATTCCACCGGTCGAGGGCGACAGCAGTTCGGCACTGGCTTCCAAGGCGTTGAAACGAACATATCATCTGGAAGAAAACGAAACAGGCAACCGGTACCTGACGATCATGCAGGACCCGAGTTCGGATCAGTTGACTTTCATCATGGATGGTTCAGAACGTCCACTCCAATTTCGAGCCGGACATGGCAACTGGAAAACCGGACGCTCTCCTTTCCCTGTTGGACGCCTTTCGGATTTCGAAGACGAACCTGTAGCTGGCTCCTATGCCTGGACGGATGAATCCACATTGACATTGAAAGTTTGTGCCGTGGAAACGCCCTTTCACCTGAACTTTGAATTCACCTTCAAAGACGATCAAGTCACCATCGAATCCCAATCCAACGTAGCCTTCGGCCCCAATAAACGTCCGAGGTTGAACGGGAAAGTTACCGATAACCGATAGCCTGTTTTTTTTGGACAGCGACTGCGGTGGCTGTCAAAAAACTACTCCGTGTTTCCCGGCATGAAATCGACTTTCGCGCTGAGTTCGGGAGTGAGATATTTGTCGGGATTTTCAATCTGGACTTTGATTTGCAAGGTGCCTTTTTGACGATTGGCTTCGGGTGCGATTTCAACGACATACCCCTGATACACACGATCCAGATAGGCTTCGGGTGAAATCCGACAGGCTTGGTTGAGATAGATTTTGGATAGATCCGATTCGTTCAATTCGATTTCAACCTGCAGATCTTCGGGATCACCCAGTGAAATCAATGCCGTGCTGGGCCCGCGCGTTCCACCGAATGACTGGGGTGTCACCAGTTCGTTAGGATCGACCAGTTTTTCGAGGACAACACCGTTGATGGGAGATCGAATGATCGTCCAGTCCAGATAGGTTTGGACCAATTCCACCTGCCCCTCCAGACGTTTGACATCAGCTTGACCGGCGGCAAGTCGCAGCTCCGCATCTTCCAATGTTGCTTTCATCTCCACTCGCTCTGCCACCAGACGACGGGCGCGATCCACGTCCAGCTGCGCCTGTTTAACCTGCACCTGCGCCACTTCCAGCGCCCCCTTTGCCTGCTTGAGTTGCGCTAGATACTCAACATCATCCAAAACAGCAACCACCTGATCCTTGGTCACAGAGTCTCCTTTTTTGACCCGAATATCTCGCACCACTCCCATGAACCGCGGGCTCAGCTCAATGCGTTCCCTGTTGACGATGTATCCGCTGACGGTCAACAGTGAATGACCAGACGCTTTGACAGATGGAAATTCGCCCGTTCGGGCAGACGTGAATTCTGGAGAGTGGACATTTGAGGAAGATGTAGAAACCGCTCCGGTGGTCGCTATGTTACCTGGATAAGTTGTATCAAGAATCCTTTGATCATCTCCCTCCCTCGGCCAGGCAAACCACACAGCAATGGCAAGCAGCAGAACAATCCCGCCATAGATCATTGTCACGGTGGATTTGGGTCGTTTCTTGGCACTTGCAGGAATCTTGAGCTGTTGTATGTGGTCTTTTTTCATAGCGATTTCAGGGCATCGATGACAGGCGTCCGCGACGCTTTGATGGCTGGAATAAGGGTTCCAAATAATCCGATCAAAGCAGAAAAAACGATTCCTTGCGAAGCCAAGGCAGGAGTGATGGTGAATTCAAAAACAGTCTCACTGAACGATTCAAAACCGATGGTTCCCGTTGCATAACCATTGATGGGCAGAGCAAGCAAACATCCGAACACACCTCCGATAGAGCACAGCAGCATCCCCTCGATCAACAAGCCGAGCACAATGGTTCGACGTCGAAAACCAAGCACACGCAGCGTGCCAATTTCCCGCGTGCGGGCGCCGACGGTTGCATACATGGTGTTCATGGCCGCGAGGATCGCGCCGATGGACATGGCTGTTGCCAGGAAGTTACCCAGCCATTTGATCGGTGTGGCCGTCATTGTCTGCTCCCGATAGTATGCCACTTCATTCTTGGCTAGCAACTGAAGACGTTTGTCTTCCTCCACCAGTTTGGTCAAAACCGTAAGTCCTTCCGCATTGACCGGACGCACCAACAGGCAGGAATAGGAATCTCGATCAAACAAGGCCCTGACTTCGTCCGAATCCGCCCAGATTTCCGAATCAAAGGCACAGTTTCCTGCATCAAACCAACCCACAACCGTCAGCCAATCCGGTCCGGTTTTGAAACGATCACCGATATCGAAATTGGCAAACCGGGCCGCCAGACGTTTACTGACGACCACCTCTCTTTTACCGGGTTCGAACCATCTGCCTTCCACCAATTTCACTTGAGGGCGCAACACCTTCCCCATCGGTCCAATGCCTCTCAGAGTCGTATTGGCTTCGCCGTTTTGCTCACGTCTTGGCAAATTGACCAAGGTGAGCACGTCAGCCGTAACAAGAGGGCGGTCATTCGCATCATGTTCGATCCATTCTGAATAAAGCAGCGACCGATATTGCTCGAGCGTGACGATGCTGCTGGATTCCGATTGAGAACCTTTGCGAACGATCATGAGGTTGCGCGGATCGCCTGTATTGGCGCTGCTTTTCTCCAATCCTACCGCCAGAGCCTGCACCATGACATAGACCGCCACCACCATGGCAATCCCCAAGATGGTGGCGAGTGTGCTGCGCCAACGAAGCACGACGTTTTTGGCATTGTATTTGATCGGCAACATATCGGATCAATCCAAAGTTTTCAGTCCATCGACAACACTCATGCGACACACGGACAAGCCGGGCACGACTCCCGATAAGACCCCCAAAACCATCGCGATGAGAAAGGCGCTTCCCAGCATCCGTTCGGTCACTTCAAAATAGACAAACATCCCGCCCGACAAGGCTTGTATGTCGATATAATGAAAGATCCAGGCAGCTCCCCCTGCTCCCATGACCGCGCCCAACAGGGAAAGCAACAAACTTTCCGCAAGGATAAACGAGAGCAGTTCATTACGGCGAAAACCAATCGCCTTGAGAATGGCCAGTTCCCGGAACCGTTCACGAATCGCCATGCTCATGGTGCTGACCGAAACAAGCAGCAGAGTGAACACAATCGCCGAACAAATGGAATCGATCAGCATCTTGATGTTTCCCCACATGGACACAAAACCCATTTGAAAAGCGCGTTCACTCTCGGCCCGCACTTCAGAGGAGGTGTTTTCAAAGGCGGAATTGATGGATTGAATAACCTGCGGGGCAACTTCCGCGGAAGCGGCGCGTACCCACCATGTTCCCACTGTTCCGGGGTCCTCCGTCAGTTCATCCAGATAGGTGTGATGAAAAAACACCGAGCGATCATCCAGCGTTCCCTGGTACGTTCCCACGATTTTCATATCCAGATCGGCCGAGTATAAGGTACCGGTGAGCAACATGCGATCTCCAACTTTCAGATCATACCGCTCCATGGTATCAAGCCCTACCAGACAACTGCCGCGATCCTTGATCCAGGCTTGCAAGTGTTCAGATGAAGCTTTGGCTTCCACAAAGACATTGGTGAAGCGGTTTGGATTCACCGCAAATTGAGCGAAGGTTGTGAACGATTCATTGCGAAACAACCCCCCAAAATAGGAGAAAGGAGTCACCGCCGCCACACCCGGAATTTTTTCGATCACCTGCAATTGGCGCACAGGCAGTGGTTGAGCCAGCGACACCTTATTACGGACAGCGATGCGCAGGGATGCCCCGATGTCTTCCGGCGGAATGGTCAGTTCCCTCAAGGCTACCTGCAAGGTCACGAACAAAAACAAACTGACCGCCACACTCATGGCTGACAAGAATGCCCGACGCTTGTTGCGAAGAGCATTTCGGATAATGAATGTCGTCGTGGTCATCGGAAAGTTCTTGGTTCAAGGCAGCATGAGTAATTACATGCTCAGGCCTTCGCTTCGGATGTGGAAGGTTCGGCGAAACGCCCTTTCTCGAGATGAATCGTTCGATTGCCAAAAGCGGCGGCACGTGGATCGTGGGTCACCATGATCACGGTTTTTCCGGCATCGCGACTCAGAGATTGAAGGATCTCAAGCACCTGCTGGGCGGATTCCGAATCCAGATTCCCCGTCGGCTCATCGGCCACCACCAAAGCAGGATCCGTCACCAAGGCCCGGGCAATGGCAACACGCTGCTCCTGCCCTCCACTGAGTTGCTTCGGCAAATGCCCGGCTCGATCTTCAAGCCCAACCAGTTCCAGGGCGGTCTGCACCAGCTTCCGGCGTTCCGGACGTCCAAGCCGGGTCAATAACAGAGGAAGTTCCACATTCTCAAAAGCACTCAACACCGGAATGAGATTGAAACTCTGAAAGATGAATCCCACGTTCTGATTACGCCAATCCGCCAGAGCTGATTCATTGAGCCCTAGCAGATCAATGCCCTGCACTTTGCAGATACCGGAACTCTGGCGATCAATTCCGGCGATTATATGCAGCAAAGTCGATTTCCCAGAACCGGAGGGCCCCATCAGCGTCAGGAAATCCGAAGGATGTATGTCGAGATGGATATCATCCAGAGCAGTAACCTGGATCTCACCCTGCGAGTAAACTTTGCTCAGATTTCGGATTTCAACGATAGGATTCATTTTTTAGGCAGTCACCGCAGTCGCGGGATCTACGAGAAAAACAGGATGTTTTTATTCGGCCTGTGAGGGCATATTGTTAATAGATAAATCGACGTTTTAACGTTACAGGGACTTGTTACCACTCTGGATACGGAGCATCACCTCTTAAGCTTCCTCATTCACCACCAGCATCCCGCCCCCTCCAAAAAACATCCAGTACATCCTGTAAATCCTGTCAAAAAAAAAATCACCGCAGAAACTTCTGCTCTTTCAACCAAAACAGACAGTCCTTGGTCCAGGGATGTCCATTGGCCAGACCGATGCCATGGCGTCCTTTTTGGTAGATGTGGAGATCGAAGGGCACACCGGCCTTGCGAAGTGCATCCGCAAACTGAAGACTATTCTCCACAGGAACGGCTTGGTCTTCCCAAGTATGCCAAACGAAACAAGGAGGCGTATCGGCTTTGACTTGAAGTTCATTGGAAAGCAACCAGACCAGTTCTGAAGAAGGTTCGTCACCCAACAAATTCCGTTTGGATCCCTGATGCGTGAAGGCTCCCATCGATACCACCGGATAACAAAGAATCCCAAGAGCTGGTCGGGAAGACAAACGATCCACAGGATCTCTGGAGTCCTTGTCGCCAGCTTCAAAGTGCGTCACGAGTGTGGAGGCCAAATGACCTCCGGCAGAAGACCCCATGATGCCCACACGTTCGGGATCAATGCCCCATTCGGCAGCGTGGTATTTGGTCAGTCGAACCGCACGCGCAGCATCGTCCAGCATGATGGGGTGGCGGTAGCCTTTGGAACCCAACCGGTATTTCAACACCAATCCGGCAATCCCCTGTTCGGCCAGCCACTCGGCATAACCTTTGCCTTCATGAGGCGCCAAACCACCATACCCGCCTCCCGGAAACACAACAATGGCGGCACCAGTTGCCTTGTCTTTTGAAGGGAGATAAAGAGTGAGTGTGGGGTTGTCGTGATCCTGATTCCCCAATGCGCCGGGAGCGCCGTCTTTCCACAACGAAACCGTTTCACCAGCGCCAACTGACAGTGCCAGAACCATCACCAACAAGAAACCAACCAAGCATCGGCATTTCATGCATCCGTTGATAAGCGATTTGGGGAACCCTGACAAACTCAAAGATTGTCCCCCAGTTAGATCGTGCCTTCCCCGGCGCGTGCCTTGGGATGTTCGAAATGCAAGGATCGTCCGTTTCGGGAAGCCTGCGGTTTTCAGTAGCCTGTTTCGATTCGGACACACGCGGGAATGTTGGCGTTCAAATACGTCAGGGCTTTCCTTTGGATGGCATTTTTGAGTAGGGATGGCACAAGGTTCGGATTGGGACGATCAGATATACCTGGCTGGTTTGCCATGACAAGCCACAAGGAGGCGCGCCGGGGACGGCACTTACTACCCAAACAAAAAAGCCTCCCACCGAAGTGGGAGGCATGTGCTTTCAGATTGAATTTGATCCGTTCCGTAAATCAGTCAGCAATGTAGAACTGCTGAGCTTGGTCGGCATTCACGGTATAGGAAGGACCGGATGCTCCGGCAACGGCTTCATAAGGACCGGTCACGCTGTTGGAGGATTTCAAAGTTCCGGTGTACTCGATGGTCACTTCATTACCGGAAATGGCAATACCAGTGATGGCGCCTGGCTCAGGGTCAACCACAGGAGTGTCATCAATGATTTCATCGGTCACAGTCAAGCCACCGAGAGCGGCAGGCACACTGTCATTATATCCACCGCTGCTGATGTAGAAGTCATCCACCAGGATTTGCCCCGCCACAACGGCACCACTGTGCGAACTGATAAACAGCGTATCGAGATCAGGTCCGGGCAATCCGAGGTCCGTGCTACCGGCAGGATTACGATCGGAAGTATAACCTGCAAAGGCTTCCGTGCGGTCGCCATCATCACCTGCTTCACGGAAATACATGGTGAATTTGTCGCCATCTTCCAGATTGTTGTTTTCTACATCCAGCCAGACATCATAGATGGTTTCATAGTCCACAGTAGAACCGGTCCAGTCCAAAGTACCCTGGAATCCGTCGATGGCATACATGTCGATGCCGAAACCTTCCAGATCGCTGAACTGCACAAAAGGACCGACTGCATTGGCGAAGTCACCAATGAAGCGAATCGGTTTTTCACTCAAACCAACGTTGACCTGAATGGCGGGAGCATCTCCTTCTACGGTGTAAACACGGAAGAACAAGGTTGCTTTATCACCTTCCTTGATTGTTTTGGAGCCCAGCAAGATGGCGCTCAATGCGGTTCCATTTACAGTCAGAGCGTTGCCGGATGGTGAATCAGAATCCACCACAGCGGTTGTCCCTTGAGGGTTTTTCCAACGACCCTGCTGGTTGACGCTGGCATCGACTTCAAGGGTCTCGAAGTTTTCAATCAAGCTCCAACCATCAGCGACACCTTCATAAACGGTCACCAAGGCATTGGCGGTGACACTTTGACCATCACGTGAAGCGGTCAGCGTGAAATTGGAGGTTCCTTCCACAGGGACGGAGACACTTCCAACGCCAAATTCTGAGTTGCCTGTCACATCACCCACACCGTGGCTGACATTTAATGTCGCATCAGCAGAAGCATCCCAAGACAGCACAACGTTACCGCCTTTGGCTGCGGAAGTGTATTCAGCAGCAAAACTGTTGATCACCAGCGGACGCTTGTTGCCGCCACCAGCGCTTGGCACGCCGTTGTCAATGACGCTTTGGATTTCGTCACCGCTCAATGCGCGGCTCCAGATCGCAACATCATCAATCAAACCGGTAACCCAGTGAGAAGCGGAAGCACGCAAGATACCACCGATAGAGGTATTGTTGACAAGCCAATCGCCTTCTTCTTTAGGGGTAATATCAAGTTCATCGGCATTGCCGTCGACATAAATGGTACGACTTCCATCAGCTTCCTGAACCCAAGCGATGTGATGCCATTCATCAGCGACAAATGCTTGCTGTGTGGTATAAGCGTGACCGTAGGTAGTCCATCCAGTCTGCCGAAGGAACAAGTCCACACTACCATCAGCACCGCCGCTGTGTGTTCCGATGTTGAACAGTGGATTACTGTTTGAGGTATTGCCTTCGGAGAAGACACGTAAATCGTTCTGACCAGCACCTGCAACATTCACCCACATGGAAATCGTGTGAGCGGCATGCTTGTTGGCTGGCAATTGATCGTCTGCCTCATGCACACGTGAAAGAAGCGTCTGACGAGCGTTTTCGAAAGAAAATGCGTTTCCGTTCTTACCAGGAACCACATCCGCATCGGTCAGATTGGTGATATCCATGTCATATCCATTGACGATATCGGGAGTTTTGGTTCCTTGGATCTGGTCCAGGGGCCAGTGAGCCACCAGGCCTTCGGCGCCGGGATCAGGTTCACCACCGCCAATGAGGTCGCCCACAGAATTGGCGGCAACCTCAGCCAATTCATCGGCACTTAGAGCACGGCTCCAGATCGCAACATCATCGATCAAGCCGGTGACCCAGTGAGACGCGGAGGCACGGAGAATACCACCGATAGAGGTATTGTTGACACGCCATTCGCCTTCTTCCTTGGCGGTAATTTCGAGGGCATCTGCATTACCATCCACATACATCATTCGGGTACCATCAGCTGCCTGAACCCAAGCGATGTGATGCCATTCATCTGCAATAAAGGGTTGCTGCGTGGTGTAAGCGTGACCAAATGTAGCCCAACCATTCTGACGGATGTAAAGATCCACACTGCCATCCGCGCCACCGTTGTGTGTTCCAATGTTAAACAACGGGTTACTGTCAGTGGTGTTCCCTTCCGAGAATACTCGCAGGTCGTTTTGCCCCGCACCGGCAACATTCACCCACATGGAAATCGTGTGGGCCGCATGCTTATTGGCAGGCAGATTATCGTCCGCTTCGTGCACACGGGACAGAAGGGTCTGACGTTCGTTGGAAAAGGAAAATGCATTTCCAAATTTTCCAGGTACGACATCGTCCGCCGTGAGGTTTGCAGCATCCATGTCATAGAAGCTGACCGTGTCCGGCGTCTTGGTTCCGTTCAATGCGTCCAATGGCCAATAGGAAACAAGGCCATTGCTGATTTGTCCCTGCAACTGACCACTCGCGGCGAGGAGCAAGCCCCCCAACAAGCCGAGTCCGGCACTGGTTCTTGGTTTATATTTGTTCATCATACTTCAAGTGTTGTTTGGTTGTTAGCTATAACAGCTCTGGGATTCAGCAAGCTTATACAAGGAGCCGCAAAAACGTCAACGCAGAAGCATGAAAACGTCACAAAACTGCCATGACCAATACACAATCAGTAAGACCAGCTGAAACCAAGAGCCATTCACAATATGTTACCTGCATGATGGATACAAACACACCAATCATTATCGAAAAGATACGATGAGGGGATCATGATCACTGATCCCGCGCGGTGAGTTGCCTGAATCATCGACTCGATCAGGCCAATCACAGTTGATGTGCAGGAATGTCGCGCTGTGGAACCTGTCTTTGACTTCTCCGACCATGAAGAGGTGATCCAATGTTTGCGATTGTCCATCATACACATAGGAATACGCATTCTCCGGCTTACGCTTCACAATCCAATCGTAAACCGAAAGTGCGCCAGATCCGTATAAGGCTCCCAATTGGTCGGATTGAGTCTGGCTGAATGGATCATCGGGACGCGGAAACACGTTCAAATCTCCTCCGATAACCACCCCCACCCCGGGATTCGCCTCTACCCATGCTTTGCCAAACTCAGCCACTAATGATGACTGATCACGACGGAGAGCAACACGTTCATTGGGTCGGCTGGCAAAGTGCGCATTGATCACAACCAACTCCATTCCAACATACTGCCCTTCGGCCTCAAACTGAAATCGAGCTATTTGGGGTGGCCGGGCATAAACGATCGAGCCATCCTGATCCGGTTTGGGGCGAACGGATTGAATGGCCAGAGGCACAGCTTTAGAAGCATCGCCTAACATTTGAGCCGCGGGGAAGGTTTGCCTCACTTTGCTTAGCCAGGAACCTTTCTGTCCCAATGGCTTAAGCTTCACTCTATCGGTGCGGAAAAGGAATCCACAACTGATCCCCCTGGCATCGGCCCCTTTTCGGTGTTGGGCGACCCCATAGTAAGGACCTCCCATGGATCGAATCACGCTTGACCATTCCTGAAGCACATCAGGTAATCCATCAGATCCAGGCTTGAGAAAGGTTTTACCGGCTTTTCCAAAACTCAAGATATCTTGATCTTCAAATTCTTGCACCAGAATCAATTCTGGCTCCTTCATATCAAAAACAACCTGTTTAGCCAAACCTGCCAGCCGATTCCGGTAAAGGGTCTCGTTTGCCGGTAAATAGTTGAATGGCGGTTGGATAGTTTGGTTACCAAGGTCATCGAAGGCATCACAAGGATCAGATGGATCGTCCCGATGATCATAGAGATTTTCCACATTAAAGGTGGCAAGCCGCACCCCCGCTGCAGTTGAATCTCGCTCGAACACTTCAGGAATGATATTCTCAGCTGGGTCCAGTCCTCGCTCAAAATCAGGAACTTGCATTGGCATGATTTTGTACTGCTGATAAGAGTAAATCACCCCGCCTACACAAGCCTGTGTCAAACGATCTCCCACGCGCAAAGCGGGCAGTAATGCATCGGCCCGCCCGGTCAACCCTTTGATCCCATGACTTCCCAAGAGAATTCTGAAACCGTTATCGTTATCGAATAAAGCATTCGGAATATCATCCAAAGGATGCGCATCACGAAAAACCCGATTGTAATAGGGTTTCGATCTGAGAGCGACTGGGGCGGATGCCGGTATCAGCCAGGCGTAGGATTCGATACCACTTCCAATCACTTTTCTCCCGGATACCACCAAAGCATCAGCGGGAAGTATCACTCTCATCCCTTCCAAACGTTCCAGGTAGGAAAGCGTTTTGGCCCGCTCTGGAAAGGGTTTCAACTCAATGAATGGCAATGCGGATGACAGGTCCAACTCTGTCTTTACCACTTGAATGAGACGAGGACGACTGAGTTCAGTCTGGCCATATCGATGTTGCAGCCGTCCTTCCAGCACAATCCAATCCCCCGCTCGTGGCAGATAATCGGCACCCCGCCCCTCGAGTGGAACAGTCGGTTTGCCAGTGTAAACAAGCAGGCCATCGGAGGTCTTGTCATCTCCGTCGGAATGCTCCGGAAGGTTTTGAATCAGGAAAGCATGATTGAGTTGATCAGGCTGACTCCCCGGCCAGAGGAGTTTCTGGTAAATCACCCCCTGCAGGCGGACTATTTTTCCTTCGAGCTGAGGTCGAATATCAAAAGGAGTCCCAGCCACCGGACGACCGGAGCGCAATTGACCAATGGACATCACCTCCGAGGCGGATGCGGCACTCAAAGACAAAACAATCCACGTCAAAACCGCAAAAAATCTGATGCGGCAGTCACCATCATGTTGGAACCGTTCAATGATCATGATTCATTTTCCTGTTCAATGCGTTAATACAAAAAAACAGCCCGAAAGGTTAGATTCACTCTACCTTTCGGGCTCACCAAAATGGTGACGGAAATGTTACCAATCGGCAACCGTTTTATTTGCTCAGGACGGCAATCACATTGGCGCTGTCCTGAGCGGCTTCCACCTTGGTGTTCTTGTAGATCACTTTGCCTTCCTTATTGATGACGAAGGTCCATCGGCTGGCGGTCACACCGCGTTCGAGGGAAACAGCTTTGCCAAGGAATTGGCGCTCGATCGTCCCTCCATCGCGCAGCGGTACACCAAAGGCTTTGGCAATGGCCCCGTTGTAGTCGGCCAACAAGTCAAAGTTCAAATCATGGGTCTGCTGAAACACTTTCAAGCCGGCAGGGGCATCGCCACTGACGCCCACGACAACTGTGTCCAGATCTTTCAATTTGGAAGCGTCATCACGAAAAGCGCAGGCCTGTTTGGTACATCCACTGGTCATGGCTGCCGGGTAAAAGTAAACCACCAGGTTTTTCTCCCCTTTCAATGAGGAAGTTTTCCATAGATGACCATCCTGATCGATGGCGGTGAATTCAGGAGCTTTGTCGCCCACATTCAAGTCGGCTGCTTCGTGATGATCGGCCTGCAATCCGGATACGGAAAGCAGGAGCCCAAACAATGCGCCCATCCAGGGCAGGTTTTTCTTGTTCATATTGATGAGTTGATGTTGCTTCGGTCCAAACAATAAAAGTTTACCTTTGGATATTGGTTGTCATACAATGTGACAACCATGATCCCCACCGAAGTTACGGAAAAGATCACTCCAGGGATTTGAGGTAGATATTGCGCCAGCGAACTTCATAGGGGCCGGTGCCTTTTTGAATACCATGCACCTGAAGCCCTATGAATCCTTCTTTAAAACTGTTTTCATCGCCTTGAAGATCGGCCACCGGGATGCCGTTGATCCAGGTCCTGATGTGATTCCCCTCCGCCCGCACGCGATATTTGTTCCATTCCCCCTTTTTGAACGCGGCTCTCGCGTTCTCGTCGCTCCGATCGGCGCTCAGCCATCCTGTCCCAAGTGCTTCTCCGTACACCCATCCGGCATCACCATTGGTGGCAATCTCCACCTGGGGACCGTGCACACGCCCGTCGTTGAAGGTGCCCAAGCTTCTGGACCGAATCTGCACCCCCGAATTAAGACTGTCATCGACCTTCACTTCGAACAACAGTTCAAAATCCCGGTAATCACGCGTGGTACAAAGGAAGGAATTCGGACTTCCTTCAGAAGTGGTTCCAAGGATAACGCCGTCTTGCACCTCATAAGTTGCGGTTCCATTTTTCTGAACCCAACCGGTCAAACTCCGTCCATCAAAAAGCGAAGACCACCCCTTCTGGGCATGCGGGAAAATTTCGGTGAAGAATTGTTTCATGTGACGCCAACTCCGGCGGTCGGCATTGGCATTGTAAGCAGCCCCTGACTCCTTGTTGTCACCTGCCTCTTTCTTGGTAAAAGAATGCACCGCTCCCCCGTAACTGACCATCTGCCAATCAACGTTCCACCGGTTCATTTCAGCGACAAACGCAGTGAGATTTTCCTTGGAAACGAATGGGTCATCTGCGCCGTGCAACACCAGGACTTTGCCTTGGATGTGCTGCCCATCCTCTGGTTTAGGTGAATCCAACCCGCCATGAAAGGAGACAACCCCCAGCACTGGAGCACCGCTTCGGGCAAGTTCGATCACGCCGGTGCCGCCAAAGCAATAACCTATGGCGGCGATGTGATCAGGGTGGCAGCCTGGGAGCTTTCTGAGCTCAGCCAGCGCATCGTTCAGTCGTTGGCGAAACAAGGTTCGATCGCCCCGATAGATACCGGCCTGGACCCCGCATTCCTGAGGATTCTCCGGGCGAACCCCCTTGCCATAAACATCGGCTGCAAAACAGACATAGCCCAGTTCGTTGGCAATTTGCCGGGCCCGATCCTTGGCGTAATCCTGTAGACCGGTCCAGTCGTGAATCAAAAGGATGCCGGGACGGTATTCGCCCTCCTGCAGCTCAGGAAGAGCGACAAACCCTTCCATGATCGCACCGGCGGATTCATAGGTCGTAGAACGTGTTTGAGCGGCGGACAATGGGAAAGCTCCGCTCCACGCAGTCAACAGGCAAAGCAACAAGGTATGCTGGATGAAACGATACGGATTCATGTCAGGATGCTGCCCTAACTCAAGACAGGAATCCAGCAGGAAATCGGCGAAAGCAGGACACACTGGGCGCATCTCGCAGCCCATCGGCTACGTTGACGATCCGCCAAATATCAATGATGCTCTTCCTCAACCCGGCATCCCCAGAAGACGAATGCGCCCAGATAGGCAAAGAAAAATGTCACAACCGGCCAGATAAGACGACCACCCGCCTCTTCAGACCGTGCCGTCAGGAACACGGTGTAGCAGAAGATAGCACTCGTGATCAGAAACAAAAATGTCGGCAACCAAAATTTTTTCATGGGCAGACTTTTTACAGCTCATTTGATCCGGTTTCAAGTGTCGATCCGGAAATATTTTGATTCCCAAGCAGTCAATGAGGCTTCTGTTTCCTCAATTGATTCAGGTAGAGATCGAGTTCCCGGTGTCCAAAAACATAGTCGATGATCGGGTTTTCCTCATCGCTCAGGTTGCTTTTTCCCTCGGGGAGGTCTTCAATACGCCGGAATAACTCCGTCCACCGGCGGTTGACACTCGCTTTATCCGATAAACGGACACTGCGTTCTTGATGTATGTCGATTGCATTCATAACCATGCCGCCACTTTATCCAGCACCCTGGGACATTTACTGTCCTAAGGTGATTTTATTTTGTTTTTTTCTATCAAGCATGAGATTCAGGGAATCGATCGAAGTTCAAAATCCCTAATCCGCGCCCAACGTTCTTGATCGGAAGGACCTTGATAACATTGTATTGTGATATGCGGTTTTCCATGGACCGGTAAATCGGTCTCCCCTGCCACGATCCAATCCTTGCTCCCATTTTTCCTGAAAGATCCTCGAATAACATCGCCGTCTACCTCGAACTTCACAGACACCTCGAACGAGTCCAAGGGTATGATGGCGATGGTCTTGGTGCGATCGTCTTCTTCACGTCCCATGACGATGCTGAGTTGACCGTCGACCAATTCCTGCCCGATTTTCACCTGATAACTATCGTTATAATACCATACCAGATCCACCTGTTCATATTGCTCAGTAGGCTGATTGTAAAAAGTTGCCGAAACGGTCCATTTGTCCCCGGCAGCATCTGGCAGGTCACGCATTAGAACATTTTTTGCGTCGTTGGCGCCTCCCCACATGTTGCCAGGTTCGACCTTGATCTCAAGCGCCCGCGGCGTCATGCGCCAAGCCCCGGAATGTTCCCGAATCCAGGACCAACCATCCTTAAGCTCCTTTTGAAATGGGTCACTGAAAGTCGCCGGCCCATTCTGAGCCGCCACACCCAAGCCGATGGAGCACATTAAAAGCACCGAAAATAAGGCGGTTGGAGATAAAAAAACAAACGTCCATGGAGATTTCATTCCACCTAAAATAGTCTCGTCAGCCCCAAAGGAAAACCCAATCCACCAAAGTATTTCATTTTTTTGACAAAGCATGGCCCCAACTGGCATAACACCCCTTATGTATTATCGCCGATTTGGCAAGACCGAGTTGCAAATGCCCGTGTTTACCTGCGGAGGCATGCGTTATCAGCACCAATGGCAAGACACCGCCCCCGAAGACATCCCCAAGAAAAACCAGGAAAACCTGGAAGCAACGATCCATCGTGCACTCGAATTGGGAATCAATCACATCGAAACCGCACGTGGCTACGGGACATCGGAAATGCAATTGGGCTGGGTCCTTCCAAAGCTGAAGCGGGACGACATGATGATTCAAACGAAAGTGGCTCCGTTTGCGACACAAAAGGAGTTCTATGAGACCTTTGAGACATCGATGAATTACCTGGGTCTGGACCATGTGGATCTCCTGTCCATACACGGTATCAACAACCAGCAATTGCTCGATTGGACCATCCAAAAAAACGGTTGCCTGGAGGCAGCTTACGAACTCAAGAAGCAAGGCCGCGCCAGACATATCGGATTCTCCACTCACGCGACCCCCGATATCATTCTGGATGCAATCCGGACAGATGCTTTCGAATACGTCAACCTTCACTGGTATTTCGTCAACGATCTGAACTGGCCAGCAGTTGAAGCGGCCACAGAACGGGATATGGGGGTATTCATCATTAGTCCAAACGACAAAGGCGGCATGCTCTATGAGCCCCCTGCAAAACTGGTTGGCCTATGCGACCCTCTATCACCCATGGCCTTCAACAATCTTTATTGTCTGGCACGACCCGAGGTTCACACATTGAGTGTCGGGGCTGCG
>JAQCFT010000066.1 GCA_027619545.1 Verrucomicrobiota bacterium | reverse complement strand
GCGATCCGAATCAGATGTGTCGCGAATTTTTCGTCATCCAGCATGCTGCGTTTTCAAGTGTCGGTTGCTTTCTGACTTTCTTCGTAATACATCTATGATTTTGACGCGTTATCGAGTTGATGATAGAATGCCATTTGTCCGGATCAACCTGGTTTTGGTGAGTGCTTTGTGGAACGGTTCATCCAGACCTGCGATCAATGTTATTCTTTCTCCGGTACTCGGATGGATGAATGAGAATCTTTGCGCGTGCAGGAGCAGACGGTGAACTCCGAACGTTTCTCTGAACAATCGATTGTGCTCACCAACCCCATGTTGTGTGTCTCCCACAATAGGGTGACGAAGATGGGCCATGTGTCGGCGCAACTGATGCTTGCGTCCTGTTTCCGGTCTTAGTTCGACCCATGAGTATCGAGAGGTAGGATACCGGCCTGTGGCGATGGGTAACTCGGCTTGCGCGAGACATTGGAAGTGGGTAACCGCACTTTGGCTCCCCTCTGCCTCAGAATTGGAATAAGGATCAACTTCTCGTCTCAATGGATAATCAATGGTCCCTTGACCGTTCACATATCCACGACCCACTGCCCAATAAACCTTCTCGACCATTCTTTCTGTGAACTGTGCCTGGAGCGCTTTCAGAGTTTCCACATTGAGAGTGAACACGAGGATTCCGGATGTGGGCCTGTCCAAACGATGAACCGGATGCACCTTCATACCAATCTGATCCCGAAGCCGTTGAACCGCGAAGACCGTTTCACCCGGAGCCACAGAACTGCGATGAACCAACATGCCCGCAGGTTTGTTGATCACCACAATCGATTCGTCTCTATATACAATTTCCAGCATGTTGGATTCCCGTCAGGCTACCTCTTTAACTCCGGGAAATGGGGTTATACCCATTGCCAGGGGTGGTTGCGTTTTGAGATCAGATTTGATTTCTGATCCTCACGCCCTCTCGCATTCGCGAGATAGACGCAGTGACGCAGAGATTTTTCTGAACTTAATTTTGGTAAAGTTGGGTCTTAGATTTGCAGCGGCTACCCGGGTGGAACAGTTTTATATTTCGATTAATCTTTCGAATGGCCTTCTTGTGACGAACCTTCCATGAATTCCTTCCCAAATTCTTTGATATGCTCCAAAAGTGCCGTGCTGGTGACTGTATTCATTCTGACCAGATCTACTTTGTAGGGAATAGAAAGTTCGTCTATTTCCAAGGAGATCTTCGTCTGGTCTTTCATGCTCAAATCACCATATAAGGCGAGGTCCACGTCGCTGGTTGCATTGAACGTGCCAATTGCCCTGGAACCAAAAAGGACTACACGATCGACCTTTGAGTGCTTCGCCAACACCTTGTTAATCGAATCACGATGCTTGGCGCTCAATCCATCGCTCACGATGCGTTGGCCTTCTTGTCCAAAGTTTTTTGAAGTCGATGAAGCAGCGGTTGGAAGTCGTTTTGAATCAGTTCCAATGCTTCCAGCAAGGTCTCCTCCTCATAGGTATGTGTGAGCAGATTGCGTTTCTCCAGCGCAATAAGGGCGGTTTCCGTATCGTCAGCACCCGGATACTTTGATTCAAACGCCTGGCGAATGACTTCGCGCGGTGATTTGACATCGAACCCTTCGTAAAAAAGTAGATCCTTGAAAACATTACACCCCAGCTCGTAGGTGTATTCGAAACGTTGAATCACACCCTCCTGCTCAAGACGGCCAAGAACATCATAGCCATTGACCAAAGCTTCAGAAAGCCGAGTTTCGGCCTTCCTGAACTGCTGGAGTCTTTGCTTCCAGCGGATGGGATCACTATTGCTCATGCTCTTCCTTTTTGGACGATGGCTTCAGCCATGAAAAACGTCGACTTATGGTCAAAGCGGCATGAATTCTCTCCTCAAAGTCGTTCCAGCCCACTGCTGAAATTGATGTTGACGAGATTCGCTGGCGCAGGAACTGCGGCGCGGAATCCGTTGCTGGTTTTCATGACTGTCTACAAAACTCATTTGCTGAGTCCTAACCTACTGGTTCCTATTAGCGGGGTCAACCATGAGGCGATTTGAACTTGAGATGGTATGGCTTAAAGGAAATGCCTTGCCGTGTGATATCTTGATTGAGTTTTCGAGGATTTCCGGTACCAGTTTGCTTCATTGCTAAGCACAGGATAAAGCAATCCCCTTTATTTTGAGAGTTGCATCCATTATAGAATTCGATCTGGTTGATGAGCGTGAATGATGCTATCAAGCCATTGTGTTCTTGATTTAACTTGGAGTGATTTTTGAGACATGTTCTTAGCGGTAGACATAGGTGGGACTAAGACGATCGTCGCTTCTGCTGACAGCGAAGGCACCATCGTCGAGCGAGTCCAATTTGCCACACCAAAAGAACTGGGATCTGGAGTTGAGATGATTCGGTCGGCGGCCTCAACAATAGGGCGTAAGTTAAGTTTTGAGGCTATGGGTGTTGCGATTGGGGGACCTTTGAGTATTCGGGATGGAAAAGCAAGTCCATTGCATCAAGCTGCTTGGTCTGACTTTTCCGTTCGAGAGGTTTTTTGGGGCTTGTTTCAGTGTCCGGTATTCTTTGATGTCGACACGAATGTCGCGGCAGTCGGGGAATACTATTCACGAAATGAAAAGGTCGATCCATTACTCTATGTTACAGTAAGCACGGGAATGGGCGGAGGGTTGATCAGAGATGGAAAGGTATTTAGAGGCGTCGACTCGAATCATCCTGAAATCGCCCATCAGGCCATTCCAATGGTTCGCAACATCGAGAACGCCAAGTGTGCCTGCGGACTCTCCGATTGCCTTGAAGGTCTGGTATCTGGTCGGGCGATCGAAAGAATCTACGGTAAGCCTCCCGCCAGTCTGGATGAATGGGAATGGGAAGAGGTCGCACTACACCTAGCCCAAGGACTGCGCAATGCGTCTACCATTTACAGTCCTGAAAAAATCATTCTAGGAGGCAGTGTGGCAATAGGCGGTGGTCAGAAACTTCTGGAACAGGTAAGGAGTTTTCTGGATTGGAACCTGCGTCTTGTGAGATGTCCTGAGGTTGCATTCAGCAGCCTTGGGAAAGACGCGCCAATAGTTGGGGCTGCTCGTATTGCAATTCTCGGGTACAATGGAGGAGGGGATGAATCCGAAGTTTTGTGGTGATATTCAGCGGCTGAGATGCGGGGCAAGGTGAATGGCGGACCGAACGGTACGGTCTGCGTAACTTATCTCAGATTTTGCGATCCTTTTTTTCCGAATTGAGGATTGTAACTTGTTTAAGTAGTTTCAGTAGCACAGTTCTAACAAAATTCGATCGTAGATTCACAGCGGCTAACCGGCCGGAACAGTTTTGTCTCTCATCGACGGTCTCGTTTATTATTTCCAGCTTCATGGCTACTTGGCGGCCAAGCTCAAGCAGTTACGATTTACTACAAGTGGCCCATGATGGCCTTAAATCAGAGGAAATGCCTTAATCCAGATTTCTGGCGACAGAATGTCTTCAAATCTGCGTTGGGCGAGAAAATTTCAAGAGCCCAAACCGATTAATTATGCCGGAATCGATCTACATCGAAACGACCATTCCTAGCCTGTATGTTGCTCGCCCTTCAACGGCAATTGATCGAGGCGGCACGACAACAATTGACTCGTATTTGGTGGGATGACCATCGAAGAGATTACAACTTGGTATGCTCACATACGATTTTGGATGAATGTCCCATGGCGAAATAGACATGGCATCAAGGCGTCTCGAATTGCTGATTACTATCCCGTTACTTGACTTATCACCGGATGTCTTTAGGATTTCACAAGATCTGCTGGATCGTGAGATCATCCCCTCGAAGGCAGCCGACGATGCCATCCACATTGCCGTCGCGTCTGTTCACGAAACAGACTATCTGTTAACCTGGAACTGCAAGCACATCGCGAACCCTCATCTTCGTCGAAGGATTATAGATTGCCTTTCAGCACACGGGTTGCGTGCCACCATCATTTGCACCCCGGAAGATCTAATTGGTGATGAAAACTGAAATTGAACACACCATTGTCCAGCAGGTTCGTTCCCTGAAAGAGGAGAATGCAGCCCAGTATGGGTATTCACTCGAAGCGATCATAACGTCAGCCCGAGAAAGACAAGAAGCCTCTGGTCGACGCAATATTCGCCAAACCGACGGAAAAAAGACTCATCCTGATAAAGCCGTGTAAGGAGAAAAATCTAGGCTAGGAAAATGACTTAGCAATTTCGATTGCCAACCTATGTGGCGCTGGGGTTTTACCGGATAGTTCGCTAAGGTAAGGACAAAATGTTGAATGTCGAGACGTGACCCCAAAACATGGATAAAGAAATCGAACCCGTCATGCCAACTACAACATTACCGAATGTGCCATAAAAGGGTTCTTCGACAAAAACAGTGGAATTGAGCATTTGAAACCGTCGTGAGAAGATGGATTCATGAATATTGAGAATACCATTCATGGATTATTGGAACAATATGTGGATTAGTTGGTATGGGCACCTTCGATTCACCTTTTGAAGGGAGCACTATAGATCTGCGTTTTGGTTAATCAATGTACGACCTCTACAAGCGGAGTAGGGTGCGTGGCCTGATATGGCCATTTGTAACAGTTGGTGGCAGATGCACCCTTTACAGGTAGCTGTATTGGTGTTATGATACACTATATTTTGAGAAAAAATACCGTAAAGTAGTTCACTGGAGATCCCGTAAAGTAGTTCACTGGAGATCATGTTGAAACTGATTTATATAACAACAGGCATTATAACTGTGAGCAGTATCATTCGGGGGGCCGAATGGCAACTTGAATGGACCTCATACAAATTCAATGCCCAAGGGCAGATGGAATTAAGTCATAACGTTCCGTCCGGGCAGGCCTATGTCATTGAAGCCTCCGAAGATCTGTTACATTGGCGGGCGGTTTCGGACCGAATGGTGACTTCCGACAAAAAGGACTGGGTCTTTCCCGCTACTGAAGCTACCCAACGCTTTTATCGCTTGGCTCTTGTTGACCGGGCCTGGGAGAAATTAGAATTTGATCGCAACCGACAACTTTGGCGTGAGCAATCCTTGGGCAGTTACCAATATGTTTTCAACTGGAGCTGCTTCTGCCTTCCTGAATACACTGCCCCAGTCATTATCAATGTAGAGCGTGGTGAATGGTCTGAAATTTCTCTGGTGCGCGATGGTAAACCGGTGAAGGAAGATGATTGGAAACGATACAAAACCATCGAAGAATTATTCGATATCATTGACCAAGCCTTACTTCAGGATGCAAAGGAGATCCGCGTGGAATATGATCCTGATTTTGGTTACCCTAGCTCGGTGTTTATCGATTACGATGAAATGATTGCCGATGAAGAGCGTGGATTCAGTGTCAAATTAGAAGCCCAACCATCCATTCAACTGATGGCTCAAATTCCTGATGCCGCCGCATCTGATGCATTTCGTTTACTTGAAGCTAGCGTTTCGAACGACCTGCTGAAACTTGAAGTTGAATATGGAGGTGGATGTCGGGTTCATTTATTTGAAATCATTGCCGACCCTGATGCTTTTTTGGAATCGTGGCCCATTCAGATAAACATCTACATGAAGCATGAAAGTCACGATGATTTTTGCAAGGCACTTGTGCGCAAGAAACTTACTTTTTCATTGGATCCACTCAAGGAGGCCTTCAAGGGCCTTTACCCCAAAAATGATTCCTTAATATTGAATATTCACGGATTCCGTTCCGATGGAGAGGGAACGGTCCTGACCCTGCCATTTGATGTCAATCCATGAATTCGGTTTTACTTTCCTGAAGCCAGCTTTTCATTCACTCAATCCAAGCATTTTTAAAAATGAACGGTGGTTCCATTATTTACTGTGGTTGAAGGGAATGCCCCGACAACGGAATTATCTTATGATGGAAAATCTCGCTATCTTAGAGAGATTCCAGGGTTGTGGATATCCCCCAATAGCTGATTTTTAAGGGTTATAGGGTGTTAAAAGTGGTCTTAAATTCCCACTTTGGTGGATTTGGGGTGTTTTTTTGCCCCTACAAACAGGAAAAAGTCAGCCTCTGCCCAAGGGCTCGAATGTTATGTTACGCAACTTGGAATTACTTTTTTAAAGCCGTGCTTTGAATCAAAACCGCTCCACAGAATTGACTGGAACGCCCCAGAGGTTAGGTTCATTAAAAATGATCAGGCCAAATTTTGAAATCGAGGGAGGCGACGACGATTTTGAACTCGTATATTCTCCCTTGTGCCAAGTCATCAGCGTTGGCGGCGACTCTGTTTCCGTCAAAATTTACGGAGACGGAAAAGGTAAATGGATCCTTGAGGTTGAAGATGAATACGATAACTCAACGGTTTGGGATGACCCCTTTGATACCGATCAGGAGGCTCTTGACGAAGTTCTAAAGACGATCAGGGAGGAAGGTATTTGGTGTTTGATTGATGCTCCCAGTTGAGCTTTTGTTTTCCACTTTGCATGCCATAGGCCGAAACGACACAGATCCGGATACTCATTAGTAAGTCATGCAATGTGAAAAGTTACCCGGAATTGCGTGTTGATGAAACCAATTCTGATAAATTTGCTGACCCGATGGGCGAAATGACGACATTTGGAGGAGGCGAAGCCAGATAACGACTGAGGGTCCTTCGGTCGATCTCCTATTTACGTGCAATCTGCCGCATCGAGAGACCCTGTTCATGTAATACGCGTATGGAATGTTTTCTGTGTACTTTGAGCTGATTCATCGCCCTCTGGAAAGCCTTTATGGCCCTCCAAAAGCAACGGGTATTACCTCATAGGGCTGTATTTGACCGCCCGCTGACATCTTATTGCCTGCGGAACCATGTCGGCACAAGGCGGCAGCATTCAAACCGTAGCCAAAGCGAAGGGCACACTGAAAAATCCTTGCACAGGGGAAGTGGTGGTCAATACCGGTAAGATCCGCCTTCTCTATCATGTGAATACCAGCAAAAAGGGAACTCACTACAAATTGAGTGTCAATACCACCAGCATTGGACTCGGAAGCTTTGGGTTTGAATATCGTTATAACTTGAGTGGGAATGCCCAATTTGACCAACCGACATACATCGGACTCTTGGGACACTATATCTTCGATGTGCCAAATCATGCAGTTGAATCCGGTGACGGAGGAACCTTTCATCTGTTGGGATTCATGAGAGTGCGAATTGATCCTACTTCCGGCGTGGCAGTGGGTGCGAACTTGTTTGTTGATCAAAGCGAATGTGTGGGTTTGTGAATGAAATTGCCCACCTCTAGCCTTTCGTTTATCCAAACTGTTTAGTGATTTTCATCTCGACCATTCCTTTCTGAGACAAAGGGATGGTCGTTGATCCTTTTAAACGCTCCACCATGTGCGACAAAATCAATTTCCAGATAACCAGGCACAGTGTCATCCCAATCTTTGCGGGTTTTGATTTTTATGGATTTACTTATTTTCTTTGATTGTTTTCTCCTTCTCTTGGACCCGGCAGACTGTCGAATAGACCCCAGTAATCGATCCATTGTGGCTGGACTGATGGATAGAACCCTTGCTTTGACATCTGGATCCAATTGTAAGTGCCCATGATCTTCCAAAGATTTCAAATATCTTGGAATTATTAATTTGAGCCGCTTGCTGCAAATTCGATCGGCCGCTTACCAAATAACAATAACGGCCTGCTTAACAGCTTCGTCATAAACGCGGATTCCCTGTCTTGATTGACCATCGTTTTTAGTGGTTTCCTTGTTCAAAATACTAATAGCATGCTTGCGATGAAAACCAGTGAGATCAGTAAATTCATCAAGAATCGTAGCGTTTTCGGTTTTCCTAGCATTGAGATAACGACACCTTACCGCGTTGATCAATTCTGCGCGTGTTTCCTTACTAATGTTCTTCATTTTTTGCCTTAGAATGTTGGTAACAATTCTTTGAGGCAACGGACCTGGTTTGGTAGCAAAATTTTTGATTCAACGGGCCCTCGAAAAATAATTGTCACTCTACAGGAATCATCCCCACTGCAAATTCTGTTTGTTGAATCAATAGGCTTTCGAGGGCCATTTCCATCGGTTTTCACGTTCCTGAACATGCTTGAACATAATCGAGCATTTTAGAATATTCCGTTAGAAACGAATCGGGGAAATGCGTAAGTCGTTGAGGATAAATGTGGCGGAAGGGGTGGGATTCGAACCCACGATACGGTTTCCCGTACGCCTGATTTCGAGTCAGGTACCTTCAACCAACTCAGCCACCCTTCCGTTTGGATCTGCTTCCAATGGGGCGATTGTTCCATGGTTTTTTGGGGTTTTGCAAGTGGTTTGTTTATTCTCACACTCGCCCTGCGCGCAGGACTTAAGCCACGAAGGCGCTGAGGTAAGAAAGTTTTATGGGTGGCTACTTTTGAATGGTGAATTGAGGGGTGGACATTTGTGGGGCTTACGGCAATCTGAGGAGATGTTGAATAATTTGCTTAAACGGGTAAGCCGTTGGGGAATAACTGGTTTGTTCTTATCTCTGGGGGGCATTGTTGGAATCGCTTCGGATGCGGAGATGGTTTTTCCGGAGGTGGAGGGGAAGAGTTTGCAGGGGGAGGTTGTTCAATTTCCGGATGTGTTTTCCAAGAAGCCTTTTCATATTGCGGTCATTGCGTTCGAACAGAAGCAGCAACCGGAGGTGGATACTTGGTTGCCTTCATTGAAGGGGCTGTTGGAGGAGCGGGAGGATGTGGATTATTTCGAATTGCCCACCATCAAGCCTATGAATTCTGTCATGCGCTGGATCATTTATCGTGGGATGCGGTCAGGGATCAAGGATGAGGGGGATCGCACCAGGACGGTGACCTTGCACATTGATAAAGAGCCTTTCAAGACTGCGCTGAAGATCGATTCCGAGGCTTCGATTGTGGTCGTGGTGGTGGATGCGAAGGGCAAGGTGGTCGGGCGGAGTGAGGGGGCTTTTGGGGAGGAGAAGTGGGAAAAGTTGGTGTCCGTGCTAGATGGAAGATAGTTGTTTTTTGACAGTCGCCACAGTCGCGGGATCTACGAGATTTACTGGCTGGATTGTTTGATTTTGGGAAGGTCCTTTTGTGTTTCTCACACTCGTCCCGGGGGCGGGACTTAAGGCACTAAGAAAAAAGCCCGCCGTTGGGGCGGGCTGTGAAATGGTTATGTTAGATCTGGTTGTTTAGGCTGATCAGTTGGTCGGGGTCCACTGGGTGTCGAAGTGCTGTCTGGAGGACGCTGCTGCGGGGGTGATGGTTTCGACGTGGTAATCTCCCATCAGGACGGTTCCGCGTCCTTGGTTCATGAATTCGTCCTCGGTCAGGGATTGCCCTTTGTTCTTGGCATGACGTGCGGTCAAGCGGTTGCCTGTTGGAACCCATCGTCCGTCATCTGCGACTGAGCTATGGTGGTTTGGATCACCGTTTTCATCCACCAGAATGATTTTTTGAGAAGGCAGTTTGGTGGCGGATTGTTTGTAGTAGAGTGATGGTGCTCCGGGAGCCAGAATCGAACCGACACCCTTGTTCTTTCCCCCTTCCAGAAAGCTCAGCATCGTGTAGCTGTAGAGGTATGGATTGCCGGAGGAGGGGTTTTTGTAGTAATCTCTTTCGCGTCTCAGCACATCGGTGTCGGAGGGGCAACGGAAGATATTGGTGGTGAAATTCCCGATGTAAGGTCCGATAGCGCTGTTTTGCGGGTTGTTGAAGAAATCGCCTTCGCTTGTGGAGCGATTGACGTTCCAGAAGATCCAGTCTTCTTTCATGGGAACGTAGGCGCCGCGTGAGGCAACCCCAGGGAATTCATCTTCATTGTCGTCCAGATACATGGCAAAGGCGATGCCCAGTTGCTTGAGGTTGCTGATACAGCCGGTGTGTTTGGCTTTTTCTTTGGCCTTGGACAGGGCGGGCAGGAGCATGCCTGCCAGAATGGCGATGATCGCGATCACGACGAGCAACTCGATCAACGTAAATCCTTTGCGCTGTGAGGTGCCGCTGGATATGGCTTCGTTTGTCTTTTTCATGGGTTGATGTTGTTAGTGCATCAAAGCTTTTACTATGAATATAAGAGAGCGTCAATTTTGAATGGTGAACTTTCGAATGATAAATGGCGGGTGAAGGATGGGGGCAACACCATAGGTTCGGAACTTGCACCGGGGCTTTGGAATAGTGAATTTTGGGGGATTGTCTGGTCTTGGGTTTTGTATATGATGGTTGCATGCGAGTGGTGAAAACATGTCGATTTTCCTTGGGGAAGCAGGTGTTGTGCTTCCTTGGGATGGTTTTACCTTTCATGGCGGCGTCATTGGATTCCTTAGAGGCGGAGGGGGATGCGTTTTTTGAGCAGCACATTCGGCCTGTGTTGGTGGATTCTTGCTACGAGTGTCACTCTGACCAGTCTGGGGAGAGCAAGGGGGGACTGAAGCTGGATGCGCGTCCTGCGATGGAGCTCGGAGGGCAGTCAGGACCGGTTTTCGTGAAAGGGAAGCCGGGTGAGAGTTTGTTGATCCGGGCCATGCGCCAGGAGGATCCAGACCTGAAGATGCCACCAAAGGGTCCAAAACTTGATGATGCTGTGATTGCTCGTTTCGAAGAATGGATCGCCATGGGAGCTCCTGATCCGAGGGATGATTCGGATGGTCCGTCTTTGATTGAGCTGAAATCCGAGGCGCACTGGGCGTTCCAACCGGTTGAGGCTCCTGACTGGCCCGAGGTGGACGGGATCGATTGGGTGCAACGTCCGATGGATCGGTTTGTTTTGGCAAATCTCGAGAGCCGTCAAATGGAACCAAATCCGGAAGCTGGTCGACGTAACTGGATCAAGCGGGTTTATTTTAATTTGATCGGACTGCCTCCGACTTATGAAGAGGTTGAGGCGTTCTTGGCAGATGCCAGTCCCAAGGCGTTTGAAAAGGTGGTCGAGCATTTATTGGCCTCACCTCATTATGGGGAGCGGTGGGCGCGGCATTGGATGGATGTGTCACGTTATGCCGACACGAAGGGGTATGTGTTTACTTCGGACCGGAGTTATCCGTTTGCTTATACCTATCGCGACTATCTCGTGTGGGCTTTTAATGAAGATTTGCCTTATGACCAGTTCATTCGCGAGCAGCTTGCTGCTGATTTACTGGAGCAGGGGGAGGATCAACAGGCGCTCGCCGCTTTGGGATATCTGACCTTAGGGCGTCGTTTTTTGAATAACCAAAACGACATTATTGACGATCGTATTGATGTCGTTTCCCGCGGGATGATGGGGTTGACGGTTGCCTGTGCCCGGTGTCATGCGCACAAATATGATCCCATTCCGACAGAAGATTATTACTCGTTGTATGGCGTCTTTGCGAGCACGCACGAGCCGGAGGACCTTCCTTTACTGGGAGGTGAGCCTCATCCCAGATATGAGGACTATCTCTCCGAAAAGAAGAAACGACGGGCCGCCTATGAAACCTATCTCGATCAAGCTCAACAGGATGCCCTGCAAAGTTTGCGCGATCGAGCGGGAGAGTTTTTAAAAGCGGCTTTTGATGTTGGTTTGATTGAGGATCGTGCGCAGAAAGAGGCTTTGGCGCGGGAACGTAAACTGGATCCCGGCACGGTTCAGCGATGGGTTCAAGCCTTGGAGCGATGGGGTGAAGAAAAGCATCCTGTATGGGTGCCGTGGTTGCTGGCGACCGAAAATCCGGATTTGCTTGGCTCGGAGAAGCAGTCTGAATGGTTGGCTTTGTTGCAGGACAGTGAGCGTGTCCATCCAATCGTCGGCCAAAAAATACGCGAATCGAATCCGGTCGATCTTGAAGCGTTATCCGGCGTTTATGGAGGTTTGCTTGCCGATGTCAGCAAGGAGTGGAACGAACTCAAGTCCAAACAACCCGACGACCGTGGATTACCGGACCCGCAGCGCGAAGCGTTGCGTCAGGTATTATATGCTTCGGATGCTCCGGCGAATTTGCCCCTTGGTGAATTGCCCAGGTTGTTTGAAGTGAGTGTCGGGCAGAAGGTGCGGAGTTTGGAGCGCGAGCTGGACGGGCTCGATGCCGAACATCCGGGGGCGCCGGCGCGCGCCATGGCTTTGCTGGACAAGGATCGTCCAGTGACGCCCGTTGTATTCCTGCGAGGCAGTCCCGGCAACCGTGGACCCTCGGTTCCAAGACAGTTTCTTGGTTTTTTGGAGGGTGAAGAGCGGCAGCCTTTTTCCGAGGGCAGCGGTCGTCTCGAATTGGCGAATAAAATCGCAAGCCCGTCTAATCCATTGACCGCACGTGTGTTTGTCAACCGGGCATGGGGCTGGCATTTCGGAACGGGCTTGGTGGGGTCGGCCAGTGATTTTGGTTTGCGTTGCGAGGAGCCGGTGCAGCGAGATTTGCTGGATTATCTGACAGCTTCCTTCATTCACAACGGATGGTCCGTCAAGCAACTCCAGCGGGAGATTCTTCTTTCTGCGACCTTTCGGCAAAGCAGCCAGACTCGATCTGATTACCAGTTGCGAGATCCGGACAACCGGTTGCTTTGGAAATTCAATCGTCAACGGCTCGATCTGGAAGGCACACGGGACACCTTGTTGAAAGTTAGCGGTCACCTGGATTTGAAGATGGGCGGCAAACCGGTGGAGATCACCGAGGCACCCTGGAAAATGCGACGGTCGGTTTACGGTTATATTGAAAGGCAGAACCTGCCTAACTTCTTTCGGACCTTCGATCTGGCTTCGCCTGATTCCAGTAGTCCCGGTCGGTTCCGCACCAGCGTGCCCCAGCAGGCTTTATATATGATGAACAGTCCGTTCCTGAAGCACGTTGTGGACGGCTTTCCGACTCAGCAACAAATCAGCGAGCAGGTTGCGGGGGGTGAGGACCAGATGATCACCCGGCTGTATCGTCAATTCTTTCAGCGGAACCCCAGTGAGGAAGAATTGCAGTGGGGTTTGGAATTCATGGGCGCGACTGATCAGTCGGATCCATCTGAAGTCGTAAGCGATCGGAAGGAGCTTTGGACTCAGTATGTGCAAACCTTGCTGATGTCGAACGAATTGGTTTTTGTGGATTGAGGCCGCCTTTCGTTTTTTTTGATGTTTTAACCGCAGATGTCAGGCAGATTCACGCAGATGTAAAAATGGTGATTCCAAGACTGTGTGTAGTCGGTTTAGTATCCGGAATATTAATTCCTGTTTAGGGCCGTCCTGTGTCAGAAGAGTCTCAATCTGCGGCCATCTGTGACATCTACGGTTAAAACATCAAACCATTATGAGGATTAGCTTTTTCAAAGTATGAAAATAAAACGCATTGAAATGTATCAGGTCGATCTTCCCTTGAAGGAAGGTCGATACAGTTGGTCGGGGGGCAAATCAGTGGATGTGTTTGATTCCACCGTGGTGTCGGTGATGACGGATTCCGGACTGGTGGGCTGGGGTGAGGTATGTCCATTGGGACCAGCTTACCTTCCTGCTTTTGCCGAGGGATGTCGGGCAGGGATCCAGTTTTTGGCGCCGCAATTGATCGGAGAAAATCCGCTGCAACTGGAGAAGTTGAACGGTTTGATGGACGCCATTCTCAAGGGGCATCCATCGGTCAAGTCCGCCATCGACATGGCGTGTTGGGATTTGTTGGGAAGGCATACGGGATTGCCTGTTTGTGAATTGATGGGGGGGCGTTATGGCGAGGATTTCCATTTGTATCGCGCCATTTCTCAAACCGCTCCCGAAGAGATGGCCGAGAACGTGAAAGGATATCGTGATGAAGGATACCGTCGTTTCCAGCTCAAAGTTGGGGGGGATCCCGAGGTGGATATTCAACGCATCCGCCATGTCGCGGCGGTGTTGCAACCCGGTGACCGGTTGATTGCGGATGCCAACACGGGTTGGTTGATGGAAGGCGCGATGCGCGTGGTGCGTGGTGTGCGTGATCTGGACGTTTACATTGAACAACCCTGTCGCACCTACGAAGAGTGTTTGTCGATACGTCGTCACTGTGATCATCCATTCGTTCTGGATGAAGTGGTGGACGGTGTGGAGATGTTGGTGCGCGGCAAGGCGGACATGGCCATGGATGTTGTGAATATCAAGATCAGCAAATTCGGTGGTTTGACCCGCGCCCGTCTGGCTCGTGATTTGTGTGTTCAACTGGGCGTGGCCATGACCATTGAAGATTCGTGGGGTGGGGACATCATCACTGCCGCCATTTCACATTTTGCGCACAGCACACCGACCGAGTATTTGTTCACCAGCACGGACTTTAACAGCTACGTCACCCGGTCCATCGCCACGGGTGCTCCGCAGCGTGATCAGGGGCGTTTGCGAGCTTCCAATCAGCCGGGGCTCGGCATTGAGCCTCGATTGGATGTTTTGGGTGCTCCGGTTTGGTCAAGTGATGCCATTTGATCGGCTCTGCTGAGCAACCCCCAATCTTATGTCCACCGAAACCCCTTCTTCCTCGAGGACGTTTCGGTTTGATGTCTCCGTCAAGGAATTGGCGGAGTTTGTTTGGCGTCGCGGAGATTTGAAATCCGGTTTGGATTTTACATCTCCCCGGCGCGCATTGGAAGGCACTCTGGGGCACCAGAAACTTCAGTCCTCCCGCCCGGAAGCTTATCGGGCGGAGGTTCCACTTCAATTGGAGGTTAACCAACCAGACTTTCAACTTTTTTTGCGGGGAAGGATCGATGGGGTGATCGAATCCGGTGGCGTTTGCATGCTGGAAGAGATCAAGACCGTGACGGGAGATTGGAGCGGCAGAGCCGCCTCATTGCATTGGGCGCAGTTGAAAATCTACGGAGGGATTTGGAATCGCTTGAATCCAGCGGATAAGCTGAACCTTCGCCTGACCTACTACCATCTGGAAACCCAAACCGAGCATGCCTTTGATGAGCCGTCAGAGCCCGCCGAATTGGAACGGTATCTGGATGAGACGCTGAATGTTTACTTGAAGTGGTTGAAATTGCATGTGGATCGATCTCGTGATCGTGATGGTTCCTTAAATGCGATGGAATTTCCCTTCGATCAGGTGCGGCGGGGGCAGCAGCAGATGCTGGATGCAGTAGGAGGGCTCATGCAGGAAGGCGGCGCATTGATGGTGGAGGCGCCGACCGGGATCGGGAAAACCATGGGCGCGCTGTATCCTGCGTTAAAAGCTTTGAGTGGAGAGCAGATCAAGCTGGTCATGGCGGTTTCTGCGCGGACGCCCGGTCAATGGATGTTTCTGGATTCCTTGAAACTTTTGGAAAACAATGGAGGCCGGTTGAAGGTCCTGGCCTTGACCGCCCGAGAAAAGGTTTGTCGTTATCAAGGAGGAGATTGTGATCCCATGCAGTGCGCAAAGCGGGTGGGTTATTTTGATCGCTTGCATGATGCGCGTCACGCAGCCCTCTTCGATGCTCCTCACCTGCTTGACAGGGAGGGGCTCAACGCGTTGGGAGAGCGTTTTCAGGTGTGTCCGCATGCGCTCGGCAAGGAATTGGTTCCGTGGGTGGACGTGATCGTCGGGGATTACAACTACGTCTTTGATCCGGGATCCCAATTGGGGATGTTCGGGGAGGATGGCGCACGTAAACTGGCGGTGGCTTTGTTGGTGGATGAATCGCATAATCTTGCAGACCGGGGGCGCGATATGTATTCGCAGCGTTTGGATACGGAGAAGTGGTCGATGGCAGTCACATGGCTTCGTAAAAGGGATCCGAAAGCCACGAACCTGCTGCGCGATTTGTGGAAGCATATGAAAGAGGCCTTCGGACCGGCCAACAAACATGGGAGATCCAAACCAATTGCTTCGCATATGGAGCAAACCGAACTGTTCAGGGAGGAGATCCAGTCCCCAGAGCCCGCAATGGCGCAAGGGCACATCGAGGTCGAGCGTCGTGTTCATTCCGGATTGGTTCTGCTGAGAGTGGTTCCAGAGTCCTGGATGGCGGTGTTGAGGTATTTTCTCGATCGGGCAGAACTCGTCTTCAGGGATGCTTCATCCGGTTCCATTCCTCCGGAGCTTTTGGATTTGTATTTTGAGGTGCATCAATTTTGGAAAGCAGCTCGAGAAGAAGGTCGGAGACACCGTCTGATCCTCCAAAGAAACGGGAGGCACTTTCTTCTGAATCGATATTGTTTGGATCCGTCAACCGATCTGGCCAAAACGTGGAAGAGGGCCAAATCGACTTTGTTTTTTTCAGCTACCCTCACTCCAGATGGTTATTATCGCAGCCTGCTGGGGATCGGAGAGGGTGTTGAGATGCTTCGATTGGATTCTCCGTTTGAGCGTTCCCAGTGGACCGTTCTGGTTCAGCGGGGAATTGCCACCACTTATCGTCAACGTTCCCGGACGTATCCGGATGTTGCCGGAAATTTATTGGCCCTGGTCGGCAGCCGTGTGGGGAACTACCTGGCATTTTTTCCTTCTTATGAATACCTCCGGCAGGTTGCAGACGTTCTGAGAGATTGGATTGCTTCAGAGGAGGGGATATCCATCGATTTGCATGAGCAGACACCGGATATGGATGAGAAGGCGCGGGGGGATTTTCTGGACTCCTTCCGACGGGCTGACGGGCAAACCCGGCTTGGACTGGCCGTTATGGGGGGGATTTTCGGGGAAGGAATTGATTTGATGGGGGATCGATTGATTGGGGTAGCAGTTGTGGGAGTGGGGTTGCCACAGATTTGCATGGAGCGGGATTTGATTCGGGAACATTTCGATGGTGAGTGTGGGCAAGGTTTTGATTTTGCCTATCGTTTTCCAGGGATGAACAAGGTGTTGCAGGCAGTGGGGCGCCTTATTCGGAGTGAAAAGGACAGAGGAGTGGCCCTGTTAATTGATTCGAGATTTGCTCAACCAATTTATCGTCAGTTGCTTCCGTGTCATTGGCCGATCGTTGAGCTGGTATCTCGACAGGAGGTTGTCAAATGTTCAGGCATATTTTGGGGAGACTGAGGTGACGAATCGTTGGTGAGATGACCCACGTTGCATGTGTAAGCATCCATCTGGTGAATAC
>JAQCFT010000499.1 GCA_027619545.1 Verrucomicrobiota bacterium | reverse complement strand
ATTTCCCACATAAGAGTGAATCTGGCGTATCCAAATTTTATTGGTGCTCAACGTTTCATGAGCTGTTTGGGGTAGTTTACCGTCAAAGTCATCGGCATACATGGATATACCGAGACCGATCTGCCTCATATTCGAAGCACACCGGACCTGTTTGGCTTTTGCCGAAGCTTTTCCCAGAGCCGGAAAAAGCATCGATGCCAACAAGCCTATGATGGCGATCACCACCAGCAATTCAATCAACGTGAACCCAAAGTGATGGATACCACGCAACCTGGCGCCAACTTGAGGGCGCTCACAGGATTCTGACATAACAATAGTATAAAAGATTTAATGAGCGGCATTCCAAAGGGCATGCTTCGCAGGAAAGCATGTTTGTCCACAAGTGAAACGCCTTGGTTCGAAAAATAAGAGAAAGAATCAGGAAAGAATGGGAGGGGCGCGACCCTGGGTCGCCTTCCATGTTCGAACGCATGGAATTTCCTGGAGATTCCAGGCAACAAAGGAGTATTGAGAAAAAACAGGTTCGGGACAGACGCACGGAACAAAAGAACTTTCCATGGCTGCTCCAGCCATCAAGGTCAGAAGGCCATGCGGATGTTCTTCCGTTCTTTCACCCTCGTGGTGGTGGCCCGTTTGTCCTTTATCTTGGCAATGGGATGCTTCGACGTGACAATGTTCCTCCCCCTCGTGGAGCCACGAATGAAACTGCTCACTACGAGCGAGGAATCCTGCAACGAGGATACTCGCTGTCATCCAAAAAGTGATGATGTGGCGAACGGATTTCATTTTCTGAAATAGGAGTTAATGCATCTGAGAGTATATCGCAACCTTTTTATTCCAATTGGAAATGTCACCGCTGCTGTTCAGAATTTGCATACTGGAAAACAGGCTCCCAAATCTGCGCCTGGAAATGTTCCCGACCGTTCGTCTTGTATGTGTCAGGAAGATTTATCATGGAATGTCTCCTTCCTTTGTTCGATGAATGCATGGTTCATGCCTTCCGGGAGCAGGTCTTTGGCCTGAATATAAACGTTGTCGCTCTCGAGTCATCGAACGTCGAAGGGCACGATGGTGACGCCTTGTTCATTGATGGTTTGCGGGTTTCCGAGAATCATTCCTAATTGCCCCTCGAAATGAAGAAAGCATTGGCAAGATCAACACTCGCAGTTTTCCAATAATGGCCGAAACAATGCTATTTAAGCAAACCGTCTGCATAGTCCAGAAACCAAGTCCAGTCCTGGTCCTTCAGATTATGTTCGCCGGTTCGTATGTGATATCCGGTTTGCCCTGAAACTCTGGGTGAATTCAATGAGGGCATTTGCGGTTCGATAATCGAAGTTTTGTCCAACAGGCGAAAGACCGGAGACGCCGCGACAATGGAACTGTATTCACCTTTCGGATCCGCCCAGAGATCTTCGTCCGCGCTGGTAACGTAAACGCCTCGCGGAGCAATCAGCGCAATCAATTGGTGTTGATCTACAGGCAGTTCAGATTCTTTTCCGCCAAACGCCGCAAATGGCGGACAGAACCAATGAGGGAAGCCTCTGGTAATGATAGCGACCGTCTCTCCGTAAGCTCTTCGTGAAAGAGCCGCGCCGCCACAGCCGGAATTATTGCTGTAAGCGATGGCAAAACGAGCATCCTCGGCCGCAGCCCAAAGAGATGTTTTCCCCCCACGGGAATGTCCGACAACCGCGACGCGTCCGGCATCGATCGCATCCACGGTTTCCATGTAATCCAAAACCCTGCTTGCTGCCCAGCCCCAGGCGGAGAGACTGCGCCAGGCGTTGTCTTCAGGTGGAGTGCCATCCGCAAAAAAGGATCGTATACCCTCGCCATAACCTTCTTTTCTGTCAGGATCGACATCGGATGTGTGAAAGGATGCGGTTGCATATCCCCGGTCAATGATCTGCTTGACGGACCAGAAAGGATCATGCTCCTTGGCTGCCTTGTCCAACGGAATGAAGTATCGATTGTTGATGAGAATGATGGCTGGCACCGGCTCTTTGGTTTTCTTGGGCAGAAACAGGACAAAGGGCCATGAGAAAGAGCGATTCCGTATTGAAACTTTCGCAATCATGCTACGTCCGATCGCTTTTCCTTCGAGTGCGTCGTTCTCTTCGGCTGTCTGCTCGAATGTCAGTTGATACTCTGTGGTCGGACGTCGACCATATACCTGATCCCGAAACAGATTCAGGATTTCCTGACGGCGTGATTCATTCCACTGACGCGCGCTCAAAACAGGGGTTCCATCTTCGGCAATCAATGAATCAGGAAGAACATAATCGGGCACTTTGGATTCATCGTAATTGAATCCAGGTCTCTTGGACAACTGCTCGATCAGATCATGTCTGGCTGACCAGGGTATTTCCTCCTGCGCAAAGACGCTGCAGACACCTGATGTCATCAAAAGCAGGCATGTGAGGTTCATCACTTCCATGCAAAATCTATTCCTCAGAACACTCATAATCCTGATCATATGATTGATCAGGACTCCTTGGCGAGAGATTAAGAATCAGTCCTCGAGTCTCCGCTCGACTTGGAGCCCATGATTACTGTAAAGGTAGGACATGTCCCAGCTGTATGGAATGAAGTTCATTCATCGTTTTTTCAACGTATCGTGGATTGCCTTTGCCTGGATCTCTAGTGCCACGTTCACTTACTCGGCGGATTGGCAGACCCTTTCGGTCCCGGGAAACTGGGCACAAGCGTTTCCTGATTCATCCATCAGCACCGCCACGGGCTGGTATCGGTGTTGGGTGAAGGTTCCGGACAGTTATTTCAGC
>JAQCFT010000498.1 GCA_027619545.1 Verrucomicrobiota bacterium | reverse complement strand
TCAAAGGGTTGATGGCTTCCGGATCCTTTGTCAGCCTTTCGACGGGAAACCTCATGTCATCCCGCGTGGGTTGTGTGAAGTCATTCCCCAAAGTCAGCGTGATGAAGGATGTTCCATCTTCCAACGATTTCATCTCTTCTACAGAGAATTGTGCACTGAACTTTCCCGTATTCTCTACCGAGGTCAGTCGCAGGGGCGCGACCTCATCTGTTTCCCACAAGCTCAGCCGCACCCTCATGGAGGTCACAAAATCGGATGCAGGGCTTCCATCGTCAAATTTTAATCCACCCCAATAATGGTCGCGTTCGGGCAGTTGTGCCGGACTTTTGATCTTTACAGCGGAGGTTTTATCCTGAACAACAATGTGATCCTCCCATTTCACAGCATCCAGCGTGGTGGTATCCGATTGTTGATAAATGGTCAGCGTTGGAGTGAGCGGAAGCCCCGTATCTTTTCCCTCTGCCAATTGCCGACGTCCATACCAAAGCACAATTCCGTCCACAACTTGCAAGGTGACATTGTAATCAATCTTTTCCTTTTTGAACGATGCACGTTGTGGGGCATCATCCGCGACCACCACCATGTGATCACGTAGTCGCGATTTTGAATACATCGCAATCAATTCCTCAATCTGGCGGGGTGTGGCACTGAAATAAAAAGTTTCATTGCCGTTGACCCAAATAGAGTAAACCCGTGATGGATGACGCAAGAGATCAACCAAGCCAACTGGCCAATCAGGTTGCGCAAAAGCATCGGGTTTCGGGCCAAATTGTTCTTCAGCCATCCCATGCACGTTGGGAAGCAGGCATAACACATTCAAACAGAGTGCAAGACCTGCCACAACATTTCTCAAAATATGACAATAAGTGATTTTCACGATCATTGATGAGACACTGGAGGTTTAGGATCATTAGAATTTTTTTCTGTCCAAAGTCAGATTCAGAAACCCAAATTCATTGACCAAACTCACTCCATCCCTGAAACTGTGCTCATCCCTTGAATGATTACCCGAAGGCACGCCAATGCAGATACCCGAAAAACCGGTGATTCCGGACGATCAGTTGATTGAACTCGCACGCGCCACCATGAAGGAGGCCAAGTTTCCCTTCTTGTCATCCATCGACGGCGATCAACCTCGCCTTCGGCCAATATCTCCTCTGCAAGTGGAAGGTTTCACTATCTATGTGGCCAATCTGAAGATTTATCACAAAACCGCGGAAATAGCCGCCAACCCGAAAGTCGAGCTTTGTTACATGGCCAGCAACCATGACCAGGTCCGCATCACGGGCATGGCCCATCATGTCACTGATCGTGAAACCATCACAGCACTCTGGGACACCAACCCGCTGCTTCGCAAATACCTTGGATCCATTGAAAACCCTCAGCTAATCATCTATAGAATTACGCCAAATCGGGTGCGCTATATGAAGGAATGGGCATTGGAGTATTACGAGGTGCCGATAGACAAGCAGGATTAGCTCCTGCCAAAGGTCCTGAGCCGCATCACGTTTACCAAAAGTAATTTCAGAAAAATCTTTGCGTCACCGCGTCCCTGGCCCAGCGGGCATGAGAAAAAGAAGCATCATCGAGCCCTTGTGCGCAAATACTTTTGGCAATCAGTACAACAACCTGCCATTTTCGGCGGGCAACCCTTGCTTTCTCCGACACAACGCCCCTGATCCAGTGAGATTTCCCTCAGCTCGTTGCTTCTGATATCAATCATACTCCGCGCCACCATGCCTTAATCAGCTTGACCAAATTGAAAATTGTTAACAATCTGCAATCAAGCTTTCACACCAGATAATTCATCATGAGATCTCGATACCCGGAAATACAAACGGTTCATGAGCAGATCGCCGGGCACATCCGGTCGGACATTCTCGCCGGGACCTATCCGAGTGGCACTCCACTTCGTGAACAACCACTGGCCAAGAGATTCGGGGTCAGCCGTGGCCCAATTCGCGAAGTGCTTCTCAAGCTCACCCAGGAAGGACTCCTTGTTTGGGAACCGAATTGCGGGGTCAAAGTCAGCACCAGCCCCAGCGAATGGCTCCAACCTTTGATCGTTCGACAACGTCTGGAAATCGAGATTTTTGCACTGCGAAAATCGATATCTGTCATTACAGCCGATGACATCAAGCACCTAAATGAAAAACTGGAGGTTTTAAGCAATGCCTGCCGTCGGAAGGAATTTGGAACCATCGCGGAATGTGACATCGCGTTTCATCGCTATCTGCTGGAATGCGCCGGAGAGGAAGATTTGATTGCCATGTGGTTACCGCTCGTTACGAGGATGATTATGAACTATTCACGCCACACCGCCATGAGTCAGAGCATCGATGAGCACAAGGAAATACTTCAGGCGATCAAGGAAAAGGATCTCGCTCGAGCAATCAGAGCTCTAAAGCAAAACATCCGCTAGTTCCCGGCAATCACGTCATCCTTTACAAAACATGAACCCAGCAACCGTCATCCGCCCAAACAAAACACCTTCACGGCTAATACAATGGTTGATTCCCCCTGATGCCATTTGCTTCGGCAGACATTACTCAGCCGTCGTCTCCATCTGTCTTACCGTGGGTCTTTTTTGCCACTTGGCTGCGAGAGCGAGTCAAAGTGCCGACCATGCCGAGATCGACCAGGTCTTCACTCTCAAAGTATTTCCCTTGTTGAAGGATAAATGTTTCGGCTGTCATGGGGATGATCCTGAGGAAATCAAGGGAAATCTCAATCTGACCACACGGGAGGGCATGGCCCGAGACAAGCAAACTAATAACTTATTATTTGCCAGGAGA
>JAQCFT010000065.1 GCA_027619545.1 Verrucomicrobiota bacterium | reverse complement strand
GCTGAAACCGACTTGTTTATCTGGCTGAGGTGGAATGGGTGCCCAATCGTATCCTTCTTCGTGGGACCATGATTGTCCATAGCCCAGGATGCTTGTTCTGCATAATAGCAAAACAAAACCAAGCAATGCTGTTCTCATCCATCCGGGCATGTGGATATGTTATGAATTTTTTTTGCCAGGGAACCAGCAAAATGTATTTGAGCCAACGCTTGTCGAATCAGGACTCGACTTTTATGCGGGAATGATTTTTCTTAAAACAACCATGTCCCACTTTCAGATCAATCCATCTAAAATTCAGACCATTGCATCCTTGATCCCTGTTGTCTGTTTCGGCTTGCCGAATGGAACGACCGCACAGGATGTTTCACCGGAACATGCATATGCCATCAATCGACTGGAAGCCCGCCGCGTTTATCAGGAACAGTTGGCCCGGCAGATGAAAGCAAAGCACGACTTTGGATTTGTGGATGCGGTTCTATCCAGTGGCGTAAACTTTGAGCATCATGTGGTGGATGATGCGGGATTGACATACAAGGCGGCGCATTATGACCACGGCAACGCGGTTGCGGCGGCTGATGTGGATGGGGACGGATGGGTGGATCTCTACTGGACCACACAAGGCGGAGAAAATGAACTGTGGCGGAATCTTGGGAAGGGTCGCTTTGAAAACATCACTTCAAAGGCTGGGGTGGGTTTGAAGGATCAAATATCAGTAGGAGCTTCCTTTGCGGATGTTGATAATGATGGCGATGTTGATTTGTTTGTGACCACCGTGCGTTTTGGGAATTATTTGTTTCAAAACAAAGGTGATGGGACATTCGAAGACGTTACGAAGGCATCCGGGTTGAGTTACACGGGGCATTCTTCCGGAGCAGTCTTTTGGGATTACAACCGGGATGGATGGTTGGATCTTTTTGTGACGAATGTAGGGAAATACACCATGGAGAGTCAGGGAAGGGGAGGTTTTTACGAAGCCTATCCGGATGCTTTTTCGGGGCACCTTTTTCCTGAGCGAACTGAAACCAGTATTTTGTATCAAGGGATGGGAAACGGGAAATTTAAGGATGTCACCGAGGAGACCGGGCTTAAGGACGGTAGTTGGAGCGGTGATTGTTCATTTTCTGACGTGAATGGGGATGGCTTTCCAGACCTTTATGTCGTCAATATGCAGGGAGACGATCACTTTTATCTGAATCAAGCCGGGAAAACGTTTGTTGAAAAAGGTTCAGAATATTTTCCCAAAACACCGTGGGGTGCCATGGGAGTAAAGTTCTTCGATGTCAATCAGGATGGGAAACTCGATCTTTACATCACCGACATGCATTCGGACATGAGTCAGGGGCAGACTGTTGAAGCGCTGCGGTTCCATCCGGACGCTGAAAAGGCCAAGAGTGAGGCGTTTTGTTCCGTGCAGTGGACCGACGATTATTTGCAGGGTGCTTCCAATAACATTTTTGGCAACGCCCTTTATTTGAGTCAATCCAACGGCCGATACGCGGAAAGATCATCCTCATTCAACGCCGAGACCTATTGGCCCTGGGGGTTCAGTGTGGGAGATTTGAATGCCGATGGTTTTGATGATGTGTTTGTCGCCGCAGGGATGGGGTATCCCTTTCGGTATGGAATCAATTCCGTTCTTTTGAATGAAGGTGGTCGCCGGTTTTTCGATAGCGAGTTCGTGTTGGGTGTGGAACCGCGGGGAGACGGACGGACGGAAAAGGTTTGGTTCACCGTGGATTGTGACGACAAGGACAAAGACCACCGGGAATGTCAGGACCAAAGCGGGATGAAACCGGTGCTCGGCACCTTGAGCACTCGATCATCTGTAATACTCGATGTGGATAAGGATGGTGATCTGGATATCGTGACCAATGAATTCAATGATCGCCCACAGATTCTGTTGAGTGATTTATCCAACAAATCACCCGCCAATTACCTTCAAATCAAGTTGCTTGGTAAAACTTCCAATCGGGATGCCTTGGGTGCCATGGTGACGGTGACAGTTGATGGAAAAGAGTTTGTTCAGCTACATGATGGCAAATCAGGTTATCTGGCGCAAAGCTCCATGCCGTTATATTTTGGTTTGGGACAATCAAATCAAGCAGAACGAATAAAAATAGTCTGGCCATCCGGCAAGGTGCAGGTGTTGAGCAAGGGGTTGAAAGCCGGGAAGACCTTAACCGTTGAAGAATCTGAATAGTTTTTTAGACAGCCACTGCAGTCGCGGGATCTGCGAGATAGACAGGATAAACAGGATAAACAGGAAGGCTTCACAGAGTGCTGGTGCTGGTTCTGAACCTGAAGTGTTACCTATGTCTTGAACTCACCCCCGGTGCCTCATTCACTATTCACTATTTTTTATTCACCATTTAAAAGGCCGGTTTCCCATGGGAAACCGGCCTTGCAGTTTTCAGATTGAGTATCGATTACTGAGCAATAAAGAATCGGTTGCCGTCTCCGATCTCGATGCTTGAGCTGGGCGGTGTAGCGCCTGCTACGGGAGTGAACGGCCCGGTGACCGTTGAGGATTCCAGTAACTGGTTGCCTGTCCATTCGATGACCAGATTGCCTTCCTGAACGGAGAAGCTGCTGATCTCGGCCGCTGCGACAAATGGGACGGATCCACCTTTGATCACGGCATTGTCGAAGTTACCAATGGTCTGGTTGCCCTGGATTTCACCTGTTTCCGGATCAGCGCCACCCACATTGTCAGCATAGGCACCGATGCCAAACTGCAATCCGCTGGAGAACGGGAAGTCAATTTCGACTCCGAACACGTCATCCAGGAACAATTTGGCGCTGGCACCGTTCAGGGTGATTTTCATCCGATGATCGCCTCCATTATCAAAAGGAGGTCCATCGAAGGCGGGAATGTTGACGCCGATGCCGGTCGCATCGTCGTCAGGAGCGCCCGTTACCTTGTTGTAGTGCCAGCCGTAGTTGCGTCCATCATGGGTGGTGTAATCGTTGAACAGGATGAAGTTTCCATTTCCATCGCGAACCCACAGACCGGTTCTTGATTCCGAACCGGTTCCTTCTTCAAGCACGAAGTCGACATTGGATCGGTCGATTTCGAAGGTCAGCGGTTCCGCAGAACTTGCGGAATAACTGTCGACCGTGAAGATGGCAATACCCGGCCACAGTGCTTGTTCCACTTCCACATGAATAACCACTTCACCGTTTTCGAAACGAATTTCGGATTCGGGAGCAGGTTTCAGGATACCGCTTGGGTCGAAGGGGGTTTCGTCCACTGTCCATTTGCTGCCGTCCAACGATGACCCGGAGAAATCATCGGTGAGGAACGTTTCCGGCACCGACACAATCTCCACGCTGACGGAACCATCCACACAGGCGCCAGCGTCATTCGTAGCGGTGAAGGATGCAGAACCGAGCCCGACGGCGGAAACACCCACTGTTTGCTTGTTGGATGAACCAGCAGGGAAGGTCAAGGTGAGCGATCCGTTTGAAGCCCCTGCAGGAACCGCGACGGCAGGATTGTTACTAGTCAGGGTGACTGATACATCCGCCGAATCGTTCAGCAGGCGAGGCACCGTGACAGTGATTTCGCCTCGCTCGGCCAGTGTGAGCAACACATTTGACGGAGACAGGTCGATGCACGGAATCACGTTTTCGATTTTGACGTTGTCAAAAAGTCCGATCACATCATCGTCCGCATTCTGTGCATAAGCGCCCAGTTCAACGTGAATGCCGGCGCTGACTTCGAAGGCAAATTCACCGCCGGAAACACCATCCACAAAGACTTCGACGGTGCTGCCGTTTGCCACGAGTTTCAACTGGTGTTCCCCAAAGTCCTCGAAAGGAGCAAATGCGGCGATAATCGTGCCTCCTCCGGTAGGTGAACCGGGATTGGTGTTCACTCGCCACGCGGCATTGTTGGCGTCATCCAGTTCCTGTGACAGGAAAACGAATCGGGAACGATCGTCGTTGGTGAGGAATACACCGGTTCTACCGGCGGTTCCGAATTGATCAATGGAAACTCGATCCACTTCAACAACGAGGTTCAGATCTTCCGTTGCGAGATAGGAATTCACTGTCTTCAGCGAAGCACCCGCCCAGTTGGCCGTATCGACGATGCCTTCGATCTGTATTTGACCACCCGAGGCTTCCACGGTGAAACTGCCGCTGCCATTACCGAAGGGTTCTTCGGAGATCTGCCAATTTGAGCCATCAATGGAACCGGCGAAATCGTCTTCCAAGACCACACCTGGGTCGGAAATGACCGCGACACTCAGGCGATTGCCGCCTGCGATGTCACCCTGGAGACTGAACTCAGTTCCACCAAGACTCACGCCTGAAATGCGGAACGTTTGTGAGTTGTCGCCTCCGGCAGGGAAGGTCAAGGTGAGTTTGCCGTCTGTTCCGCCTTCCGGTGTGGCGATGCCTGGATCGGCGCTCACGACTGTCACGGACACGGCTCTTTGGGAGTTTAATCCTTGAGGAATGCGGACCGAAACAGGCTGGCTGGTTCCGCCTTCACGAACCCCGATGCCTCCGGGTGAGAACGTTGCTCCCCCTTCGCTCTCGATGACCAGGTTGTCCCAAACAACATTGGCATTGTCGTTGTTGGCACGTGCATAAGCCCCGAAGTGGAAAACAACTGGTGAAAAAGGGAAGGGAACTTCAGCTCCTTCGACTCCATCCAGAAGCAGTTTCACTGTTTGGCCGTTGGCCACCATGCTCATGTTGTGCAGTCCCGTGTCGCCATCCAATGAATCGAAGGCTGCAATGTTCGCTCCACCGCCGGTCGGGGTATCGCCTTCCTGCCCGATTTTCCGGTTGAATTGCCATCCGTTTTCCCCCGCATTTTGGGCAAAGAGAACATAATTGGATTGAGATTCATCGAGGATCCATAAGGCACTACGCGTGGCAGTGCCGACATCTTCTACCGATACGCGGTCGATGGAAATGGTGATTTTTTCCGAATCGGAAGGAGCAAATGTCGGAACGATCTGCAAGGTGCCACCTGACCACCATTGTTGGGTCGTTGTGCCGACGAATCGCATCACTCCATCGCCAGGTTCTCCACGAATATCACCTACACCGCCTTCGAAGAATGGGGAACCGGCGACGTATTTAGCGGGATTGATGTCATTTGATTCGAAGTCATCGGAGAAAACAATGTTGCTTTGTTGGGGCACTCCGACGATTTCCAAATTGTCCCAGGTAACGTTTGCCTGATCATTATTAGCCCGAGCATATGCTCCGAAATGGAAGACCACGGGAGAAAACGGGAATGGAACTTCGGCTCCTTCTTCGCCGTCGAGGAGGAGTTTTACGGTGGAACCGTTTGCTACAATGCTCATGCGATGGAGTCCAAGGTCCCCGTCCAACGAATCAAATGCCGCGATGTTGGAGCCTCCACCGGTAGGGTTGTCCCCGGCCTGGCCTATTTTTCGATTGAACTGCCAGCCGTTTTCACCTGCGTTTTGAGCAAATAGCACATAATTGGTTTCTGATTCGTCAAGAATCCATAGTGCGCTGCGAGCAGCTGTTCCCACATCGGTGACCTCCACCCGGTCAATGGAAGCAGTCACAGGAGCATCCTGGGTGGGGGCGAATGTTTCTTTGATGCGAAGCGTGCCGCCTGACCACCATTGTTGAGTGGTGGTGCCTGTGAAGCGCATGACCCCGTTTCCAGCTTCCGCATGGATGTCGCCTACACCACCTTCGAAGAAGGGTGCTGCAGGTTCAAATTTAGCTGCATCAATCGAATCAGATTCAAAGTCGTCCTCAAAAAGAGTGGTGGTTCTGACCACGGTTTCAATGGTTAGATTATCCCAGGTCACATTCGCGGCGTCATTGTTCGCTCGAGCGTAGGCACCGAAATGAAAGACCACGGGAGAAAACGGGAATGGAACTTCGGCCCCTTCTTCGCCGTCGAGGAGGAGTTTCACGGTGGAACCATTTGCCACAATGCTCATGCGATGGAGTCCGAGATCACCGTCCAGCGAGTCAAACGCAACGATATTGGAGCCCCCACCGGTGGGATTGTCCCCGGCTTGGCCTATTTTTCGATTGTATTGCCAGCCGTTTTCTCCGGCATTTTGAGCAAAGAGCACGTAGTTGGTTTCCGATTCATCAAGAATCCAGAGCGCGCTTCGCTCGGCAGTTCCGACGTCTGCTATTTCAACTCGGTCGATACTTGCTGTTACCGGAGTGTCAGGTGTGGCATCGAACGTTTCCTTGATTCGGAGTGTTCCACCTGACCACCACTGCTGGGTGGTGGTGCCGACAAATCGCATGACACCATCTCCCGCTTCCGCGTGAATGTCTCCTACACCACCTTCAAAAAAGGGGGAAGCCTCCTCGAATTTGGAGCTGTCAATGGTGTTCGATTCGAAGTCGTCCTGGAAGACAACCGTGGATACTTGTGCGTTTGCTTTCTGGATTTGACCGACAAATCCAACCCATAGTGCACACACAAGTGCGAAACTGAGCTTGCCGTGATGCCGCCAGAAGGCGTTTTCACGCAGCTCATTCATGTGGTTTGCTTTTATGTCCATGTGTTTGTTTAGATTAAGGTTGTGCACCGGTTGGTACACGACCACCTTTTTGGGGCACAATTCACCCCGGTTAATGGTTAGCACATTGCTGTTTATGTTCTGGAATCGGACAGATTTACTCAGAAAAGGCTGAGCTTGTCAAATTTTCCTTACACAACAAATCAAGCTCAATCGAGCGCCTTCAGAGCATTCAGTGGCATAGGCTCCCTTTGCCGGGGGATTGGGCTATCGCTTTCCAAAAGCGCTTCCAAATCATCGCCGCGTTGAGTGGTTTTTGTGTGTTTTCCGGCCGCCTTACTGGATGAGTTAAACAGCAACATCCCAGATTGATAGAGTTTCATGGATAATGTTTGCATTATATCAAAGACTCCACAGGTTTTTTTCGAAATGCCATTCCAACAATTCTTCCGATGCATCAGTTGATGTTGACTTTCAAATCACTTTTCATACTGTTCAAAAAAACAGTATGAAAAGTGATTTGACGCAGCGCCAGCAGGAGGTGCTGAGCTTTATTATCAGACATCAACAAACGAATGGCGCGCCACCCAGCCAAAGGGAGGTGGCGCTCGAATTCGGCTTTCGCAGTACCACGGCGGTGGCGGACCATTTGAGAGCCCTGCGACGCAAGGGTTACCTGGATCATCGACCACATCAGGCGCGATCACTCAGAGTGTTGTCCCGGACTGATTCGACAGAGCTCTCCCCGACTCGTCCAATGATTGTCGATATTCCCGTTTTTGGATGTATTCCGGCCGGGTTTGCGGATGAGAGACGGCAGGATGCTTCCGAGGGTTGCATTTCGGTAGATGTGGAAACACTTGGGGTCAAACCAACCGCACGGACCTTTGCGCTGGAAGTCAGGGGGGATTCCATGATCGGTCGTCACATCATGGAAGGGGATTACGCTGTTTTGGAACATGGGATGGATCCGCGACCGGGAGATGTGGTCGCAGCATTGATCGACAATGAGTCGACCCTCAAGACATTCGTGAAACAAGGCGGAAAACCCTGTCTCAAGGCAGAAAACCCGAAGTATCCGAACTTGATTCCGGCACAGGAACTGGTCATTCAGGGTGTGATGGTGGCGCTCATAAGGAAGTATCGATGAGGTTCGTGTTAATGATGCTATCCTCAATGCTATCTTTTTGACAGGTTCCCGGCTGGTTGTTAGGTTCGGTTACTGTTTGAAACAATAACTTTTGGATTCTTGATGGAAGCTATTGGCGAAACGGTTCTGTAATTGATCACTATGACGAACAAATCAACATCGGGCTTGGCGTCGGCTGCCTTGTTTTTCAAGGAAATATTCGCCAATCAGCGAACCGTTGGCGCCGCCGCGCCCAGCGCTCCGGCTTTGGGTAAGCATATGGCTTCCAAAGTGCCAGCCTTGGCAGATGGGCAATATGTCGTGGAATTGGGCGCCGGCACGGGGGCCATCACCGCACAGTTGTTGAACAGCGGCATCCAGGGTGATCAGCTTGTTTCCGTCGAACGATCCGAAGTCATGTCCGGGCATTTGCGTAAACGATTTCCCGATATCAAGGTGGTGCAGGGGGACGCGTCCCGGCTCAAGTGTCTGCTGGAGGATGATCATGGCATCTGCAGCAAATCCGTTTCCTGCATCGTATCGGGCCTTCCGCTTCGGTCACTACCCAAAACAGTCGTTAAGTCCATCTTGTCCGAAGCGCAGGAGATCCTTCCCTCCGGTGGACGATTTATTCAATTCACCTACGATATCCGTAAAGGGGCCAATCCTGCCTTGTCGGCATTCAGTCGTCGGGATACTCAGGTGGTCTGGATGAATTTTCCTCCTGCCCGCGTGGATGTTTACATCAAGCCGTAATGTTCAGGCCTGGACTCATTCGGATCGATCATTTCGAACTTTAGCAATTATCCTAATTATGATGGAATCACTCACCGGGGCACAAAAGCGTCAACTGAAATCCATTGCCCAACGACTGGAGGCGACTGTCCGGGTCGGAAAAAATGGTTTGAGCGATGGATTCTTCAAAGAGTTGAACGATGCGCTGGAACGTTCCGAACTGGTGAAAGTGCGCTTTTCCGATTTCAAGGATGAAAAGAAGGAGCTGGCACCCCAAATTTCCGAGAAATCGGGAAGCCATTTTGTCACGCGCGTAGGAAACGTTGCTGTGTATTTTCGGCAACAACCCGATCCTGAGAAGAGACGGGTCAAGTTCAGCTCATAAACTCCGCTTCTCGATGTTGCCAATGCCTTGCTTTGGCAGGTAGCATCAGGGAATGAAATCATTCTGGTTCTCGCTGCTGTGGTGCTTTTTAGCCTCCGTTGCTCTCCGTGCCGAATCTGCCCAAAAGAACAACGTTGTCCTGATACTCGCTGATGATCTCGGGTGGAGCGATCTGGCGTGTTATGGGAGCGATCTTCATGAAACACCGCATTTGGATCGCCTGGCGGGAGAACAGATTCGTTTTAATCAGGCCTATGCGGCGAGTCCTGTTTGCACACCGACCCGTGCGTCCATATTGACCGGACGTCATCCTGCCCGGCTCAACATGACCATCTGGCGTGAGAACGCCTTGAACCGAGGCAATCGGCGCTTGTTGGAACCCGTGACCTTGGATGCCCTGCCTCTGGAGGAAACCACCTTGGCAGAGGTCTTGAAACAGGCGGGCTATTATACGGCACATGTTGGAAAGTGGCATCTGGGATCTGCGGAAGCCTATCCGCAGTCGCATGGATTTGATGTCAACATTGGAGGAACCTTGTGGGGAGCTCCCCAGAGCTTCTTTTATCCATTTAAAGGAGATCAGTATTTTTCAGACTGGCGTTATGTGCCGGATCTTGAACCGGGTGAGGAAGGGGATTATCTGACGGATCGACTGACTGATAAAGCCATTGAGATCATGGACCGATGTGCAGGAGAGCAGCCCTTTTATATCAATCTCTGGTATCATTCGGTTCATACCCCCATTGAGGGTAAACCAGCCCTTGTCCAGAAATACAAAGACAAAATCAAGCGAGTGCGTCCCGTGAACCATCTGAATCCGGACTACGCGGCGATGGTGGAAAGCCTCGATGAAAACGTGGGGCGGGTCTTGACCCGACTGGATGAACTGGGTCTTCGGAATCAGACGCTGGTCGTTTTTCTTTCCGACAACGGAGGTTTCATCAACGGTTCTCGTTTGCAGAACGGGATGCCCGTGACTTCCAATGCGCCTCTCCGATCTGGAAAGGGTTCCTGCTACGAAGGTGGCATCAGGGTGCCGATGATCATTGATCTTCCAGGTGCGAACCAGAAGCCACGCGTGGTCGAGACCCCCGTGACGACCTGTGATTTGTTTCCCACCATTTTACGTTCGCTCGAAGTGGCGTGGCCGGAGGATTTGGTGTTGGACGGTGTGGATGTCCGGTCGTTGTGGTCCGATGTCCATGCCAATTTGGATCGTCATGCGTTGTATTTTCATTATCCTCATTATTATCCCACCACGACTCCTGTTTCATCCATTCGACAGGGTCCCTGGAAGTTGCTGGAGTATTATGAAGACCAGACGCTCGAACTTTATCATTTGACAGATGATCCGGGTGAGATCCGCAATCTGCTTGACAGTCAACCGTCGGTTGCCGAACGCCTGCGCACAGAATTGAAATTATGGCGCGAATCGGTGTCGGCATCCATGCCAGAGAAAAATCCTCATCAGCCATAGCCGGGCGAACAGTTTTTCGAGGTTGATCAGAGGTCTGTCTTGGTGCAGATTCGCTTCCGTATGCAATCTCGTTTCTCAATGCTACTGTTCGTGCTGTTCACAGGCAGTCAATGGCTCCTGTCCTCAGCGGAGACTCCTGCTCATTCGGCTGTCACACCTGCTCCCCGCGAAGGTGGATGGATGAATCGACATGAGTCGTTCAATCAAAAAGTCCAGGCTAATCAGGGCAACATTGATCTGGTGTTCATCGGTGATTCCATCACCCAAGGATGGGAGGGGCGTGGCAAAATGGTTTGGGAAACATATTACGGACACCGCAAAGCATTGAATCTTGGGATCGGCGGTGATCGCACACAGCATGTTCTATGGCGTTTGGATCACGGCAACATGGATGGGATTCAACCCAAGGTGGCCGTGGTAATGATTGGCACCAACAACTCTGGCGACGACCGCAACACCGCCAACGAAATGGTGGATGGCGTGACGGCGGTGGTGGAGAAACTGCGTGCCAAAAGTCCCGACACCAAGATCCTGTTACTGGCCATTTTTCCGAGAGGAGAAACGTTCAACGATCAACGCGGCAAGATTCTTCAGGTTAACCAGGCCATCCGGAAATTGCAGGACAACAAGCATGTTTTCTTTTTGGATATTGGCCATCGGTTCATGGACAAAAATGGGGTGATTCCGAAGGCCATCATGCCTGATTTTCTTCATTTCTCCACAGCGGGGTATGGTGTGTGGGCTCAGGCGATAGAATCCAAGCTTGCTTCTTTGCTGGGAGACGAAGCGGTCAAAGCAATCGCGGCCGAGTTGAATGGAACGTGGACGTTTTCGATCAATGGTCCTGACGGGCAGGTGGATTCTGAAATGAAACTACGCCGCAAGGGCGCGCAATTGTTTGGTTCAATTGTCATGGGCAATGATCGTGAATTTCAATTGGAGCAAGGAGGTGTATTCGGGAATCGGGTTGAATTCACTATCCGCCGCGACCGTCCTCAAGGCGGGGAGGCAGTGTATCATTTGGTTGGAGAAATAAAAGGAGGCAAACTTGAGGGAGAAGTCACCGCCACGCTGAATGACGAAAAGACCACCCAACCCTGGTGGGCGGTGAGATAGTTGGGGGAAATACAATATCCTGGTTAGTGCATAGGTGATCGCGCAGGTTAATGCCGGTAGATTCCCAACGAACTGGTATCTGTTGTGCCCGCTGGCATCAGCCATCTGGATGTGGGGTGTTGGGTGCGGCAGGGATTTCCACTGGGAGATGAAATGCGGGTTTTGGATGTCATGATGTTTGCGCGCCGAGACAACACACTCTACCTTTGGTGGTTGTCGATGTGGAATACTTCGCGGCAATCGGTCGATTGAGGGCTTTTGTCCGGATTTGTTTCCATAAGGAGGCTCATATGTTGCCACCATTTTCGACAGATGGGGGTTTGCGCGATGCTGTTCCATCTGGCTTCATCTTCGATTTCTGCGTAGGCAAAGAGTTGGCGTCCGTCGGGGTGTAGAAAGATGCTGTAGGTGGTCACTCCGTGTTCGAAAAGGACTTGTTCGAGTTCCGGCCAGATGGGGTTGTGACGCGTTTCATACTCGGATTCAAATCCGGGTTTGAGAGTCATGACAAATGCTTTGCGGATCACGGTGCTTAAAGAGGGAGGTCCACTCGTTGAGGGGTTTTTGTGTCAGTGTTGTAAATGACCAGTGTTGAGTTTCCGGTCAGGCCCCCGTAAACCTCACCCGGATTGATCAGCTGACAGTCGCCGGTTTGGGTGAGTTCAAATCGGTGGTTATGACCAAAGCAGACGACGTCGTATCGTCCGGATTCAGCGAGTACGCGCGCGATATTGTCGAAATGATTCATGCCAAACCTTACATCATTGAATGTCAGCTCCGCCAATTCGCCGTGGAGTTGGATCTGGGGGTAGGCTTTGCTGTTTTGGGTGATTCGGAACAGATCGCCGTCGTTGTTGCCGAAGACCACATGAATCGGTTTTTGATATCCTTCCCCAAGTGCTTTGATGACAAAGGGGGAGCATAGGTCGCCACAACAGAGCAGGGCGTCCGTTTCTTGAATGGCAACCAGCGCTTTCTTCAGCTGGGGCAACTGGTCGTGGATGTCTGATAGGATGCCTATTTTCATGTTTTGATTTCTATTCTTTAGTGGTTTTCATCATGCGTTGAACCGCTTGGGTTATCTGAAATTCAACATCCGAGGACCATCGTGTAGGTTGCCCGTAATAGACCATCGAACCTCCGCCCTCATAACCACCTTCCGTCCAGACACGCTTGGATGGAATGTATCCCATGATGTCGTGAGAGTAACCTGCGACCCAGACATGTGGACCGTATTCCTTTTTGAAACGCAGGGCGAAATCCACCACGACTTCCCCGCCCAAAGTGATCCATTCAATTTGATCACCCAGCCGCCAAAGTCCGACCGGGTAGTCATAGGTTTGCGGGATGGATTCTCCGGATTCCAGATGTTTCAACCATTTGTTGGCTCTGGAAGCTGCGTAACGGTTTTCCGAACTTGCTTCCTCCTCAAGCGATTCCTTGCTTGGGAGATTGTCGAACCGTAACGGGATTTCATTGTAATCGGTCGCGAGAGTAGCTTCGACCTCTGGCAAGGCTCCTTCGATGCCACGGATGACGGCTTCTCCGAGAGCTTTTCCATAAGCTTCCGCCAGTTCGACTTTTCGGCGTGGAAGGGGATTGATATCCGCTCCACAGCCGGCCCAGAACATGGCTTGGACACCCTCGTACGCATTTTCAAGGTAGGCTTGTGCGTAACCCGGATAATCACCCGACCATTGATAATCACTCAACACCGTTGCATGGCAGGCGTAGCCAAAGATCAGGCCTTGAAGTTCGTTGTCTTGATTGCGAACCTCCAGGATGGGGACGGAATAATCCACCGGACCCAGCAGTTTACCGGCTGCACGCCATGCTGGAACGTGTGACTCAGGGTTTTGCCTTCGGTTGGTGGCGAAGGTGGCGTGGGATTGACCAGCTCTCAATCGGGCGGTTTGTCGGTTTTGAAAGGCTTTCTTGCCCAGTTCAACGAGTTGTGATTTCAGTTGAACCGTGTAGGTTCGAATGAGCTTGGAGTCCGTTTCTTCGAGAATGTACATGGTGCGGAGATTCTCCCCCACCACAGGACCGGTATGTGTGTGTGAACAATTGATCAGAATATCGCCGAGGGTTAATCCGAGATCTTCCGCCAACTGCCTGCGCACAGGACCGGTCACATCTGCTGAAACTCCAACCAGGTCCAAGGTGATTAATAGCGCCTGTGAGCCCGACGCATCTTCAAGAGCCATGGCTTTCGCCCAAAGGGGGGTGCGGGTTCCTTCGGCTCCCCGGTCTCGGGAGGCGTAACCACTCATCCAGACCGATGCCTGCGGTGTGATTTCCTTTCGGGCAAAACCGATTTTCCACCCTGCGGAGGTGACAAGTTGCCATGAGATCAATCCTGACAGGTACACAGTGACAAGCATTGCTCGTGGTACAAAAACTCTCTGAAATGACAAGGATTGCATGTGTCGAATCCTACCTTGAACGGCACGGATTGAAAAGAAGATCTGATTACGTCACCTGATAAAATGGCCGCTCAGTTGATTCCCGGTCAGGAGTTGACATGGGAGCTGTCCGGCTCCGAGTCATCGTCATGCGGGATACGGTGTGAATAAGGCAGAGGTAATCGGTTGTCATGGTTGGGCGCCCCCAGCATTAGAAATGGGATGGTATCGGCCTGAGTAGGAATCGCTGCATGTGCTGGCGTATCCAAAGAGGTGTCGAGCCACTCCAGACCACAACCAAGACGCTCCCATGCATTATCTTGAAGGAAACACAGAGGATGTTGTGAAGAGTAATGGCTTGTTACCTGGTTTGTTTTAACTGCATGACATCGCTGCGCCGGTTTTGAAAGAAAACCCTGTAAAAGTAGCTGTTCATGTTTGTGTCCGGGTTGTTGCTTTGGGATTCCTCGAACATCCAGGCTTCCATGCGGCTGTCGGGTTCATACGTAAATGACACCAGTTGGTCGAGGTATTGAGTGAGTCTGGGGAAATTGTAAGGCTGATTGACCCAATCCTTGAATTGTTGGGAGCCTCCATAGAATCCGTTGTAGGGTCTTGTGCCAAAGGATAGGTCGGCATCCCATTGCAGAAACTGGAAACGATGATCGTTTGGACGCCGATAGAAGTAGGCGTTCTTTCCGCGCGACTGGGTGAATGTGTCCCAATCGGCGATGAAACCCAATACCGCCGTCATTTTCAGTATGGCCTCCGAATCGAGAATGGCTTCCACTTCGTCCTGAGTGTAGTCGGGCCGGTTGATCAACTGAATGAAATCGATGAACGCCGTGTAATCGTCATCTTCCTCTCGGGAACGTTTCATCCAGGAATGTCGATAATGGGCGGGATGGTCCGGGCCGAAATTGTGCCAGCTAGCGTCCCTGGGCTGTTGTGACCAGTGGTCCGACATCCACCAATCGTCGTCAACGCGGTAGAGTTCCCCCTCGTTGCCGTTTTTGAAGTTTCGGTTGAGATAGTCGGAATCCACGGGTTCAACGTCTTCTCTCACATGAATCCCTCCTGCATTGATGATGACATAAACGAACTCGTTTTGACCGCTGACATGTCCCAAAAGGTAGAGCAGATACCGTGCAATGCGATTGTGGTGGCGATAGGCGCCTCCGTTGCGGGTGGGATCGTTGTCGAATGCGAATTTTCCGTGGTCGCGGAATCGTCGGTCATTCGGGAGTTTCCATTTGCCTCGATCCATGCTGTTTCGGCGTGTCCAGGGACTGCCGCTTGGTCTCAGAACGGCGCCTGTATAGATATCCCGTTCGTTGGAGATGAAAGTTGCATTGAAGTATTGGTTGGAAAGTCGAGGGTAACGGAATCCGTATGCCTCGCTTTGCTCCCGGTAAATGGCGTTCAGATGGTTGTTGGAAATCAACAAGCGCACCACTCGCAGATCTGAAGGGATAGGGCGGCCGTCAAACACGCACAAGGCCGGGGCGGCAGCAGCGCCTCTTGGCAAGGTGGTGCGCGGTCCTTTGGTAGGGATGGTTTCGATGTAATACTGGATTAATTCACCTTGCTGGTATGTGTTTTCCAACTGGATTTGATAAGTGGTGAGTGCTGTTGAAGATGGGCTGCCAGGTGCCAACGGTGACATGGGGGCTCGTTTCCACGGTTCCTTGAAATCACCATCCAACCGATAAACCAGATTCACCAAGCCGGGTTCGCGGTGCCATCCAATGTCAGCCTCAATGGTCAAAGTTTCTCCGGGTGCGGGGACGGCCGGGGATTGACGGAGTGCTTCCACCAGAGCAGGTGGATCGAGGTGCCACCTGGAATTTTGCTTGCCGGGTGTGCCGATGTCTGCGGGGACCGAAAGGAGAATGGATTCTGAAAGGCTGTTCTCCCAGGTTCGGGCGATGAGCCTTGGTGAGCCATGCACCCAGCGGGCTTCAAAGGACAGTTCGTAATCGGTGTTACGCTTCAGTTCGGTGATGTCTATCTCTGCGCGGTTGGCCCGGTTGTCCCCGTGACCGTTGGAAATGAGGTGAAGACGTCCGTTCTCCACGTAACTGTCCGCATGATTGCCCTGGATCAACCAACCGGTGGAACCGTCGCCTTCAATGGACAGCCGATCCGGATGTTCCAACAGGTTTTTGGAACTTCCTTTTTCCCGTAGTTGAATGTTTTGCAGGATGACATGACTCTCCCCGACCAGATACAAGTGCAATTCCTGATGATCCATGGGATGCCAGTATTGCTCATGTGCGAAATAACGGTTGGAGAAGGAAAAAGACTGGAACTCGGTGGTGCGGGATTCGCGGCTGTCTTTCCATGCGGAAGAATGGACGTTGTCCATATATGGATTGATCAACTCCATGCTGCTGCCTTTGCCTCGTGCCAGAGTGGGCCAGTCGCCTTCGGTTTGATAATCGATTTCGTCGGCGAGGTTGCCCTGAGCGTCGAGGAGCGTGATGTGTTCTCCATCATTGCTCAATTTTCCTTTCATCGGTCCGAGCGCGTTTAGATCCGGATGAGCGGTGTTCAATGCCTCAGGGTGATCTGCGATCACCAGGAACCCCCCAGGCTCTATGGAAGTGCCTTCCGGAAATGTGTATTCAATTCCGTCAGCGAGTTTCCATCCATGCAAATCGATTGCCCGATCGCCGCGGTTGAACAGTTCGATGAATTCAAGATCCGGCTGGCCATAGGGTGGGTCATACATGATTTCGTTGATGACCACGTCCTCGCTGCGTTGGATGATGTTCGGCTGGTTCCGGGTATTGTCGATGGTCGTAAACCATTGCTTGCCTCCATCCGGGAACCGTTGGATGGAGGCATTATCCGGGACGCTCAGTTTCTGGGCGTCCAAGACAAGACCGGTGTTGCGATGGATCAGAAAGATGCGAAATTTTTGGTCAGACGGTTTTTCCATCGTCAGCTTGAAGGTGGCAAAACTGAACGGAGAAAGAGCTCCTTGGATCGGTAATGCGTTGTGAAATTTCGTTCCCATCGAAAGAGCCAGCTCATCGAGTTGCAAGATTCGGTCCGTATTGTTGAATAATTCAATGTCCAGAGTGTCGGAATGCCTTCGAGTGATCTCATTGAGGAAGATTTCTCCTCGTGCTGCTATTCCGCTTTCGGTTTCTGACGGGGGCGGGATACGCTCCACCTTCCAAACGCCTTTTGAAGGATCGATTAATTGCTGGCGATAGCCTTTTCCTGGAAGGGCCAGAGGGAGAGGAGAACTCACGGGAGGATCCTTTTTCCGGGTCCACTCGATGACTGCGGAGCTTGAGATGGTTTGGTTGAATGAAATGGTCTGAGAAGCACCTGGATGTAGCTCGTACTCGGTTGGACTGGCAATGACACGGGGCGTCTCGCCTGATTGATTCGAGGCAAGTATCCAATA
>JAQCFT010000064.1 GCA_027619545.1 Verrucomicrobiota bacterium | reverse complement strand
GTCGGCCCACTGAGCGGCAACGATTCCCATGCGGGATCGTTTACCCAGATCACGGTTTCCGCCGCATCCAAACACGCAATGCAGCTTTTCCCGGGTCAATGGACGCATGGTGGTGAGCACATGGTACAATGCATCTTCCGTATGGGCGTAATCAATGAACACCGAAAATGGCTGCCCGCAATGTACGGGTTCCAATCGTCCCGGAACAGCGGGCATGGTCGACAACCCAATCTTGAAAGCTTCTGGCGTCAAACCGAGTTCAAATACAACCCCCGCAGCTGCCAGCATATTGGAAACATTATGGCGCCCGATCAGTGGAGCCAGACAGGTCAACGGTTCACGGGCGGCGCCAAGGAGCCGAAACCGGGTGTAACCCGCCGCCAAATCCGTATCACTGGCGAGCAGATCAGGCTGAAACGATTGTTCCTGTCCAAAAGTCCTGACACGTCTGCCACTCAATTGTGCCATCAATCGCCGCCCAAAGGAGTCATCCGTGTTAACAATGCGAAGGGCCGACGCAGCGGTGCCCACCGAACCATCCAGAAGCATTTTTTTGGTTTCAAAATAGGCTTCAAGGTCCTGGTGATAGTCCAGATGATCCCTTGTCAAATTGGTAAACACCATGATCCGAAAAGGTATCCCCAGAACCCGTTTCTGGTCGATGGCATGCGAACTGACTTCCATCACACATGTATCGCATCCGGCTCCCACCATTTCATGCAGCAGACGATTCAGCTGAATCGCATCCGGGGTCGTGCGTGCAGCGGGTATCTGACGGTCCCCTATTTCATAACGCACAGTCCCTATCATTCCCACTTTTTGACCGGCACAACGCATCAGATGACTGACCATGAACGCCACGGATGTTTTGCCATTGGTACCCGTGATGCCCACCATTTTCAATTTTCTGGCAGGGTTGTCAAAATACCAGGCCGCAATGGCCGCAGTGGCCTCCCGGGCGTCTTCCACGACAATGAACGGGACTTTACGGACCCAGTTCTCAATGACAAACTCATGGCTTTCAACCACGATGGCAGCCGCCCCACGTTCCAAAGCGGAAAAAATAAAATCATGACCATTATGGGAATGACCTGGGAGGGCAATGAAAAGTGAACCGGGAGTCACGGTTCTTGAATCCTGAGTGATATCGGTAATGACTCCCTGGGGTTTCCCGATTACTTCCACATGAGACAGGACGGCGAGCAACGATTCCAAAACTTTATACATGTCGTGGTCCTCCTCATCATGGTTGAAAATGAACGGGCATGACCCTGGTTTGAACAATCAAATCCTCGGGCATTTCCTCCGCAGGCATATACCATTCGCTGGGTTTGAGGTTCAGATAATTGGCCACACGCTCGGCAATCAGTTTGAACACCGGAGCAGAATGGATCCCCCCATATCCGCGTCCTTCTGGTTCGTTAAACATCACCGATATACAGATCTCGGGAGCTTCCGCCGGCAGAAATCCGACGAAGGATGCCAAGTGTTTTGAGTGCGTATAACGACCATTGACAATTTTTCGGGCGGTTCCGGTTTTGCCAGCCACCGTATACTTTTCAAGCTCGGCCCGACGCGCCGTCCCCTGATCACTCACCACCTGGGAAAGTGCTTTTGTAATGTCCAGAGTGGATTGCTCGGTCATGACCTGACGAACCAAATGCGGGTCATACTTCGTCATGGTTCGACCATCAGGGTATTCAATCCGGTCAATGATCATCGGTTGCATTAGTCGCCCCCCATTGGCAATGGCTGCCATCGCCATGGTGATCTGCAGCGGCGTGACGGAAATGGTGTAACCGATGGCCACTCGGGACATGGTCACATCCCTCCAATCGTTCACATGATGCACTTTCCCGCCGAGTTCCCCCGGCAACTGAATGCCCGTCGGCTGCCCGAAGCCAAATCCCCGGATGTAGTCAAAGAATCGCTGAGACCCCACCTCACGGATCACCTTGTAAGTGCCGATGTTGCTGGACTTGGCCAGAACTTCCATCACAGACAGGTTTCCATAGCTGTGATCATCTGTAAGCCTCCATTTTCCATTGCTGAATTGACCATTTTCACAATAAACCGTGTCGTTCAGACGGGAAGTCCCCTCGCTCAATGCCGAGGCAATCGAGACGATTTTAAAGGTACTGCCGGGCTCGAACTGGTCCATGATCGCACGGTTTTTGGAAGCATCCCCGTTATTGATGGCGGTCACCGGTTTGTTGGGATTGAAGGTGGGGTAACTGGCCATTCCCAAAATTTCACCCGTCTGAGGTCGTACCACAATAACGGTGGCGCTCATGGGTTTCGAGGTTTCGACACCCGTGGCCAATTCCTCTTCAACAATGGCCTGAATGCCTGCATCCAGCGTCAGTACCACATTCATCCCCGATCGTGGGGACAAATCGCGGTAACGGTATTCCCTCAACTCACCAACACCTGGAGCACGCTCGGTCTCGCGCCATCCAATGGCGCCCCGCAACCATTCGTCACAGGTGCGCTCGATCCCCTCAATACCCTTGGTCAAAAACACCGTTCGCCCGCTCCATACTTCTTCACGGGATTGGGTGAATCCCAGAGTATGAGCCGCCATGGTTCCATTGGGATACAAGCGCTTGAAATCATCCACCGATTCGACAAACACAGCCCACCGCTTCATTTGCTTCACGAAATCCTGCTCGGACTCCGGAAGCAATTCGGGATGTTCGTTGAAGGGATACTGGGCGATGTAATCCTTGAGTCCGTTGTATTCCTCATCGGTGACCTTGACTCGAAGTCGCACATGCGGATCCAGAACGCTCTTGTCCTTCACCGTGACATAGTTCAGCTCCAACCTCTGTCGAATCCCCTCTTCGGTCACCCCTTTGTGCTCCAAATATTCGGCAATGGCGCGCGCCATCTTGTCATTGTAGCGATCAATATAAGCGAGATTGGCACAGAGAATACGAATGCGTTGATTGGTGGCCAACAGCACTCCTTGTCGATCCATGATCTTGCCACGCTCGGATTCCCGGAGGTAGATCCGTCGTGTTTTCTCCTGAGCCTTGGCAAGGTAATATTCATGACGAACCGCCTGGAGATAGATCAAGCGTCCAATCACCACGGCAAAACCAACCATCAACAACACAGTAAATGTCAACATCCGCTGCAGTTGTAAAGGCTGCACCGGAACCACACGGTCTGGTCTGGAAGTGTTGCTCATGGCATGTACCTCCGTGTGTAGTGTTTTGAGGCTAATTGACTATAGGTAAAGGGAGCGCGACGACGTGATTCCGTTCCATCGTTTTTTGCCCGAACCAACTGAGGATTCGGCATGGGAAGGCTCAGGACATGCTCAGGACCGGGAGGAACCAGGTTGAGCTGGCGTCTTTCCACCTCTGCCTCGAGGTGTTTTGGAGAGATCAAGGACGCATATTCCTGACGTCTGAGTTCATTCTCCCGTTGCAGCCTGCGCAATTGGCGTTCGAGTTGGTCGACAACATCCGCCTTATGGTGGAGAGCTTCCTTCTGGAAGAGATAACCGACGCTGGCTGCGCCGATGACTAGACAGAGCGAGGCGCATCGGACCAACCATCCGATACTGATGACCGCTTCTGTGTGATGATGATAAGCATTCATACGAATTAAACGACTTCATGGTTTACGACATAGTTCAACCCTGCTCACGGGTCTGAGAATCCGGTATCCTCTCCGGCTTCGAGCTTTTACGACTTTGAAAAATTTTTTTATTAACGGAACCGCTTTCCGGTTCTCCAATCCATTTCCTCTCCTGCCGGCAACGCCCGCAACTTAATCAATGTCCTCAACTGCGCGCTTCGTGCCCGCGGATTGGACCGGGTTTCCTCCACAGAGGGTTTCACCGCTTTTCGCGACAACCACCGGGCGCAGGGTTGCTTGGGAATCCGCAAAGCAGGTGTGTCCATCGCATCCCCCGCCCGATAATCCAATGACCAAAAATTCCCAAACTGCTTGACCATTCTGGCTTCAAGTGAATGGAAAGAAATAGTCACCAACTTTCCATGTTCCTTTAAGACCTTCCACGCTGCCACAAGCCCTCTTTCCAACTGCCCCAGTTCGTCATTCACCTGCATCCGCAAAGCCTGAAAAACCCGGGTGGCAGGATGGTGTTTGTCTCCGCGCCTTCCCAGGGCCGTTTCAATGCATTCGGCCAACTGAAGTGTCGTCTCAAACGGCTTGACCGCTCTTCTCTCGGTGATGGCTTGAGCCACTCTTCGCGCCCTGGGTTCCTCCCCATAGAGCCGAAAAATCCGGATCAACTCATCACCCGACCAAGTGTTCACGATGTCTGCGGCCGTCACTTGATCCCCGACATCCATTCGCATGTCGAGATTTCCCATCTTCATAAAACTGAACCCCCTGTGCCCCCAATCAACTTGCGGACTACTGATCCCCAAATCCATCAGCACACCGTCGCATGTTCCTTCCCCCAACCAATCCGAGACATCCGCAAAGGGACAACGTCGTATCTCGAACCTCCCTTCAAACGGCTTAAGCCGTTCACCAGCAGCCCTTATCGCATCCCCATCTCGATCCGTTCCATAAAGTTTCCCATCCGGACCACTCTGCTCCAAAACCAAACTGGCATGACCAGCCCCACCTAGCGTCATGTCCAGGTACACACCTCCCGAGCGAGGTTCCAATGCTTCCAGCGTCTCCCTCGGCAAAACGGACAGATGCTGGAACACCTCGTCTTTCATCACCCATCATCCGCGTCTCAACCAACCCGAAAGCGCACCCTTGATGCGCTTCCACTGTGTGGGTGGTGGGGGCTCCAACTCATGACCTACCGCTTGTGGCAGCTCTTTTTTCTGGATCTTCAACTCGAATGACTGTCCATGATCAGGCCCCAGTTCGATAGGAATCATCTTCTCGAACAGATCCTGTTGGTAATCCCCTGCCTCAACTCGCTGGAACTTCGGTGTTCCGCCGTGAACTCTCTTGAATACGCCCCGTCTGGATCGAGGTGTTCCGCTTATCTCAATCTTGGTGGGAGTAGAAACCGCAATCTTCCGGTGTGCGCCGGAAGATTGCGTGTTTGCGTGCGTTTCGTTCATGGCCTCTTCCTGGGGTTGTATTCCACCCGTTTTGGTGCTGAAAGCGATATGTCTCGTTCCTTGCTTACTGCGATGGGTACGCGCCGCGCCAAGTTTGCGATGATCGAACCTGGGAATCATCCCGGGCTTCGAGGGCAAATAACGGCCGTGAAGATTCAAGTCTTCAACCACGTGACCCATTGACAGATATTTTTTCAAATTCATTCCGATGTAGATTAAAATTCTTTGATCGCATCCGGATACGCCTTGTCGTCTTCTTCGCTTACACCTAAATAGTCGTCCAAATTCCAGATTTGAAACCGGTCAAACATGCCTACGACCATGATTTTACTCTTCGGAGCCAAGCCAGTGACATTCATCAAATTCACCGGCAAAGTCAGCCGTCCTGCTGAATCCAGTTCCAACAAGGCAGCTTCACGCGAGAGCGATCTCCGAACACGTTCGGCCTTGGGGTCCGAAAAAGGTTTGGCGTTCATCTTTTTGACAAAATCAAACAAGAGCGAAGGCATCATTCCTAAGATGCAAGGCTTCTCGCTTGGTTCGGGCTGCCACTTGACCAACGCAAACTTCGGAGAACCACACGCATTCCGCCAAGAAGAGGGCACTTGCACTCGTCTTTTGGCATCCAGGCTCGATTCCACCGAACCCAAAAACATGGTTTGATCCTCGGACACACCAGTAAAAACACATCACACCCCGAAGGGCCACCTATTGGGCGAACGACACATTAAATGGTCATTTCCCCCACCGGGTCAATAGGAAATATCGAAAAAGTAAGCTTAGACTTAAAAATGGAAGGTAGAATTCCCCCCATGTTTAGGAGCAGTTTACGACAAAAAACCAGAACTTTAACGATACTCCTTCACTCACCCAAGTAGCCTGGACATCGCTTATTTTACGATTGGGATTTTCCCCCACCCTGTTCTCAAGAGGCAGCCTCACTTTATCGGTTCGGGCTTTTTGGGCACTTCCCCCACTCTTGACTTTGTCTCCCCGGCTACTTTCCCACTGTTTTGCGCCTCGGTTTGGGTACATCGGTATCCGGAACGCATATTTTTGGGCAAGATTGACCAAGCAATATACACGCTTTTGTTTTTATTGCAATGAAGCCTGTTTTATCGGAATGGTTTTACTTCATGGCAACGCCCCAAGAACACGCATTTCGAACGGAGGATTTTGATTTCGAACTCCCAGCGGACCTGATCGCGCAGCATCCAACACCGGATGCGCGGGATCGCTCACGTTTACTGTCGATCCACCGCAAGAACCTGACTGTGTCGCATCGAAGCTTCCCGGACCATGTGGATTTTCTACAAAAAGGGGATCTCCTGATCCTGAACAACACCAAGGTCATCCCGGCACGCCTGCGAGGCGAGAAGCAAGGAACGGAAGGCAAAATGGAATTGTTGCTGGTGGAGGAAACCCAGCCCAACCAATGGCTGGTCATGCTCAAACCAGGCAAAAGAGTGCGTCCGGGAACTCGTATCAACCTGCACAACCTGACAGGAAATCTGTCCGACATGTCAGCCGAAGTGCTCGATAAAACCGAAGACGGACGATATCATGTGGAATTTTCCGGAAATGCCCCCATTTTGGACTGTATCGATGAACTGGGGGAAATGCCCCTGCCCCCCTATATTCAAAGAAAGGACCACCCTACCGAAGAGGACAAGGAAAGATATCAAACAGTGTATGCAGACCCCCGAGGTTCCGTCGCCGCCCCGACAGCCGGATTGCACTACACACCGGAACTACTGGATCACATTCGCAACGCCGGCGTCGAAGTCGCCTGGGTGACTTTACACGTCGGATTGGGCACGTTCGCACCAGTGCAAGCAGAATGGATAACCGATCACAAAATGCATGAAGAACGTTTTCAGGTATCGACCAACACACTGAAAGCCATTCAAAAAACACGTTCCGGAGGTGGCAAGATTACCGCAGTCGGAACAACCAGTCTCAGAGTACTGGAATCGCTCGCCCGCATCTGGCAGCCCGGCCAATCAACGGCCCCCCTCCAGGGACGAACCGACATCTTCATCTATCCTCCATATGATTTCAAACTAACGGACCAACTGATCACCAACTTTCACCTCCCCAAAAGCACGCTATTGATGCTGGTATCCGCATTCGCGAGTCCTGGGAAAACAGATGGACTGGATCTCATTCGGAAGGCATACCAAGAAGCCATCCAAAACCGTTACCGTTTTTTCAGTTACGGCGATGCCATGATCCTGGCCTGATCTGATCCTTACCTGAACATGACACCGGAAACGAACCCATCAAAACGCCCGTGGATGGCTGTCAATATGCTGATGACCGCCGATGGAAAGGTCAGCGGCCCTCATCATCCATCGCTCGAATCCACGCCCCGACAAACCATGGATCCCATGTCGGCATTTGGAAGCCGCCGTGACCACAACCGATTACTCCGGATCCGAGCCACCATGGATGCCATCATCTGCGGACGTGGCACCATTGAATCAGGCCCGATCGACCTGGGCACAGGGGGCCGTCGATACGAATCCATGCGCGCCGCATGCGGCTTGGAAATCCACCCTCGAAAGATCATTGTCTCGGGGTCGGGAAGCTTGAGTCCGGACTGCAAAGTGTTTCAAAACAAAAAGGCCCCCACACTGATTGCCACCACTACAGCTGGAAAACAACTGTTGAAGGCAACCTTTCACCTAAAGCCGTGGGTTGAAGTCAGATCATTTGGAAAAGAATTCGTCGACCTTCGGAAGTTGATCGCATGGTTGCATGAGCATTGGAATATGAGACGCATGGTGTTGGAAGGAGGGGGCAAACTCAATGATGCGATGTTCAGGGCGAATTTGGTGGATGAAATATTCCTGACGGTAGCCCCTCTCGTTTACGGTGGCACCCGTCATTCAACCATGAGTGATGGAAAAGGTTTTACGAGCCTTCCTCAAGCCGCATCGTTTGAATGCACCGAATACCACTGCTGCGATGGGGAGATGTTTTCGACGTTCCGAAAAAAACACACTCCTCGGCCCTGAAACTCACCGGTCAAACAATCGACAACAAGGGAGTTCCGGATCCCTTCTCGGCCAATATCCCTTCAAGTGAAGGCGCCGAAAAAGATTCAAGCTGGTGCCTCACCTTCAACCATTCCTTTTCGGACCATCGCAAAGACTGACAGGCAGCCTGCCCAAAACCAAGAAGCACCTGCGTCTGATACTTGGCCAGCCCCTGCCTGAGCGGTATGGAAAACATGTGCAAAACCATGCCGTAGACAAGCAGGTGCCATCCATACGCCTTCCCGTCCAGAACGGCATTTCGATAACGGGAAAGCATCCGGACATCATGTAATCCCCTCAGCTTGCGAAGCTGGTTTCGCCCCAGAGTTCGACTGGACTCAACGAACACCTTCATAAAAGGCTCCTTGCCCAGGCCTGCATCCAGATCCAGAAGTTCGCGCAAGGCATTTTGGGAACACAAGGTCATGGCAGATGCTATGGCCGGAAGTTCGATGGGCTCAAGAATGTGTTCCTTGTATTGGCGTATGAACACAAGGAATGAGTCGGAATCTGTCACCTGTTCCAGACGTATGGAGCCAGGAAGCCCCGTCAAGGAGGCATCATTCCCGAGACGACAACACAAAGCCGACAGATCCCTGTGGAATCCGTCCATGGCTTTCAATTGTGCCTGGGCAGTGTTCATGCTGTCTTGACGTTGGGGTCCGAAAATTCATTTCGCACAACCGCCCCTTATTGCCAGAGTACGGCATTGAGCTCAAGTCTTAACCTGTCCATGGATGAAATCGGGTCGGCATGATAAGTGATGGCACTCCTTATTCAAGGATTGCGCAACACCGTCATCCCGCTAATATGAGCTCATTCCCTATGAAAAAACTGATCAATCTACAATGGATAACAGGATGCCTGTGCCTGAGTGCCATGCCAATCACGAGTGCGCAGGATGCAGTCGCTGAAAATCACCAACCGGCAGTCACCGCCCCCGGCGCTCAACTCAAACAATTGGGAAGTGGATTTAATTTCACGGAAGGCCCCTCCGCAGATCGCCAAGGCAATGTGTTTTTCACCGATCAACCCAACGACCGCATTGTTCGATGGGACGCCGAAGATGGTTCCTTCTCTGATTGGCTGAAACCGGCCGGACGATCCAATGGAACATTTTTCGACAAAGACGGCAATCTCTGGGCCTGTGCCGATGGCAGGAACGAACTTTGGTCCATCACGCCCGACAAAGAGCACACGGTCATTCTGAACCAATACGACAACAAACTGATGAACGGCCCCAATGACCTTTGGATCCGCCCCGATGGAGGCATCTATTTCACAGATCCTCTCTATCCGCGCAACTATTGGGAACGCGATCCAGCCATGCAGCAAGACGGGCAACACCTGTATTTCCTTCAGAAAGGTGCGGTCAAACCCGTGCGGGTTGCGGATGATTTCAAACAACCGAACGGGCTGATCGGCACGCCGGACGGTAAAACACTTTATGTCGCGGACATTGGAGGACGTAAAACATACGCCTTCGACATCCAGGAGGATGGTAACGTGATCAACAAACGCTTGTTCTGCGAACTGGGGTCCGACGGCATGACCATTGATAACGAAGGCAACGTTTATCTCACCGGACGCGGAGTCACCGTTTACAATCCCGAAGGCGAAAAAATCCAACACATCCCTGTCCCGGGAGGTTGGACTGCAAATGTCACTTTTGGAGGAAAAAACAACGACCTCCTGTTCATTACCGCCAGTAAATCAGTGTATGGCATCCAAATGCGCACCAAAGGTGTGTCGCCTTTCTAGGAAAGCCACGGCACGACATGTCGGAACTGGCACGATCCGCTCATGAAATCTCAACACCTCATTCTTGCTGTGTGGACCTTGACGACCCTCATGTCGTCCCTGCACGCACAAAGCAATGAGGCACCCAATCGCCGCCGCTCCTTTGTTTCCCCCGAGGAAACAATTGTTCAGGCATGGATTCAACAAGGCGATCAGAACGGGGATGCTCAACTGAACCTTCAGGAGTGGACATCGGTCGTGCTGGACTGGGAACAACGCTTGGGCATCGACTCGTCTTCACGCATTTCACAAGCCGAATTCCTGAACCTCATGCCCGCGCTGTTGACAGCGGGAACCAGCGGTCGCCGAACCACATCCCGCAGCATGCTGCCAAATCGTTTCCTTGGATTCTTCGTGGCACTCGACTCGAACAGGGATGGAGACTTGTCATTCACTGAATTCAGCAACCAGGCAAATACATGGTTTGATTCCTGGACCAAAGAATCACAGACAAGTCAGTTGGGAGTTTCCGTTTTATTGGAAGGATTGAGGAAAGCTGTCCCGAAAACCAACATGAGCGGTGCCACAGGAAGCGAGTCCCAGGGACTTCGCAAAGACCTCCCGAGTCCCCCCCCTTCCCCGGTCCTCACCCCAGCGGAATCTTTGGACACCATGACACTCCCTACCCCATTCAAAATGCTGCTGGCAGCCTCCGATCCCATGATCCAGGAACCGGTGGCCATGTCTTTTGATGCGGATGGCGCGGCATACGTGGTGGAAATGCGGAGTTTCATGCTGGATCTGGATCGCTCGGGGGAAAGGAATCCCATCGGGCGCATCTCAAAATTGGTGGACGACAATGGTGACGGAGTCATGGATCGCTCCTCGGTTTTCATCGATGGACTCATCGTGCCACGTGCCGTGATGGCAACCCACAACGGAGTGCTTTTCGTTGAAGACTACACCCTCCAGTTCGCTCAAGACACCAACAACGACGGACACGCGGACCTGCGACTCCTCATCGACGCCAACTACGGACGCAGCAACATCGAACACGCTCCCAATGGCCTCATGCTGGCCATGGACAATTGGATCTATAATGGCAGATCGCCTTGGAGATACCGTCTGGTCGATGGCAAATGGGTCAAGGAAAAAACCGAACTGCGCGGTCAGTGGGGCATGACCCAGGATCTCCATGGCCGATTGTTCTACAACGTCAACAATAGTCAATTGCTGGGGGATTTCACACCTCCCAACAGGATGGGACGTAACAAGAACTACCCATCGACAGCGGGCCTTAATCTTTTCATCGCGACCGATCAAAGCGTTTACACCACACGCATGAACACCGCGGTCAATCGCGGCTACCTGCCTGAGGTGCTGGATGAACGCGGACACCTCCATGTATTTGCTTCTTCCTGCAGCCCGTTGATCTATCGGGGAAATCAATTTGATCCAAGCTTTGTCGGGAATGCTTTCGTATGCGACCCGGCGGCAAATATTGTCAAACGAAACACCGTTACCGAAAGCCCGCTGAACCTTTCGGCAACTCAAGCCTATGACGACAGGGAATTCATCGCCTCAACCGACGAACGATTCCGCCCGGTCAACATTTATAACGGACCCGACGGGACCTTGTGGCTGCTGGATATGTATCGCGGTGTCGCTCAGTATGGGATGTTTATGACGGATTATCTCCGCAAGGAAACCATCGCGCGTGAATTGGACAAGGGAATCCATTTTGGACGCATGTATCGGATCATTGATCCAACCCGCCCAAGACAACGTCCATCCCGACTCTCAGGTATGGAGAATCATCAGTTGGTGAAGCAACTTGAACACAATAACGGATGGACGAGAGACACGGCTCAACGTTTGCTCGTGGAGCGTAGGGATCCATCCATCTTTCCTCTCCTGCAAAACCTGATCAAAACATCGCCCCATCCGGTGAGTGTCGAGCATGCTTTGTGGACACTGGAAGGTTTGCTGGTCGCATTCAAACAGGCCATCCCCCCCACCCACCGCACCGTGATTGTCAAAGAGATCGACGCATCGCTGGACCTGGCCCCTCGCCCATTTGCCGAAGAGGTATGGCAAAGCATCTTACATGCAACTCACCATGGGGATCCACATGTTCAGGTGGCAGCCATTCGCGTTGCGGATTCTTTAAGCCGGCATTCACCTGAACGATCGGCTTCTCTGCTGGAACAGCTCGAATCGATCGCTGCCAAGTCCAATCAAAATGTGGTCTTTCAAGCTGCCCTGACAGCGGGCAATTTACCCCAACCCAATTCGCTTCCGCTCATGAGCGATATTGCAGCAAAGCATGCCGACGCTTACCTGATTAGAGAAGCGATCCTGAGTGGGCTCCAGGATTGGGAACTCAATTTCCTTCAACTCCTGTTCACACGTCCCGACTGGAAGGAACAGCAACCAGGTTACGCACAACTTGCTGAATCATTGGCCGAAGCCATCACCGCGTCCAACAACGCCACTCAACTGGACATCCTGTTGGACCTGGCCGCAAACCAATCAACCACCCACCCTTGGCGAACACTTGCCGTCCTGACCGGCATACGCGGCCAATTAATCAGCAGTTCCACCGCTCCGTTCGTTCTCAACCGAAAACCCGCCACGTTCGAGCAATGGAATGAAATGACAACCTCAACGCTTGCCGACCTCATGAACGACCTTGCCGATCATTTGGTCTGGCCCGGACATCCAAACTATGAATCCGCCCTGCAAGCAGCGAAGCAACGAAGCAATGAAGGAAAGGATCCAACATCCGATTCGATAGGCGGGCAACTCTACCAGATGATCTGTGCGGGGTGCCACGGGGCATCGGGCGAAGGGGTGAAGGCACAGGCACCTCCCTTGCGTGGATCTCAGTGGGTGAAGGGCTCGATTGAGCGCCTGACTCGCATCGTTTTGCATGGAGCACAGGGACCGATCCGGGTGGGAGGCCAACAGTATGCACCACCCGAAATTCTAGCCGAAATGCCTCCCATCGCAGCACTGGATGACACGCAGATTGCTTCCATTTTAACATTTATCCGTCAAGCTTGGGGACAAGATGCCGAGCCGGTGGAAACTTCGAGAATTTTAGAAATCCGTCAAAACACACAGGATCGCCAGCAGCCCTGGACCGAATCTGAATTACTACAAATCCCATGAAAAACATCATCATCACAACTCTGGCCATCGCGGTCATTCAAATGAATATGTCAGCCGATTCATCAAACAACAGCAACCAGCACAGAAAACTCACCCCCGTAGGAACCGAAGCCTTCAGCCGCATCGAAGGACGCATTTTCGGACAACTCGACGATGGCACGACGGTTCAGCAATACATTCTACGCAACGCCAACGGCATGGAAGTTCGCCTCATCGAGTACGGGGCGACATTGACCGCCATCAACATCCCAAATGGAAAGGGAGGTCTCCTGAACGTGATTCAGGGCGAGGAATCTTTGGAGCCTTTTCTCAAAGGATACCCTTCCGCCTCGGTCATCGGTCGGTTTGCCAACCGCATCGCACATGGCAAATACACACTCGATGGCAAGGAGCACGAAGTCACCCGCAATGCCGGTCCACATCACATCCACGGCGGACGCAAGGGATTCGCCAAAGTGGTGTGGCAAGCCGATCCAATGCCGTTCAAAGACAATGCCTCAGCCGTGAGACTCACTTACGAAGCCAAAGATGGCGAGGAAGGTTTCCCGGGTAACATGAAAGTCAGTGTCACCTACGTGCTGACGGATGCCAATGAGGTCAAACTCATTTACTCTGCTAAAACGGATAAACCCAGCCCGATCAACCTGACCAATCACGCTTATTTCAACCTCGCCGATCAAGGCGGGTTTGAGAACCATGAGATGTGGATCAACTCGGCGACTTACACACTGGCCGATCAGCAACTGATACCCACCGGTAAAATCGGTTCCGTGGAGGGCACAGCTTTGGATTTCAGAACGCCTCACCCAATCGGAGAACGCGCGGACGACACCCAACCCAGACCCCACCTGTATGATCACAACTTCATCATTATCGGTGGAGGCCAAAGCATTGTTCACACCGCAACCGCCAAAGAACCTGTCAGCGGCCGCATCATGAAAGTTTACACAGATCAACCGGGCGTCCAGCTCTACACCGGCAACCCGCGCGGGTTCTGTCTCGAAACTCAACATTACCCGGACTCAGTGAATCATCCGGAATTTCCATCCACCATCCTGCGCCCCGGAGAAACATTCGAAAGCACCACCATCTATGCTTTTGAGTTTTAATCTCCTGCAGCAAATATTCAATCCAGTTCAAGTTAAGTCATGAAATCCGTTTTGATCGGTACAGGTTTCGCTGTTATGTGGGCAAGTTCACTGCTTCATGCAGCCAACCTGACCCCACACATCCGTTTTCACTCGGGCCCCATCAACAGCATCAGACTGGAATCGGAATCCGGCGCGATCGAAGTCTATGCGCCCCATCCGCAGTCCGAATCGTCCAAACCCCGCATGGCCCTGCTGACACACGGACGACGTGACATCGTTGCTCCGGCAAGGAAATTTCGGGAAGGCACGCATATGGCCGCACCGGATGCGGAACGGGATTGGTTGGAAACGCCCGAGGCCTATTGGGATGGGTTCACCACCCAACGATTTCATGACTACGCCCAGCAAACAACAAAAGTCAACGCCGTCTCCCTCCCTGTCACCCGTTGGGTCAAAGAAGGAGACACGATCGATTGGCATGGCTTGAAATGCTCGGTGATCGACACCCCTGGATACACACGGGGCTCGGTGTCCTACCTGACAGAAATGGACGGCAAAAAGGTAATTTTCACCGGTGATCTCATTTTTGGAAATGGCAAACTCATCGACCTTTACAGCCTGCAGGACGCCATTCCGGAAGCAAAGGTCGGGGGTTATCATGGCTACGCCGGAAGATTGGGAGCACTTGTCTCCAGTTTGGAAAAAATCAAAGCGCTCAATCCGGATCTACTCATCCCCGCTCGTGGACCGGTTATTGAAACGCCAGCGCAGTCCATCGACAAATTGATTGCCCGTGTCCAATCCGTTTACAAAAACTACCTGTCCACCAATGCGCTCAACTGGTATTTCAAAGAAGATCGCATGCGCTTGTGCGGCGAGCGTGTTCTGGGATCGAAGGAGGCAGTGGAACTCATGCCCTACTCGGTTCATGTGCAGACGCCGGAATGGATCAAAGGCTTCTCAACTTCACGTTTGATCATTTCCAGGGACAGTTTTGCGTTTCTGCTGGACTGTGGCAATCAACGTGTCATCGATGAGATTCAAAATCTGATCAAAAGTGGTCTCATCGAAAAAGTGGAAGGCATCTTTGTCACCCACATCCACGATGATCACACTGACATGGTTCAAAAGGCGGCGGAAACTTTCAATTGCCCGGTTTATGCCACCACCGAGTATGCGGACGTTTTGAGGCAACCCGGCGCCTACCACATTCCAGCCCTGACCACCAACGCCATCCCGGATATCATCGCCATGAAAGACGGCACGGAGATGGCTTGGCGTGAATTCAATTTCACCTTCCACTTTTACCCCGGGCAAACCTTCTACCACGGAGCCCTCCTCGTGAACAAACCCGGTCAAGATCCCATCTTTTTCGTGGGGGATTCCTTTGCGCCTTCCGGTCTGGACGATTATTGCCTGCTTAATCGAAACCTGATGCGCGAGGACACCGGCTACTTCCGCTGCATGCGCATGCTGCGCGAACTACCGGAGAACACCTGGATGATCAATGAACACATTCCCTATATTTTCCGCTTCTCGAGCGAAGAACTGGACTACCTTGAATCCAAATACCGCGAACGAGCCACCACATTGGAAGAACTGTTTCCCTGGGATGACCTCAATTATGGCATCGATGAACAATGGGCAGTCTTTTATCCTTACGGTGTGGACACAGCACCCGGTCAAACTCAACAAGTGGAAGTGAGAGTGACAAATCATTCCCCCAAGGAAAGGACCTTTACCATCACACCCCGAGGATGGAATGGACTCGAAGTACTCAGCAAGGAAGGGCAATTAACCATCCCCCCTCACCAAACCAAAACACTGTCAGTAACTGTGAAAACTCCGAATAACACCGGCAACTATTTGATCACAGCCGATGTGGCATCGGAAAGCGTCAAACTCAACGACTGGATCGAAGCGCTGATCTCCGTCAAATAAGAACGGCCTACTTGATCCGATACAAGTGATCAAAGGTCCGAATGATGACGCTCCCCTGACTCACCGCAGGGGTGGATAGGGTTTCCTCGTTCAATTCATTTGAGGAGACGATCTCAAGCTTGTCCGAAGCCTTGACCACTTTCGTATTGGCGCGGCCTGTGGTGAAGTAAACGTAACCATTGGCGACGACAGGCGAGACTTTGACATTTTCAGAGAACAAACGTTCCTGCCAGTGAGCTTCACCGGTTTCAAGATCCAGGCAGGAAGCCATACCATCGTCACGGATCGTATATATATTGCCCTCGTAGATGACCGGTGTCGGACAATCGGGAGCATAACGCTTTTGAGTCCAGTCACGCTCAACAGAAACACTTTCACCACTGCGCTTTGGCGTTACACCGATGACGTAACCTTGATTGCGAAAACCGGAAGCCACCGTAATCACTTTTCCTTCCCCGGCAGTAGGTCCTGAGATGGTGCGCCCATAAGGATGCGGCACCTCCATCCCACCCGATCTCCAGATTTCCCTTCCAGTCATGGGATCATAGGCATTCAGGCTTTCGGCCCCGGACAATACCACCTGAGTCGTCCCATCCACATCAACCAAAACGGGTGTTGAATAGGAATCATTCCCTTCTTCACGAGCGTTGAGGTTGCGATCCACTTTCCAGCGGGTCTCGCCATTGGCGGCATTAATGGCGATCAGATAGGATGGTCCCTGGTGCATGCAAGCCACAAACAAGGTTCCGTCATGCAGGACAGGAGAATTCCCCATACCGTGATTGGTGTTGTAATCGGCATACTCCGTTCGCAGGTTGCGACGCCAAACTTCTTTCCCGTTGTCAGCTGTCAGACAAACCAGATCCCCCGTCCCAAAAAACACCCAAAGGTGTTTCCCATCGGTAACAGGTGTTGGGGTGGCCATGTTGTGGAATTCGTGGGTGGGCAATCGTCCGTTCCCCACTTTCTGGCTCCATCGCTGCGAGCCGTCCCGGAAATCAAAAGCCATCACCTGAAGATCATTGTTCTCCATTTGAGTAGTCACAAAAACACGCCCACCATTCACTATAGGAGAAGAGGTCCCCTTCCCGGCCAACTCCACCTTCCAGGCAATGTTTTTC
>JAQCFT010000497.1 GCA_027619545.1 Verrucomicrobiota bacterium | reverse complement strand
AATACCAGATGTTCCCCATCGCCCAGGTTTTCTCCGTATGTCGAGATTTCTATGCCAACGATATTCAAGCGGAAATATCTTCCGGTTGGTTTGTAGGTTTGATCAATCCCGCTAAGCCGGGCAGCCAGGACATCCGCTTGTTCGTAGGCAGCTTGAACAACACCAAAATGGGAGTGTTGGAAGGAGGTGCAATCACCCATGGCATAAATGTTCTCATGATTCGTTTTCAAGTGCTCATCGATCATAATCCCTCCTTTTGGGGATACAGCGATGCCTGATGTTGCTGCCATTTCATCTACAGGGCGGTGTCCTGTAGCCACAATGACTCCATCGAACTCATGTTGTGTGTCATCATGAAAGAGAAGTTTTAAACAACCCGATTCCGGGTGTATTTTCTTGAGTGTGGATTTCAGTGAAACTTGGATGCCAAGCTCCCTCAAAGTTTCCTGCAATACCTGACTTGCTTCCTCGTTCAGGTTGTGACAGAGGAGAGCGTTGGCCTTTTCGAACACGGTTACGTCACATTTGGCAACGTGTAATGCGGCAGCGGCTTCCAAGCCGAGCAATCCGCCTCCTATCACTGCGATCCTGCTTCCCGCTCCACACAGAGATTTGATTTTCAACAAATCATTCCAACTACGATAAGTAAACACTCTGTCCAAACCGATCCCCTCAATGTTAGGAGAGGCTGGTTTAGCGCCCAGAGCCAGCACTAAATTTGTAAAGGGAACAGACCGGTCATCCTCCAAATACAGGCACTTCTTATCAGTATCCAATCCCTGGATTCTTTGTGAAAGATGAAGTTGGATGCCGTGTTTTTGGTACCATTGGGGCTGGCTGAGAAAAGGGGCTCTGCTGGTGCCTTTTCCAATGTTCTTGGAAAGATTGGCACGGTCATAGGGGGGAATCGACTCCTCTGAATAAATTTCAATCTTCGAGGTGTCGTATCCATGCTGTAGAAGGGTATGGCAGAGTCGGTGGCAGGCCATGCCCCCTCCAACAATGATCAAACGCCCGCTTTTCAACGATTCGTCCGTTCTGGTTGTGTTGGTCGTTTTAATGGGATGAAGTGTTTTGGATCTAACTTGATGGAAGGGACAGCCAATTCATCCAGCGATAGACATGAGCTGCTGCTGCTGAATGAATCGGCTTTTGAGGAACGATTTGGATCAAAACAAGATGGAGATGTGGAGGCTAGGCCTCGGCGGCGGCCTTCTTCATCGTACCCGCCAACAGTTGGTATACTTTGGTCCAGGCATCCTCCAGTTCGGTTGTGAACTCATCCCCCAATCCTTGACCAAGAGTCCAAAGCAATGCACTGCCGACCGTGTCGTAATGTTCATCTTTTACTCCATATCCAACATGGCGTAGTCCAAGTTCTTTCACAGCGCCCACTATCTTGTCCAGATCACTCAGATCACGTACGGCCACCGTGATCATTGTCATGAGTTTCTTACCCTGCTCCTTCATGTCTCCCTTGAATAACTGTTGGAGAGAGGGATCCAGTTCGAATAGTTTTCCATAGAAAAGTTCTGCGGCTTTATTTGCAATAGGGACGCATTTTCCCCAGCTGGATTGCACCATTTGGACTTCTTCATTTGTGAGACTCATTGTCTTTATTTATATATTTATTTTTTATCAATTGGCTTACTTGCTGGCATGAATGACGAAGTCAACAGCCAACTTGACCTGCTTGTCCGTCAAAGCTTCATTTCCACCTTTGGAAGGCATCTCTCCGACATCTCCCCAGAAACCTTCCAGAGCGTGGGAGTAAAGCGTTTCCATGCCTTTGTTTATGCGTTCCTTCCAGTCCTTTTTATTTGCTATGACAGGTGCTCCGCCCAGTCCCTCCAAGTGGCAATCGGCGCAGGTATCTATCCAGATCTTTCGTCCTTCCACCAAATCCCGGGTTTCCAACTGAAGACTCATGGGATCGAAGGGAGAGCTTTCCTCTGGAACGCTTGGTGAAGTGGGGGAATCAACCATTTCCTGCTTTTGTCCACAGCCTTGCATTGATGTGGACAAAATGACGAGGGTAGGAATAAATACATGCTTTAGCATAGGTTTGAAAGGGCATATAAATTCAGTGTTTTATAGACCGTGAAAGCGTTTATTCCATCGGTATTCGGATGACGACACCGCCCATGACATCTCCGAGTGAGAAATCGGTTTTGGGTGAATCTTTGTGGCCGTTGTGACAGTCTACGCACACGGGGGCGACCGCCACGTCCGCATAGACGCCCACAAAATATTTTTTATCGCCCAATGTTTCTTCCCCGTAGTAGGGGGCCTTGCCCTTGTTATCCACGACAAATTTCAGGCCGTCCTTTTCCACATCGGTTTGTCCCGCGGCATTTGCCTTGTTGATGGGCCATAGCGATTGGAGTGAATAACTGAATTCAGATGTTTTTTCCGCGGTCATTTCGGCCCCCATTCGAAACATTTGAGCCGGAAGTGGCAGGGCTTTTTCATCACCCCAATGTTCGCTGGCTGCAATGACCTTTTCCTGCTTCACCAGACGATTGACCACGTTTTTGGTGTAGACGGTTCGATCATTCTCCAAAATGGTGTGGAGAAAATCAGAAACCTTCTCATAAGCCAACCCTGGTGGGACACTTGTTTGTTCTGTAGGGCCGCAACCCATGGTAATGGTGCTCAGGATGACTGCTATGATGAAGGCAGCAGATCGGCTCTGCTTTTTGTTTGCCGGTGCGTTGGTGTTTCGGTTTGGTAGGTTCGATTTCATGATTGTTTTTCTATGTTCAGGTTCAGATCAAAGGTGTTTCCACCTCATCAGTCAGTAGCCGATCATG
>JAQCFT010000496.1 GCA_027619545.1 Verrucomicrobiota bacterium | reverse complement strand
AAGCAGTCTGCCAGGAAATCAACCTCGGCTACCGCGATCCGGCCACCATCAACATGGACGACTACACCAACCGCGAGTCGGAGGGCATCCTCCACGTCCCGAAAGCCGGCGAAGTCCTTTACCAATTGCATGAACCACCCGCATGGGCGAAACCCGATGTTTAAGCAACAATAGGATGCTGTCTTTTCGCACACGAAGGCACAAGACACGAAGTTTTTGCTGCTCTTCAGCCTTTCGACTTATTCGTCCTCTTTCCCTCGCGCTTGAGCTTTTGCACGGATCGCGTTGCGCACGTCGTCCAGTCGTTCTGGCCAGGCAAACGAAGGGGCCTTGGATGGATCATATCCTTCAAGGTGATCCCGTAGTCGATGGGTAGGTTTGGTGTAAACCAGTTCGGTATTTCCGAAGACTTCTTCACAAATCGCGGCTAAAGCCGGATCGTACTCCTTGAGTTCGACTCTTGTGTCCACGTGGTTGTGATCATGATCGGGCGGACGGTTGTTGTTGAACCAGGATTGTACGCCTTCGGCAAAATACTCCGCGTGGTTCACCGAGGCATATTTTCCCTGCCACAACCCGGCTTCCATGGCTTTGTCGTATGTCTGTTGAAGGCGTTGATCGAATGTATCGTCCATCCGGTTCATTCCCCGATAGTGTATATTATGGGCAAACTCATGTATCAAAATATTCTCAGCAGCGTAAGGATCCCCCTCGTAAGCCAACAAATTTTCCTCGCCGCACGAACAAACGGGATCATGACTGGAACCACCCAACCCGCGGGCACGGGCATCCCAAAAATCCTTGGGACGCAAATGAGCATGCTCAGGAATCTCGGAGGTGAATTCGTCGTAAGCCATGACAATCATGCGTGAACCACTTTCAATCATCGCCTCTTTGACATCCGGACGTTTGGCCAACATCATGTCGATCAGATAGGCGGCCTCCTTCAACGCATAATCATTCACCTTACCCGAACTGATCACCGGGTATCCCGCCACGCTGACATACTTCTCGTAGAAGGGAGACAGCTCCAGGTCCTTCGGAGGAGTGGTAACCACCCAATCATCAGCACAGGCATATTGGGAAAAGCAAATCGTCAATACAGTCAACAATAGGGAATTCAGTTTACTCATAGTCTGCTTGAACACTGTCGGAGAGGGCCTTTCATGACGAGTAAATACTCACACCAAAGCACGAGGACACGAAGTGGAAGCAGTAACCATTATGAACTATTCGTTGTGAGGTTCAGGTAAATATTTGGAGGTTGCAACTTGCCTTGTTGCCCACCGGCAACTCCCAAACTTGGGTATGCCCATTGGACCAAAACAAAGTTTTCCTTTGATCGAGAATACGGAAGGATCGTTTGAAGTATTTTCCGTTTCGCCTGGAAACTATTGGCTAAATGTCATCCTTCGGGAACGCCCGACTTGGAACCAAATGTTGATTGCTCTGAGACAACTTGCATCTCTATTAGTCGAAGTAGAAATCCCTGATGGTCCCCTGAGCGAGCCGGTTGATTTGGGAAGTTTTGGCTTACAAATTGTGGAACCATGAGGTGAACTCAACCAAAGTGAAGACTCAACCTTTCGGGTCATTCCTCCATTTTCTCACACAAAGACAGCAAGTCACGAAGCTGAGAGGAAAAGCAGACTTCGTTGCTTGATTTGTTGGATGATTTCTACCTTCATGTAGCCGACCAAAAATAAAAAAAGATTGGTTATCACGGTGAGAAACAGGATGATTAGGGAGTGAGTCGAAGGATTTCAACAAATCCACGAAGGAACACACCCCGTAAACATTTACAACTAACTGATAGCGTTCCATTTGATCCGTGAGAGGTTTTCATTACCATTTTGATCTGAAGAGTCATGATCCTGGCCGTATCATTCCCGAACATGTCGAAATCGTCCGGCATGAATGGGAAGAAGGGCGGCATTTGGTGCTTCGCCTATTGGCATTTGTGGTCGCTTTTGAAGAAGGGATGGAGATCAATGGTCGCCCGCTGAGTGATGATGCCCCTTATCAACCGGCCTTTGGAAAATGGGATCTCGAAAAACGTCCCCTGATCTGGGGGGAATGCGAACCGGAGGATTACAAACGCATCAAAAAAATTTCCACAAAAGCAAGTGGCTGCCAGATACTGATTTCCACCTCCTCTGAGCCCATCGCCGTGGAATCATTGGCATCGCTCAAACGCCAGAAACTTCGACCAGGGCGATACCGTATCCTCTTCTTCGATCCGGAAATGGTTCAGGAAATGATGGATCATCTGGACAGGCGCAATACGTTCACCTTGATTCAGGCATCCCTTGAGCCACCATCCTTCCAGTTTGATTTCAACGGATTGTGGTTTGATACCACCTTTGGCGAAATGAACTATTGAGCAGACTGACCGTCAAAAAGCGGAAACGATCACCATCTGACTTCCTTAAGAAGTTTCTTCACCTATATCCCAAACCCGATACCCAGCACGCCATTGGATGAGGCAAAAGACAGATCATATAACGTTTACCAAAAGTAATTTCAGAAAAAACTCTGCGTCACTGCGTCCCTAGCGCAGCGGGCGTGAGGATAAAAAGCATCAGCGAGCCCCTTATGCGCAAATACTTTTGGCAATCAGTATAATCATTGGCAATACTGAAACTGGAGGTAGGACGAAACGCATCTCCACTGGTTGAAGAATCAACAGTGCCTCCATTAACACTGAAATAGGCAACATCCGTTCCAGAAGCGATATTACCCGAGGCGGCTGACAAGCCCGCTTTCCCTGTGGAAGCAGCTCCTGAAAAATCGGCATCGGATGGATCAAGCCCAATGGTCCATTCATTGAA
>JAQCFT010000495.1 GCA_027619545.1 Verrucomicrobiota bacterium | reverse complement strand
ACGATTACCTGCGTGTTCTGTTTGCCCGACTTGGAACCCAATATTGCATCAAATGCGAGAAACCCGTTGGTCGAAGTCATGCGCAATCCATGGTGAACCAAATCCTGAACATACCGGAAAACACCAAGTTGCTATTACTCGCGCCATTGATCGAGAACCGAAAGGGGGAACATCGCGAACGTCTGGCTCAGTTGGTCACGGATGGATTCTCACGCGTTCGGATTGACGGAGTGATCTACCCGCTGGACTCATTGCCAACACTCGACAAACGTAGGAAACACTCCATCGAAATCGTGGTGGACCGCCTGGCCATCCGAAACCAAAAGGACTTTCATCAACGCGTCACCGATTCCGTCGAGCAATGCCTCAAAGTGGGCAATGGACGCATGATCATTCACATTGTGGACCGCGAGGACCTGACCATGAGCGAGAACCGATCCTGTTGTGATCATGCCTACCCCGACCTCGATCCCCCGCTCTTTTCATTCAACGCCCCCCAGGGCATGTGTCCGTCCTGCAATGGCATCGGCACCCACCTGGCCATCGATCCGGACAAGGTCGTTCCTGACAAAACACTCAGCATCCGCGAAGGTGCCATTGTCCCCTTGAAGAATTACTTCGACAGCAAAAAAGGTCCCAAACAATCATGGGGAGCCCGTCAACTTCATGCCATGGAGAAACAATGGAAACTCAACTTTGACAAACCCTGGAACAAACTCTCAAAAAACGAACGGGATATCCTGCTGCACGGTTCCAATGGGAAGGAATTCCAAGTGAAATGGAATTCCGAAAAGATCAAGGCAGATGTCAACATGGCATGGGAAGGCGTGCTCAAAACCATGATGCGCCGTTATGAATACACGCAATCAGAACAACAGAAAAAGTTCTACCAATCCTTCATGGCCGAGCAGCCTTGCCAGGATTGCCACGGTCGTCGACTCAATGCCAAAGCCGCACACGTGCGCCTCCAAGGTAAATCCATCTGCGACCTGGTGGAAATGACCATTGGCGAAGCCTATGAGTTCATGAAATCCCTGTACTTCGAGGATAATGACCATTTGATCGGAGAAGAATTGGTCAAAGAGATTTCAAATCGACTCAAATTCCTTGTCAACGTGGGGCTGGATTATCTGAGTCTATCCAGAAAAGGACCGACCCTGTCAGGCGGAGAATCCCAACGCATCCGACTGGCTTCACAGGTGGGTTCGGAATTGACCGGGGTTCTGTACATCCTGGATGAACCCTCCATCGGCCTGCATCAACGCGACAACATCCGCCTCCTCGAAACACTGGCACACCTGAGGGACATCGGCAATTCACTGGTCGTGATCGAGCATGACCGTGACACCATGGAAGCCGCCGACTGGATCGTCGACATGGGCCCGGGCGCGGGCTTGTTGGGCGGACAGGTCGTCGCCGAGGGAACACCCGCATCCATCAAAAGAAACCCTGCATCAGCCACGGGACGTTTCCTATCTGGAAAGCAATCCATTTCCCTTCCCGCCAAACGCCGGGAACCTTCCAAAGAGACGAATCGATACATCACGATCAGGGAAGCTACGGAGAACAACCTCAAAGGCATGGATGTCAGAATTCCCCTCGGCCTTTTCGTGGCGGTCAGTGGCGTATCCGGCGCAGGAAAATCAAGCCTGATCAATCGCATCCTTTACCCGGCCTTGTCACGTCACCTTCACGGTTCGACTCAAAAAGTAGGGAAACATGGCGGCATCGATGGTCTGGATCAAATCGACAAAATCATCAACATCGACCAATCCCCTATTGGCCGGACCCCCCGCAGCAATCCTGCCACCTACACCAAAGTGTTCGACCTCATCCGCGATCTGTTTGCCATGCTGCCCGAGGCAAGAGCGGCGGGTTACCAAAAAGGCCGCTTTTCATTCAACGTCAAAGGCGGACGTTGCGAAGAATGCCGTGGGGACGGTTCGATCAAAGTTGAAATGCATTTCCTGGCGGATGTTTACGTCCCCTGCCAGACTTGTCATGGCAGGCAATTCAACGACGCCACCCTGGACATCACCTTCAAAGGCCATTCCATCGCACAAGTGCTGGATTTATCTGTCGAACAAGCCCGCGATCTTTTTGAAAACCAACCCAAGATAGCAACCATCCTGGGGACACTGATCGATGTCGGCCTGGGATATATCAAGTTGGGACAATCGGCACTCACCTTGTCAGGAGGCGAAGCACAACGCGTCAAACTGGCCCGTGAACTGGCCAAGCGCGAAACCGGCCGCACCCTTTATCTGCTCGATGAACCGACCACAGGACTCCATTTCCAGGACATTCAAAAACTCCTGATGGTTCTTCATCAACTCGTCGAAGCAGGCAATTCCGTCATCGTCATTGAGCACAATCTCGACGTCATCAAAGTCGCCGACTGGATCATCGACATGGGGCCCGAAGGCGGCCACGCCGGAGGTCAAATCGTCGCGGAAGGCTCACCCGAAACAGTGGCGAAGTGCAAAGGTTCCCATACAGGCACATTCCTGAAAGAGGTGCTCTGAAAGAATGCCACGCCTCAGCGAGTAAGATCGGATGCGTCAGGGTTTTCCTTTGAAAAGCAAAATTGAAAAAGAAAGCCACAAGGAGCGCATTGGGACGATCCGTTCTACCTGCGGTTGCCTCAGGGTAGGACGTGCCGTCCCTGGCGCGTCGCCTTGTGGCAAACAATCCCACAAATCACTTCACAATGGGCAGCCTAAAGACATCCAACCCAACTATCACTCCGCTCCGATGGGGCGTGATTTGGTCGAACGCGTCAGGGTTTTCCTTTGAAAAGCAAAATTGAAAAGGAAAGCCACAAGGGGCGCA